>NZ_JBHMIV010000022.1:0-79377 GCF_048060475.1 Nocardiopsis sp. LOL_012 | reverse complement strand
CCCGCCTCCGGCACCTCCGCCAGCCCCGTGGGCGCCCGAGCCGACCCCCTGCGATGCGGCACCGCGTTCGAAAACAGCTCCTAGGACGACACCCAGAAACCGAACAAGATTCTACTCTTCGGGCAAACGCGAGTATGATGTCCCCCACCTGCCACCAAAAGGGACAAAGAGGCGCATATGCCCGCGACGCACGAGGTGTTCAACCAGGCTCCCCCGCTCGGTGACTACTCCGCCGCCGAGGATCCCGCGCTCCTGGAGGGGCTGCGCCGCGAGGGCGCCGGCTGGTCCGAGGCGGAGGTGCGCGCGGTCGGCGACGCCGCCGGAAGCGAGCGGGTGCGCGCCTGGGGCGAGGCCGCCAACACCTACACGCCGGTGCTGCGCACACACGACCGCTACGGCCACCGCGTCGACGAGGTCGACTACCAGCCCGCCTACCACGTCCTCATGGAGCAGGCCGTGGCGCACGGACTGCACGCCGCCCCGTGGGCGGACGGGCGCGAGGGCGCGCACGTGGCGCGCGCCGCCAAGTTCTTCCTGTGGTCGCAGCCCGAGAGCGGTCACGGCTGCCCGGTCTCGATGACCTACGCGGCGGTGCCGGCCCTGCGCCACTCCCCTGCCCTGGCCGCGCGGTACGAGCCGCTGCTCACGTCGCGGACCTACGACTTCGGCCTGCGCCCGCCCCTGTCCAAGCGCGGCCTCATCGCGGGCATGTCGATGACGGAGAAGCAGGGCGGCTCCGACGTGCGCGCCAACACCACGCGCGCCGTCCCCACCGCTGAGGGCCACCACCTGCTCACCGGGCACAAGTGGTTCACCTCCGCGCCGATGGGCGACCTCTTCCTCACCCTCGCCCAGGCACCCGAGGGGCTGAGCTGCTTCCTGGTCCCGCGTGTGCTGGAGGACGGCTCCCGCAACGCCCTGCGCCTCCAGAGGCTGAAGGACAAACTGGGCAACAGATCGAACGCCTCCGCGGAGCTGGAGTACGACGGCGCCGTAGCCCACCTGGTGGGCGAGCCGGGCCGGGGCGTGCCCACCATCATCGAGATGGTCAACAGCACCCGGCTGGACTGCGTCATCGGCTCGGCCGCGGGGATGCGGGCGGCCCTCGTGCACGCCCTGCACCACGCCGAGCACCGCGGCGTGTTCGGCGCCCCTCTCGTGGAGCAGCCGCTCATGCGCAACGTCCTGGCCGACCTGGCTCTGGAGTCCGAGGCCGCCACGGCGCTGATGACGCGGCTCGCGGGTGCCGTGGACCGCTCCGTGCGCGGGGACGCGGCGGAGACCGCCTTCCGCCGCCTGGGTGTGGCCGTGGGCAAGTTCTGGGTGGCCAAGCGCCATCCGGCGCACGCGGCCGAGGCGCTGGAGTGCCTGGGCGGCAACGGCTACGTCGAGGAGTCGGGGATGCCGCGGCTGTTCCGGGACTCCCCGCTGAACTCCGTCTGGGAGGGTTCGGGCAACGTGGCCGCCCTGGACGTGCTGCGCGCGATGGGGCGCGCACCGGAGGCGGTGGAGGCGCTGACGGCCGAACTGCGGTCGGCCTCGGGTGCGGACGCGCGCTACGACGCGGCCCTCAAGGAGGTGGAGTCCGCGCTCGGCGACCCGGACGAGGCGGAGTACCGGGCGCGGTCGGTGGTGGAACTGCTGGCCCTCACCCTCCAGGCGTCGCTGCTGCTGCGCCACGCGCCGACCGCCGTCGCGGAGGCGTTCACGGCCAGCCGCCTGGACGGACGCTGGGGCCACGTCTTCGGCACCCTGCCCCGGGGTGTGGACACCGGCGCGATCCTGGAGCGGGCGCGGCCCCGCCGGTGAGCGTCGGGTTGGGACCGAACCCGACCGACTTTTCGCATGAAAAGCGGCCGATCCCGGCAGAGGAGCGAAGGATCATCGCTCTGATCTGCATATTTCGGTGACCGGAGCGGTAGGGAAGTAGTCGACCACGACCCGACCGCCCGCTCCCCGGGCCCTGACCCAAGAGACTGCGACGCCCATGGTGGAAGTCTGGCCAGGTAGTTCCTATCCGCTCGGTGCGACCTACGACGGTTCCGGCACCAACTTCTCCCTCTTCTCCGAGATCGCCGAACACGTGGACCTGTGCCTGTTCGACGACGAGGGGGAGGAGACCCGTGTTCCCCTGACCGAGTACGACGGGTTCGTCTGGCACGTGTACCTGCCCGGTGTCGGTCCGGGGCAGCAGTACGGCTACCGGGTGCACGGGCCCTACGCGCCCGAGCGCGGCCTGCGGTGCAACCCCAACAAGCTGCTCACCGACCCCTACGCCAAGGCCCTGAACGGGGAGCTGACCTGGCACGAGTCGCTGTTCAGCTACCACTTCGCCGAGCCCTCGCGCCGCAACAACGCCGACAGCGCCCCGTACGTGCCCAAATGCGTGGTGGTCAGCCCCTTCTTCGACTGGGGCAACGAGTCCAGACCCAGCACCCCGTACCACCGGACGGTGATCTACGAGACGCACCTGCGCGGCCTGACCATGCGCCATCCGGGAATCCCCGAGCACCAGCGGGGGACCTACACGGGGCTGGCCCACCCGGTGATGATCGAATACCTCACTTCGCTGGGCGTGACCGCGGTCGAGCTCATGCCCATCCACCACTTCGTGCCCGAGCACGCCATGGTGGCGCGCGGGCTCACCAACTACTGGGGGTACAACACCCTGGCCTACCTGGCCCCGCACAGCGGGTACGCGGCGCGCGGCTCACGCGGCCAGCAGGTGCAGGAGTTCAAGGCCATGGTGCGGTCGCTGCACGAGGCGGGCATCGAGGTGCTGCTGGACGTGGTCTACAACCACACCGCCGAGGGCGACCACATGGGCCCCACACTGTCGCTGCGCGGGATCGACAACCTGAGCTACTACCGGGTCGGCGACGAGGACCAGCGCTACTACCTGGACTACACCGGCTGCGGCAACAGTCTCAACGTGCGCCACCCGCACTCGCTCCAGCTCATCATGGACTCGCTGCGGTACTGGGTCCTGGAGATGCACGTGGACGGGTTCCGCTTCGACCTGGCCTCCGCGCTGGCCCGGGAGTTCCACGACGTGGACCGGCTGAGCACGTTCTTCGACATCGTGCAGCAGGACCCGGTGATCTCCCAGGTCAAGCTGATCGCCGAACCCTGGGACGTGGGTCCGGGCGGCTACCAGGTGGGCAACTTCCCTCCCCTGTGGACGGAGTGGAACGGCAAGTACCGCGACACCGTGCGCGACTACTGGCGGGGACGGCCGGTCCTGGGCGAACTGGCCTCCCGCCTGGCCGGGTCCAGCGACCTCTACCAGGACGACGGCCGCCGCCCGGTGGCCTCCATCAACTTCATCACCTGCCACGACGGGTTCACCCTGGCCGACCTGGTCTCCTACGACCACAAGCACAACGAGGCCAACGGCGAGGACAACCGGGACGGAACCGACGACAACCGCTCCTGGAACCACGGTGCGGAGGGGCCCACTCGGGATCCGGAGATCGTCACCCTGCGCCGCCGCCAGGTGCGCAACCTCCTCGCCACCCTGTACCTGTCCCAGGGCGTGGTGATGCTCTCGCACGGGGACGAGGTGGGGCGCACCCAGGGGGGCAACAACAACGCCTACTGCCAGGACAACGAGATCTCCTGGATCGACTGGAAGGGCGCCGGACTGGCGGAGGGCGGCCCCGGAAACGACCTGCTGGACTACGTGCGCACGCTCGCGCGGCTGCGCCGCGACCACCCGGTGTTCCGGCGGCGGCGGTTCTTCCGGGGCAGCCCCGTGGAGGGCGGCGGATCCCGGGGGGACGGCGGCCTGCCCGACATCGTGTGGCTGCGCCCGGACGGCAAGCCCATGTCGGGTCCGGACTGGAGCGCGAACGGGCAGGCGCTGGGCGTGTTCCTCAACGGCGACGCGATCACTGAACCCGACCCGCGGGGACGGCGGATCCGGGACAGCTCCTTCCTGCTGCTGCTCAACAGCGGGGCGGGCTCAGTCGACTTCACCCTGCCCGGCACGGAGTACGGGATGGCGTGGGAGACGGTGCTGGACACGGCCGAGCCCGACGTCGCGGGGCGCCCCTCGGCGTCGGCCTCGGAGCCGGTACGGGTGATCGACCGGGCGCTGGTACTGCTGCGCCGTGTGTCCCACACCCACGGCCCCGGCCGTTAGGTGGCAGGCTGGCGGCCATGGTCTCCGACAGCGCACCACCCGTACGGTTCCGCGAACTCCTGCCTCGCCCCGGCGCGGGGGACGCGGACCCGGCCGCCGCCTACGCCTACCCCGACCGCCTGGAGCGCCCGTGGATCCGGGCGAACATGGTCGCCAGCGCGGACGGCGGCGCGGTCGGGCCGTCGGGGGGCAGCCGCGACCTGTCCTCGGCGGCCGACCGCAGGCTGCTGGGCACCCTGCGGGGGCTGTGCGACGTACTGCTGGTGGGGGCGCGGACCGCGCGTTCGGAGGGGTACCGGGTCCTGCGCGCCAGGAGGGCGTGGGAGCCGCTGCGGCGCGGGCGGCCACCCGCGCCGCCGACCGCGGTGGTCTCCCGGTCGCTGGATCTGCCGGAGGGGCTGCTGGAGGCGGACCCGCAGGGCCGGCGCACCATCGTCCTGACCGTCGCCGGGGCGCCGGCGGAGCGCCTGGCCCGGGTCCGCCGGCACGCGGACGTGGTGGTGGTCGAGGGCCTCTCCGTGGGACCGGAGCACATCGTGGACGCCCTCGGGGAACGGGGTCTGTACCGCGTCCTGACCGAGGGCGGGCCGCACCTGCTCGCCGAGTTCGTCTCGGCCGGGCTGCTGGACGAGTTGTGCCTGACGACCAGCCCCCACCTGCTGGGGTCGGGGTCTCCGCGCGTGGTGGCGGGCGGGCCGGGGACGCCCGGGGCCCCGGAGCGGGCCTCTGCGCGGTGCCGTCCCGTACGGCTGGCCGGGTTGCTGGAGTCCGAAGGAAGCCTGTTCGCGCGTTACGTCAGGGATCCGGGCGACACCTGAGGAAGCGGTCGCCAAAGGTCGTTTCCGGTCCCCCCGAAACAAGGCATGAACCGTCGCGTGACCGGACATACCCGATGTGTGCCATCCATTGGAGCCCCCCACTGGCTACCCACCACGCCAGCGGGGCGTTGGCCCTCCGCCGAGAGGATGAACGCAGTGCCGACGTCCGACCACAGGTCCCCTCCGGTCTACCGGGAGATCGCCGAAGAACTACGCGGACTGATCCGCTCCGGCCGGTACACCGACGGTGACCGGCTACCCGGTGAGAACGTCCTGATGGAGCGCCACGGCATCGCACGGGCCACGGCCCGCCAAGCGCTCTCCGTACTCATCAACGAAGGCCTGGCCGTGGCCGTGCGCGGTTCGGGCATCTACGTCCGGCTGTTCCGCCCGGTCCGAAGACACGGTGCCCGCCGCCTATCCAAGGGGCTGTGGAGCGGCGGGCGTGCCATCTGGCAGACGGACGGAGCGGACCGCGGATACGAGGTCGACTCCGTGCACGTGGAGGAGGCGTTACCCGCCGAGCACGTCGCGCGGGCGCTGGAGCTGACCGGGCAGGCCCGGGTGGTGCGACGCTCGCGCCGGTACCTGGTGGAGGGCCGACCCGTGCAGAGCGCGGTCTCCCACCTTCCCCTGGCGGTTCTGGAGACCGGGGGCGACGGAGCCGCGGCCCTGCGCGTGCGCGAGGCCGACAGCGGCCCGGGCGGGATCTACGCCCGTCTGGCCGAACTGGGGTACGCCCCGGCCCACTTCACCGAGGAGATCCGCGTCCGCATGCCCACCCCCGAGGAGAGGGATCGGCTGCGGCTCGCGGCGGGCACCCCCGTGCTGGAGGTGGCCCGGACCGCACTGACCGCCGAGCACCGGCCCGTGGAGTTCAACGAAATCACCATGGACGGATCGGCCTACGTGCTCCAGTACGACTTCGACGCCTGAGGCGGGCGCACGGTCCTACGCGGGAGGGGGCGCGCCGCACGGCGCGCCCCCCCGTCGAGACGGAACTCAGCGACTACTCCGTCTGGAGGCGAACACCAGGAACGCCATCGGCAGGAGCACCGCTCCCACCGCGATCGCTCCCGCTGAGGCGAAGAGCGAACTGTCCGGCGCCGTCTTGACCCACCGCGACACACCGAGTCCGAGGACGAAGGCGACCGTCGAAGCGCAGAGCGCGACGACCGACAGGAAAGCGAGCAGCTTCCGGTCGCTCCAGGGACTCGGCCTGATCGCGTCGAGAGACGCCGCCGTGGCCCGTGCGCTGAGCACCGTGGCCCAGCGCAGTTCCCGGCCGATGGCGGCCGCCGCCGCGGCCACCATCCGTGACCAGGCGTGGACGTCTGCGGCGATCTGGCCCACCCACCACAGTCCGTACCTGATCCTTCCCACACGCAGCGGCCGCTTACCTATTCCGAGTTGATATGCCGTAACCGCCATGTCACCTGCCTCGGGGGAAGAGCCGACCACTGACTCCGTTGGGAGCCCTACCCCTGGTCTGGAAGGACGAACGCGACAACGTGTGAAGTAAGAAGTATGTGACCTTATGGGTGTTCAGCAGTGACATGGCGGGCGCGGCGGCACCGAAACAGCGGCCCCGTCCCGGTGCGGCCGCGGCCTGAGGCGGGACGTTCCCGGCCAGGAGCTGTAACGTCGACACCATGGCTGACCCAGTGAACCCGGACTCCGCCGACGGCACGCGGCGGATTCCCGAGACCGACCAGGAATGGCGCGAACGCCTCTCCGACGAGGAGTACGCCGTGCTCAGGCAGGCGGGTACCGAGCGGCCGTGGACCGGCGCCTACGTCGACACCAAGACCGTCGGGGTCTACCGGTGCCGGGGGTGCGGCGGCGAGCTGTTCCGCTCCGCCGAGAAGTTCGACTCGCACTGCGGGTGGCCGAGCTTCTGGGACCCCGCCGACTCCTCGTCGGTCACCCTGCACGAGGACGCCTCCCTGGGCATGGTCCGCACCGAGGTGCGGTGCGCCGCGTGCGCCTCCCACCTGGGACACGTGTTCCACGGCGAGGGGTACGGCACGCCGACCGACGCCCGCTACTGCATCAACTCCATCGCGCTCACCCTGGAGCCGGACGAGGGGGGCGGATAGTAGGTTGTCCTCCTAACGCTCCGCTCCGGACCCGCTCGTGCGAGGTCGGCTGCGGACCGCCCTTCTCCGTGTATCGGGGATAATCACCTCCAATGCGCCCCGGGTCGGCACCGCCGGCCCGCGGAGCACCCGTACGGAGGGGCCCACCCGGCCCTTTCGCGCACCCGCCCCGAGCACGGGCACCCCGCAGCGGTGACCGCCGCACGGACCGACCGACCGACCCACGAAAGCGCTCATGAGCGACGACGCACCTCCCACAGCCGTATCCCACCGCCCCCCGGCCCGGCCACGCCTGGGCATGGCCCAGGGGTCGGCCCCCTGGCTCCTGCCGGCGCTGGGCGCCGCTGGGGCCGCCGCGCTGGTGGCCCGGGGCTCACTCCCGAGGGCGGCGGCCGCCGCACCGGTCATCGCCCTGGCCGCGGGGATGGCGTGGTTCTTCCGCGACCCCGAACGGGGCCCGGCCACCGGCCGGGTACTGTCGGCGGCCGACGGTGTCGTCCAGAGCGTCGACCCCCGCCCCGACGGGCGGACCCGGGTCGCGGTGTTCATGAACCCCCTCAACGTGCACGTCAACCGTGCTCCCCTCGCCGGCCTGGTCACCCGGGTCGAGCACCGCCCCGGGGGTTTCCGCCCCGCATTCGACAAGGACAGCGAGCGTAATGAGCGCGTCATCTGGACCCTTGAAACCGAGATCGGTGAGATCACGGTCGTTCAAATCGCCGGCGCGATGGTCAGGCGTATCGTCCCGTATCTCGCTGCGGGGCAGAAGGTCGAGCAAGGTGAGAGGATCGGGCTCATCCGGTTCGGGTCGCGTGTCGACGTCTACCTACCGGCCGGTGTCGGCCCGGCGGTGGAGGTCGGCCAGAGGGTCCGTGCCGGAGAAACCCGCATTGACGCCGACTGAGCACGCCGTCGAGCCGGGGCGCGCCGCGCCCGCCCGCTCCGAGGCCCCCCGGCCGCGCCTGGGGGTGGCGGACTACCTGACCCTGGGCAACGCCCTGTGCGGGTTCCTCGCGGTGTGGGCGCTGGCCACAGCGCACTCGGCCCACGTGGCCTCCGGTGTCGGCGGCCCGCTCCCCCGGACCGCGGTGGCCACCGTGGTCGGCCTGCTGCTGGTAGCGGCGGCCCTCGACGTCCTGGACGGCCGCGTCGCCCGCAAGCTCGGCGGCAGCGGCATGGGCGCCGAACTGGACAACCTCGCCGACGTGGTCAGCTTCGGGTTCGCCCCGGCGTTCTTCTTCGTCGTGTGGGGCATGGGTGCCGGCCTGCCCTCGGCCGTGCCCGTCATGGTCGGCGGCGCCGTCCTGCTGGCCGTCATCGTCCGTCTGGCGCGCTTCTCCTGCCAGGCACCGGACGCGCGCTACTTCACCGGCCTGCCCTGCCCGTTCGGCGCGATGGCCGTGGTGACCGTGGTCCTCATCGACCCGCACGTGTCCGTCGCCGTCACCGCCGTACTGCTGATCTCCTGGCTCATGGTGAGCCGGATGGCCTACCCCAAGCCGCGCGGCCGCAAGCTCCACGCCGTCCTGGCCGCCCTGGGCGCGGGTGTGGCGCTCATGGCCCTCTGGGGGCTGGGCCTGCCCGCCGGCGACGTGCTCATCTACCTCATGAGCGCCGCGGTGCTCGCCGTCATCGTCACGGTCCCCTTCCACGTCCGGGCCCAGCGCGGCTCAGCCGAGCGCTGATCCGGGGTGCCCCCGAGGGGGCGCCCCGGTCCCCGTTAGGGCAGGGACTCCACGAGTTCGGCGACGCTCTTGCGGCGGCCGGTGTAGAACGGCACCTCCTCGCGGGTGTGCAGCCGCGCCTTGGCGCCGCGCAGGTGGCGCATCAAGTCGACGATCCGGTGCAGCTCGTCGGCCTCGAAGGCCAGCAGCCACTCGTAGTCGTTCAGGCCGAAGGAGGAGACGGTGTTGGCGCGCACGTCCGGGTAGGGCGCGGCCATCCGGCCGTGTTCGGCGAGCATCGCACGGCGCTCGTCGTCGGGCAGCAGGTACCACTCGTAGGACCGCACGAACGGGTACACGCACAGGTGGTCGCGCGGTTCCTCGCCCGCCAGGAAGGCCGGCACGTGGCCGCGGTTGAACTCCGCGGGGCGGTGCAGGCCCGCGACCGACCACACGGGGGTGCTCGCGCGCCCCAGACGGGTGCGGCGGAAGGCGGCGTACATCTCCTGGACCTGCTCGGAGGTCTCGGCCACCCACCAGAACATGGTGTCGGCATCGGCGCGCAGGCCCTGCACGTCGTAGCTGCCCCGGGTGGTGACACCGCGCTCGGAGGCCTTGTCGAAGAGGGTCTGGACCTCGTCGGCGGCCGCGGCCCGGTCGACGCCCTCCAGGCCGTCGACCCTGAAGACCGACCACATGGTGTAGCGGATGAGCGCGTTGAGGTCCGTGCCGTCGGCGGCGACGGCGGTGTTCTGCTGGCCCGTCACGGGTTGGCTCCTTGCTGTTCGGTTCCGTCGGCACCGGTGCCGCGGAGAGTCGGACTGGTCGTGGTGAGTGCGGCCGCCAGTCGCTCGGCGGCCCCATCGGCCTCGGCGATGCAGGCGGGGATGCCGACACCGCCGTAGACGGCGCCGCACACCTCCAGGCCGGGCAACGCCTCCACCGCGGATCGGACGCGTTGGACGCGAGCTGCGTGGCCGACACCGTACTGGGGCAGCGCGTCCGCCCAGCGGGTCACCCGGGTCGCCGCCGGGGGCCCGGACACGCCGGCCACGGTGGCCAGGTCGGCCGCCGCGACGGCGGCGAGTTCCTCGTCGGAGCGCTCCAGCACCCCGGTCTCGCCCGCCCTGCCGATCGAGCACCGCACCACGACGAGGTCGTCGCCGGGGTGGGCCGTGCGCAGCGCGTCGGCGATCCAGGGCCACTTGTTGCTGGAGTAGGTGGCGGCCTTGACGGTGAGCCCCTCCCCCGCGGGAACGAGGAAGCCCGTGCCGGAGGGGGGCTCGGGGAAGGCGGAGGCGGGCAGAGCGAAGGTGACCAATACGGTGTCGGCGTGCTCCACCGCGCCCAGTTCGCACGCGGCTCCGGGGGCGTGCCCCGTGAGCAGGCGCGCCGCCTCGGGCGCGGGGCAGGCCAGCAGCACCGCGTCGCAGTCGATCGGGGTACCCGGGTCGGGGCGCACACGCCATCCCCGCTCCAGGCGGTGCAGGGAGACGGCCCGGGTACGGGTGCGCAGGCGCGGACCGCAGCGCTGGGCGAGGGCCGAGGCGAGTTCGGCGATACCGCCCCTCAGGGAGGCGAACACCGGCCCCGACGCGGTGGGCGCCGCGCCGCGCCCGCGCAGGGAGGCGCGCACCCCGCGGAGCAGGGAGCCGCCCTCGCGCGCCATGGGCAGGATCTGCGGCAGGGCGGACTCCAGGGAGAGGCGGTCGGCCCGGCCCGCGTAGACGCCGCCCAGGAGCGGCTCGACCAGCCGGTCGACGACCTGTCGGCCCATCCGCCTGCCGATGTGGGCGGCCACGGGCACGTCGCCGTGGACGGGTGTGCGCGGCAGGGCGAGGTCGAGTGCGGCCCTGAGGGTCCCAGCGGGGCTGAGCACACCGCTGCGGGCCAGGGCGCGCAGGTCGCCGGGCACACCCATGAGCTGGCCGCCGGGGATCGGCCTGAGCTCCCCCCTGCTGTAGAGGGCGGCGGAGCCGGGGCCGGGGTGGACGACCGCTCCGTCCAGGCCGAGTTCGGAGAAGAGCGCGACCGCCTCGGGGCGGCGGGCGATGACGGATTCGGCCCCCTCGTCGACGGGCACGCCCGCGACCGGTGAGACGCGGAGTTTGCCGCCGGGCGCGTCGGCGGCCTCCAGCACGGTGACGGCGGCCCCCAGCACGGTGAGGCGGTGGGCCGCGGCGAGTCCGGAGACCCCGCCCCCGACCACGATGACGTGGGGTGCTTGTGCCATGCCTCCAGCTTTCCAGATGTCCTGGATCACATCGACCGGACACCACCCGTACGCGACCGGTTCCGGCCCCTGCCCCGGAGCGTTGCCGTAGCGTTGCCGTGTCGTGACTCCGGGAGCGAAACCGCGCCCGGGACCGGGTGCGTCGAACGGGAATGGCTACCACAACACTCCCCCGAGCGCGCCGACGCGTGGGCGCGCTGCTCTCCCTGGGCCTGGCCGCCGCCCTCCTCACGGCGTGCTCCGCGGGCCCCGGCACGACGGCCTCCGACGGTGCCGCTGAATCCTTCTCCGGCGGCGAGGCCGCTGCCCCCGAGGCCGGGCAGGCACTCGCCGTCGAGGAGGAGTCGCGGGCCCAGGACTTCGCCGCGGACGAGGACGCGATGGCCGAGGCCCCCGCCGAGGGCGGGTCCGTCGACGCCGACCTTGAGGCCCCCGACCGGGCGCTCATCCACACCGCGCACATGACCGTGCGCGTGGACGACGTCACCGCGACGGCCGAGGAGGCCAAGGAGCTCGTGATCGCGGCCGACGGCTACGTCGCCTCCGAGCACGTCTCCACGCCCTCCGGGGGCACGCCGAGCGCCTTCCTGACACTGCGCGTGCCCAACGAGGGCTACGAGGCGGTGCTCTCCGCCCTGGCCGGGCTGGGCGACCGCTCGGACCTGGAGCGCAGCGTGAACGACGTCACCGAGGAGGTGACGGACGTCGAGAGCCGCATCGAGTCGGCGGAGACGTCGCTGGACACCCTGCGCGGCTACCTGGAGGAGGCCGAGAACGTCGACGAACTGCTGCGCGTAGAGGAGCAGATCCAGCGCCGCCAGTCGGAGCTGGAGGCGTTCCAGGCGCGGTTGGAGACCCTGACCGACCAGACGTCCTACTCGACCGTCCACCTGCGGCTGAGCCCGCCGGAGAGCTACGTCGAGCGGCCCGACGGCGAGGACCTCGGGTTCCTCGGCGCACTCAAGCAGGGCTGGGAGGCCCTGGTGGCGATGGTGCTGTGGCTCCTGGTGTTCCTGGGGTGGGTGCTGCCGTTCGCGGCCCTGGCCGCCGCGATCGTCGGCCCGCTGTGGTGGTGGCGCCGACGGCGCCGCGCCCGGTCCGCCTCGGAGACGGCACCGACGGAGTCCTCCGGCTCCGAGCGGGAAGAGGCCTCCGGCGAGGGGTCGTCCGACGGGGAATAGGCGGCTTCCCAACGGTTCGTGCTCGGGCGCCCGGGCAACGGGAACCTCCGGCGGTCCCGCGGGCGCCCGAGCACCGCGTTCACGGAACGGCTGCCGGTGCTCAGACCGCGCTCTGCTCGTGCACGAAAGCGGTGAGGCGCGCGAGCACGTCCGGGTCGGTGCTCGGCAGGACCCCGTGGCCCAGGTTGAAGATGTGGCCGTCGGCGGCGTCGCTTCTGGAGAGGATGTCGCGGGTGCGCTCGGCGACGACCTCCCAGGGGGCGAACAGGGCCGCCGGGTCCAGGTTGCCCTGGAGCGCCCTGCCGGGGCCGACGCGCCGGGCGGCCTCGTCCAGCGGGACCCGCCAGTCAACGCCCACCACGTCGGCCCCGGCTTCGCCGAGCAGGCCGAGCAGTTCACCGGTGCCCACCCCGAAGTGGATGCGCGGGACGTCGAACCGGGCCAGTTGGTCGAAGATCCACGCGGTGTGCGGCAACACCGAGGCCCGGTAGTCCTCGGCGCTGAGGGCGCCGACCCAGGAGTCGAACAGTTGCACCGCGCTCGCCCCCGCCTCGATCTGGGTGCGCAGGAAGCCCAGCGTGATGGCGGACAGGCGGCGCATGAGCTCGTTCCACAGCTCGGGCTCGCCGTACATGAACGCCTTGGCGTGCTCGTGGTTCTTGGACGGGCCGCCCTCGATCAGGTAGGAGGCGAGGGTGAAGGGGGCACCGGCGAAACCGATGAGGGGCTTGTCGCCCAGCTCACCGACCAGCAGCCCGATCGCCTCGGTCACGTAGGCCAGGTCGTCCGGCTCGATCTCGCGGAGCCGCTTGATCCCGCCGGCGTCCCGGATCGGCTCGGCCACGACCGGTCCGACGCCGGGTTTGATGTCGAGGTCGATCCCGATGGCCTTGAGCGGGACGACGATGTCGCTGAAGTAGATCGCGGCGTCGACGTCGTACCGGCGTACCGGCTGCATCGTGATCTCGGTGATCAGGTCCGGACGCGCACAGGCGTCGAGCATGGAGACGTCGGCGCGGGCCTGCCGGTACTCGGGCAGCGAGCGCCCGGCCTGGCGCATGAACCACACCGGTGTGTGCGGGACCGGGAGTCCGCGGCAGGCGCGGAGGAAAGGAGAGTCTTGAAGGGTCACTCCTCGATCGTGCCATGCCCGCCGCCGTGCTCTCACGCAGGTCGGCCGGGAACGGCTCTCCCCGTATGCGCGAGGGCCGGAAAGCGCGGCCCAGAACGGCGAACGGGTCCCAAGATCATTACGAAACCCCGACACGCCGGGCCAACTCCGTACCGACGTAGAGGACTCGTGCCACGGTCGTCTGCGTTGCCATCAACCGACCCGTGTCCGGGGGTCGGCCGTCCGGGCGTGTCCGGACCGGGCCCCGGTCGCGACTCACCACAAGATGAAGGCTGACGTTTCCACCATGCCCGATGTCGGTAGCGTCGAGAACGCGCACGAGACGTTCCGGCGAGCGGTCGGGGCGCTGCACGCTCCCCCGGCGCGCCCGGAGATCGCCGTGGGGGAGATCCCCGCCCCCCAGCGGCTGGCCCCCCACACGGCCGCGGTGTCGGCCGAGGTGACGGTCCAGGGGGAGGAAGTCGCCTGGGGGCGGCTCATCGTCCTCTACGACCCCGAGGGCACCCGGGACTGGCCTGGACCGTTCCGTCTGGTGTGCCAGGTCAACGCGGAACTGGAATCGGAGATCGCGGTCGATCCCCTGCTCGGGCCGGTCGCCTGGAGCTGGCTCACCGACGCGCTGGACGGGCAGGGCGCCGCCCACCACACGCTGAGCGGCACGGTCACGCGCGCCACGACGGAGGGGTTCGGCACCAAGGCCGGGGAGGGGACCAGCACCGAGGTGGAGATGCGGGCCTCGTGGACGCCGGACTCGGAGGACCTGTCCGGGCACGTGGCCGCGTGGCTGGCCCTGCTGGGTTCGGCCGCGGGCCTGCCCCCGCTGGACGTGGCCGACATCGCCCGACAGCGCGCCAGGCCCTGACCTGCGCACCCCCCGCCACCGGAGTCGGCTTCCGCGTCCGGTCGCCCCAGCGCATACCGTAGTGGTGTGGCCAACGCGTTGAACTCCAAGACAGAACCCCACGACCCAGGGAACGACGACGCTGAGAAGGCGCCGCTGCTGCGGGAACCGCGCGAGGGTCTGCCCGACGTCACCGCCGACCCCGACGCGCTGGCCGACGTCATCGCGGCGGTGTCCGCAGGCAGCGGGCCGGTGGCCGTGGACGCCGAGCGCGCCTCGGGGTACCGCTACGGCCAGCGCGCCTACCTGGTCCAGTTGCGCCGGGAGGGCTCGGGTTCGGCGCTGATCGACCCCGTGCACTGCCCGGACCTGGCCGGGCTGGACACGGCGATCGGCGACACCGAGGTGGTGCTGCACGCCGCGCACCAGGACCTGCCGTGCCTGTCGGAGCTGCGCCTGCGCCCGCGGCGGCTTTTCGACACCGAACTGGCGGGGCGGCTGCTGGGCTACCAGCGGGTCGGCCTGGGCTTCATGGTGGAGCGGCTGCTGCACGTGCGGCTGGCCAAGGAGCACTCGGCCGTGGACTGGTCCCAGCGCCCCCTGCCCGAGGACTGGCTGCGCTACGCGGCGCTGGACGTGGAGATCCTCATCGAACTACGGGACGCGCTGGAGGAGGAGCTGAGCGAGACCGGCAAGCTGGAGTGGGCCCGCGAAGAGTTCGCGTCCGTGCTCGCCGCCCCGCCGAAGGAGCCCCGCAAGGACCCCTGGCGCCGTACGTCGGGCATCCACAGGGTGCGCAACCAGCGGGCGCTGGCCGCCGTGCGCGAGCTCTGGTACGCGCGGGACGAGATCGCCCGGGAACGGGACGTCTCGCCCGGCCGGGTCCTGCCCGACGCCGCCATCGTGGAGGCCGCCTCGGCGATGCCCCGCACGCCCTCCGAACTGCTCGGCATCAAGCAGTTCGGCATCAAGCTGGCGCGGCGCCACCTCAACACCTGGATCAAGGCCGTCGACCGGGCCCGCGACATGGGCCGGCCCGAACTGCCCAGGCCCAACGCCCCGGGGGACGGACCTCCTCCCGTGAACCGGTGGGCCGACCGGGCGCCGGAGGCCGCGCGCCGTCTGGAGCGCGCCCGAGCCACGGTCTCGGGGATCGCCGAGGACGTGGTCATGCCGACGGAGAACCTGCTGCTGCCGGACAGCGTGCGGCGGCTGGCGTGGACGCCGCCCGCGACGGTGGACCCCGAGTCGGTCGCCGCCTTCCTGCGTTCGCGCGGCGCCCGTGAGTGGCAGATCGGCCTGACCGCGTCCCCACTGGCCACAGCCCTACGGGAAGCGGAAAAGGACTAATTCTTACCCTCTCTTAACCGCTTCAACACCGCTGTGCGCGACGTCACTCGCATTCGGGTGGGTTTCAGGCGGGTTTCAGGGTGTTCACCGGACCAGCGGCCGATTAAGTTATACAACTGTGCCCTCAACCCCCGGGGCACGTTCGACGTCCTATTCTCGGAGCCCGTCCCGGCTCCGACACCTTTGCACACGCACGAGGAGGTGTGGTGAGTCTGCTGTCGCTTTGGCGCGGGTTCCTGTCCGAGACCGGCCTGACCAAGGCCCCCGGGCACAGGACGGACACGACCGTGTCCGCCTCCGCGGAGGAGAACGGACAGGGAGCGGAAGAGCACGTGGAGGTCCGCGTGCTGGATCCGGTGCCGCCCGCCCCCGTTCCCGCCACCGCGGCCGCCGCGCCGGTCGCACCCGGCGCGGGGCCCGGTTTCGGCGGCGTCCCGGCGGACACACCGTCCGCGCGCGCCGCCCGGACCACGGGAACGCACGTGACCGCCCTGGAGCGGACCCTGCAGTCCCTGGTGGAACGGCACGGGACCGAGCACCCGGACACGATCGCCGCGCGCAACAACCTGGCCACCAAGTATGCGCGGATGGGGCGGCGCGAGATGGCCGTCCAGCAGTTCGAGCTGGCCCTGGCCGAGGTCGCCGCGGTCTACGGCGAGGAACACCCCCGCACGGAGATCATCCGCGAGAACCTGGCCTGGGCGCTGGAGGACGCGGGACGGCCTGCGGACGCGGCGGTGCACTGGGAGATCCTGCTGCGCGAGCGCGAGGACCAGTTCGGGCCCGCCGACGAGGACACCGTGGAGGCGCGGGCGCACCTTGCGATGTGTTACAAGCGCTCCGGCCGCCTGGAGGAGGCGATCGGGCACTTCGAGCGGGCCATCGAGGACGCGGTCTCACCCCAGCGGCGCGATGAGCTGCGCCTGAGCCTGAGCCTGGCCCTGATCCGCTCCGAGTGCCACGCGGCCGCGATCGGGCAACTGCGCACGGTCCTGGCCGGCCGTCGGCGGCGGCTGGGCAAGTCCCACATCGACACCCTGACCGTGCACCACCGGCTGGGGCGCGCCTACACGCAGGCGCACCGGCACGAGGAGGCGGTGGAAGTCCTGCGGGACGCCTACCGCACCGCTCTGGGCGCCTCGGGGGACCCGGACGTGCGCCGCCTGACCATGCGCCTCAAGCGCGACCTGGCGGGCGCCCACGCGGCCGCGGACCGCGACCGCGGGTAGGGGAAGACGGAACACGCGCACGGCGCGCTCGGGACGGGGGTCCGGGGCGCGCCGTCGCCGTCCCGGGCACCGTCGGCCGAACCCGGGGCGTCCGGCCGGGGCGGGTCCGCGAACCCGGCGCGACTCTGGGCTCCGGTACTCGCGCAACTTGTTACTGACGAGTAGCATAAGCTCGACACGTCCGTTCACCGTTGGATTAAGGAGGGCCCATCGTGCCGCGAACCGCACGCGACGTCGTGTTCGTCGACGGAGTACGCACCCCGTTCGGCAAATCTGGCAAGGGCCTCTACGCCGAGACACGCGCCGACGACATGGTCGTCCGCGTCATCCGAGAACTGCTGCGCCGCAACCCCGGCCTCCCGCCCGAGCGTGTCGACGAGGTCGCCATCGCCGCCACCACCCAGATCGGCGACCAGGGCCTGACGATCGGCCGCAGCGCCGCGATCCTCGCGGGCCTGCCCAAGACCGTCCCCGGCTACGCCGTCGACCGCATGTGCGCGGGTGCGCTCACCGCCGTCACCACCTCCGGCGCGGGCATCGCCTTCGGCGCCTACGACGTCGTGATCGCCGGCGGTGTCGAGCACATGGGCCGCCACCCCATGGGCGAGGGGGTCGACCCCAACCCCCGCTTCCTCTCCGAAAAGCTGGTCGACCCGTCCGCCCTGGTCATGGGCAACACCGCGGAGAACCTGCACGACCGCTACCCCTCCATCACCAAGGAGCGCGCCGACGCCTACGCCGTGCGCAGCCAGGAGAAGGTCGCCAAGGCCTACGCCGACGGCCGCCTCCAACCGGACCTGGTCGAGATGGCCGTCCGCTCCCTGGAGAAGGGCTACGGCCTGGCCACCGAGGACGAGCCGCCCCGGCCCGGCACGACCATGGAGTCGCTGGCCGGACTGAAGACCCCCTTCCGCGCGCACGGCAACGTGACCCCCGGCAACGCCGCGGGCCTCAACGACGGTGCCACCGGCGCCCTGCTCGCCGCCGAGGACGTGGCCGCCGACCTCGGCCTGAACGCGGGCATGCGCCTGGTCGACTTCTCCTTCGCCGGGGTCGAGCCCGAGGTCATGGGCGTGGGTCCGGTCCCCGCCACCGAGAGGCTCTTCGAGCGCCAGGGCATGTCGATGGACGACATCGGGCTCATCGAGATCAACGAGGCGTTCGCCGTGCAGGTGCTCGCCTTCCTGGAGCACTTCGGCATCGCCGACGACGACGCCCGGATCAACCCGTGGGGCGGGGCGATCGCCCTCGGCCACCCGCTGGCCTCCTCCGGCGTCCGCCTCATGATGCAGCTCGCACGCCAGTTCGCCGAGCGTCCCGACGTCCGCTACGGCCTGACCACCATGTGCGTGGGCATGGGCATGGGCGGGACCGTCCTGTGGGAGAACACCAACTACGAGGGGGGCAAGTGAACATGGCCACCGACCTCAACGGAGACGCCTCGCGCAACTCCATGAAGGAACTGTTCGGCTCCGAGGTCGTCACCAACGCGATCTCCCGTGACGTGGCACTCCCCTACGGCGCGGGCACCGCGGTCCTGATCACCCTGGACAACGGGCACGACCACACCAAGCCGAACACCTTCGGCCCGGCCGGGCTGCTCGCCCTGGACGAGGCGATCGAGGCCGCCCGCGCGCGCACCGACATCGCGGCCGTGGCCGTCACCGGCAAGCCGTTCGTCTTCGCCGTCGGCGCCGACCTGACCGGTATCCCCGCGCTGGAGACGTGGGAGCAGGCCCACGCCATCGGCAAGCTCGGACACGACGTGTTCCGCAAGCTCGGCGAGCTGGACGTGCCGACGTTCGCACTCATCAACGGCGCCGCCATGGGCGGTGGTGTGGAAGTGGCGCTGCACTGCTCCTACCGCACCGTCTCCTCCGGCGTCCCGGCGTTCTCCCTGCCCGAGGCCTTCCTCGGCCTCGTCCCGGGCTGGGGCGGCACCTACCTGCTGCCCCGCCTGATCGGTGCGGAGAAGGCACTGAAGATCATCGTCGACAACCCGCTCGCCCAGAACAGGGTCATCAAGGGCGCGAAGGTCCACGAGATGGGCATCGCCGACGCCCTCTTCGAGCCGGCCGACTTCGTCGAGGAGTCGCTGCGCTGGGCCGCCAAAGTGGTCAAGGGTGACATCACGGTCGAGCGCCCCGAGGTCGACACCGGCCAGGCCTGGGACGACGCCGTGAACACGGCCCGGTTCCAACTGGAGGGCAAGCTGCACGGCGCCGCCCCCGCCCCGGTCCGCGCCGTCGAGCTGGTGGCCAAGGCGAGGAACCGCACGCGCGACGAGGGCTTCGCCGCCGAGGACGAGGCACTGGCCGACCTCATCATGGGCGACGAGCTCAAGGCCGGCCTGTACGCCTTCGACCTGATGCAGAAGCGCGCCAAGCGCCCCGCGGGCGCCCCGGACAAGGCGCTGGCACGCAAGGTCACCAAGGTCGGCGTCGTGGGCGCCGGCCTGATGGCCGGGCAGTTGGCCCTGCTGTTCGCCCGCCGCCTGGACGTGCCCGTGGTCATGAACGACCTCGACCGGGAGCGCCTGGACCAGGGCGTGGCCTACGTGCACGGCGAGGTCGACAAGCTCCTGGGCAAGGGGCGGATCAACGGCGACCAGGCCAACCGCCTCAAGGGCCTGGTGACCGGCTCGCTGACCAAGGACGCCTTCGCCGACGCCGATTTCGTGATCGAGGCCGTCTTCGAGCGGATGTCGATCAAGCAGCAGGTGTTCGCCGAGCTGGAGGCCGTGGTCTCCCCCGAGGCGGTCCTGGCCACCAACACCTCCTCGCTGTCGGTCACCGAGATGGCCTCGGGGCTGAAGCACCCCGAGCGGGTGGTGGGCTTCCACTTCTTCAACCCGGTCGCCGTCCTGCCACTGCTGGAGATCGTCCGCGGCGCGGAGACCGACGACGCCTCCCTGGCGACGGCCTTCGCCGTCTCCAAGAAGCTGAAGAAGACCTCGGTGCTGTGCAAGGACGCCCCGGCGTTCGTGGTCAACCGCCTGCTCACCCTGTTCATGGGCGAGGTGCTGAGCGCGGTGTCGGAGGGCACCGAGCCCGAGGCGGCCGACCGCGCGGTCGCGCCCCTGGGGCTGCCGATGTCGCCGCTGATGCTGCTCCAACTGGTCGGCCCGGCGGTGGCGCTGCACGTGTCCGAGACGCTGCACGAGGCCTTCCCCGACCGCTTCGCGGTCTCCGACGGGCTGGCCGAGGTGGTCAAGGCAGGCAAGACGGCAATCTTCGCCCCGGACCTCACCATCGATCCGCAGGTGAGGGAGCTGATCAGCGGCGGGGACTCCCCATCGGAGGAGAGCGCGATCCTGGACCGGGCGCTGCGCGCGCTGGCCCGGGAGATCCGGATCATGCTGGACGAGGGCGTGGTGGCCGAGCCGGCCGACATCGACCTGTGCCTGATCGCGGGCGCTGGCTGGCCCTTCCACACCGGCGGGATCACGCCCTACCTGGACCGGGTGGGCGTGTCCGAGGCCGTGAACGGCAAGCCCTTCCACGAGGGCGCGCCCCAGGCGGTGTAAGCGTGTGAGGCCCCTGCGGGCCCGGCCGCCGGTTCCAGCGGCCGGGCCCGCTTTTCTTTGCATTTCCCCACAAAGACCAGAAGCCCACACATTTCGACTACGATTCGCCACAAGCCAGTGACCTTGTGTAGTGTCCGCTGCGTGGCAATCTCTCCCGAACACCAGATCTACGCGGAGTTGTTCTCCGACTCCCCCGACATGGCCATCGAGTTCCTGCGCGAACGGGGCGTGCGGGTCCCCGACTACGACCGCAGCGAGATCACCTCGTGCGACCTCGGACACGTCGACCCGGTCGAACGCCGCTCGGACGTGGCGATCATGCTGCGGGGCGAGGGCCCCTGCGGCGGGCACGACGACCTCATGGGCGTCCTCGTCGAGGTCCAGCGCGATACCTCCGAACGCAAGCGCTACACGTGGCCGGAGTACCTGACCTGCCTGCGCTCCCGGCACGAGTGCCCGGTCAGTCTGCTGGTCGTCTGCCCTCGGCAGTCCGTGGCCGACTGGTACACCGAGCCGATCCGGCTCGGGCACCCGGGTTTCACCCTCAGCCCGCTCGTGGTCGGGCCGAAGGACATCCCGGTGGTCACCGACCCGGCGACCGTCGCGGACTCC
Organism: Nocardiopsis sp. LOL_012; assembly: GCF_048060475.1. Lineage (NCBI taxonomy): Bacteria > Bacillati > Actinomycetota > Actinomycetes > Streptosporangiales > Nocardiopsidaceae > Nocardiopsis > Nocardiopsis sp. LOL_012. Next base: position 58,548 of record NZ_JBHMIV010000022.1, on the reverse strand, counting down.
CCCACCCTGGGGGTGCTGTCGGCGGCGGCGCACGGGGCCCGCAAGGCGGACGTGCTGGAGGCCCTGCACACCGGCCTCGACACCATCGATCCGGAGAGGGCGGCGAAGTATATTGGATACTCGCTGCACCTGCTCGCCGACACCGACGGACAGAAAGCACTGGAGAAACTCATGATGGCGGACACCTTCGAGTACACGAGCGAGTGGACCCAAAGCCTCAGGACCGAAGGCAGGACCGAAGGCAAGGCGGAGGCCCTCCTGATCGTCCTGGCCGGGCACGGCATCGAGGTCACCGACACCGACCGCGAGCGCATCACCGGATGCCACGACCTCGACGTGCTCGACACCTGGCTCCACCGGGCCGCCACCGTCTCCTCCACCAACGAACTCTTCGAAGCGTAGGAACGACGCTCCAGTGCCGTGCGCGTGGAGGTCCGGACCTCCACGCGCACGGCGCTACACCCGCTCGGGCGTCCTCCGGGACGCCTCCGGGGCGGCGGCCTCCTCCCCGTCCCCGCCCTCGGAGATGCCCACCCGGTCATGCAGTCGGCGCAGGGGGCCCGGCAGCCACCAGTTGAGCCGGCCCAGCAGCCGCATGGCCGCGGGCACCATCACCGCACGGACCAGGGTGGCGTCCACGAAGACCGCCATCGCCAGGCCGATACCGATGATCTTGAGGAACAAGAGGTCGGAGACGCCCATCGCCAGGAGCACGACCACCAGCAGCAGTGCCGCACTCGTAATGATCCGCCCGGTGCGCTGCAGGCCCACCGCCACCGAACGGGTGTTGTCACCGCTACGCAAGTACTCCTCGCGGACCCGGCTGAGCAGGAACAGCTCGTAGTCCATCGCCAGGCCGAAGGCCACGACCGTGATCAGCACCAGGTAGGTCGGGTCGATCGTGCCCACAGCCTCGAAGCCCAGCATCGCCGAGAGCGCCCCCTCCTGGAAGGCCCAGATCACCACGCCGAGCGAGGCCCCCAACGACAGCGCGCCCATGAGCACAGCCTTCACCGGCAGCACGACGGAGCCGAAGGCCAGGAACAGCAGGACCAGCGTGGCGGCGGCCACGAACCCCACGGTGGCCGGGATCGCCTCGACGATGGCCGCCACGTTGTCGGCCTGCATGGCGGCGGCACCGCCCACCAGCACCTCATCGGCGCCCTCGGGCGGCTCCTCTGAGCGCACGTCCTCGACCAGGTCGGCGGTCTCCGGCGCGTCGGCCTCCCCCTCGTAGGCGAGGACCACGTGGGCGATCGCCTCACCGGTGCGCTCCACCGCCGCCCGCCGCACCTGGGGGGCCAGGTCGGCCAGGCGCGCGGTGTACTCCTGGAGCTCCTCGTCGTCGACCTCACCGACGACCGCTATATCGAGGCGGCCGGTGCCTCCACCGGGGAAGTCGTCGGCGAGCGCCTCGGTGGCGATCCGGCTGGAGGAGTCCTCGGGCAGGTAGCGCTGGTCGGTCGAGCCCAGCCGGGTGTCCGACAGGCCGAGGCCGAACGCCACCAGCACACCGCCGACGAGCAGCAGCGAGACCACGGGGAAGCGCATCACGGTACGGGCGGCGCGCTCCCAGCCGCCGACCGCACCGGGGGCCGTGCGCGGGCGCAGTCGCGGCAGTGGCAGGCGCATCCGGTCGATGCGCCGTCCGGTCACCGACAGCAGTGCGGGCAGGAAGACCACCGCGGCGAGGAGATCGAACACGACCACGGCGATGCCGCCCCAGCCAATGGACTTGAGGATGGGCTGGGGGAAGAACAGGAGCCCGGCGAAGGCGATGCCGACGGTGATGCCGGAGAAGGCCACGGTGCGGCCCGCGGTGTCCACGGTGCGGGCGACGGCGTCGCGGACCGGCTGTCTGCGGTCGAGTTCCTCACGGAACCGGCTGACCATGAACAGGCCGTAGTCGATGGCCAGCCCCAGGCCGAGGATGGTGGCGACGTTGACGGCGAACACCGACACCTCGGTGGCGTGGGTGAGGGCGCGCAGCAGGGTGAGGGAGCCGAGGATGGCCAGCCCGCCCACGGCGAGGGGCATCAGGCCGGCGACGAGCCCGCCGAAGATGACGACCAGGAGTAGGAGCAGGACCGGGAGGGTGACGAGTTCGGCGCGCACGACGTCGGCCTCGGCACTCTCCGACAGTTCGCTCTCGATCGCCACGGAGCCGCCCAGGCGGGTCTCCAGGGGGCCCGACTCCAGGATCTCGGCGACGTCGCCGTACTGGTGGAGACGCTCGGCGTGGGACCCGCCGGCCAGGGTGACGGGAACGTAGGTGGCGTGGGCGTCCTCGGAGACGAGCATGCCCCGTCCCACCTCGCCGAGATCGGCGTCGAGGTAGGTGTCGTAGTCGGCGACGAGGTCTTCGGGCAGGTCGCCGGTGACGCCCGCGACCGCGTCCGCGAAGTCGGGGTCGGTCACCTCCAGTTCGTCGCTGCGGAAGACGGCGACGAGGTCGGCCCCGTCGTGGCCGAGTCCGTCCTCCAGCAGGCGTGTGGCGCGGTAGGACTCCGACCCCGGGTCCTCGAAACCGCTGTCGCCGACGTCGGAGAAGACCCCCGAGCCCCAGACCGCCGAGAAGGCGGCGAAGAGCGCGGTGGCCGCCAGCACCCACCACCGCCGCCGGTGGACGGCGGCCCCCAGCCGTCCGAAGAGCCCCGTTTGTGCCGACATCCGACGCCCCCTCAGTGCAGCGGTGGACCGCGCGGCCGGTGTTGGCCGAACGTGCGACGGTTACGCTACCGGCGCGTAAGGGGGACTGATGCGGCCTATCGCCGCATCAGTGTCATGTCGGAAGTATCGTGCGGTGAAACCGCAGTTCACGTGGGCGGGGGCCGGTCGGGGGCCCGCGCCCGGGGGCGGACTGTGCGCGATACCACACTTTTCGGCGGACGTGTCGGCGGGGCCTGTGTGTGCTCTGCGCCCTACATGCCCCCTGAGCACCAGACGCTCCCGAACAGACCCCATACTGGAGTTTCGTCATGTTCGCCGGATTCACGGATTCGGCCCCCCAGCGCGCACCCGCACGAGAGCGAGGACGACCCCCCGTGGAGAACCCACCCGGTGAGCGGACCGGGAGCGAGGACCCCCCGCCCGAGCGGACCGGCCCCTGGGTAGCGCCCGGATCGGCCGCCGCGCCCCGGGGCCTCCCCTCGGCTCCCCCGCCCTTTCCCGGCCCCCCTCCCCCTCAGGGTCCCGCGACCGGCCCCTGGCCCCCGCCGTACCACCAGGGGTGGGTGCCGCAGCCGGGGTGGCCCCCGCCACGCCCGCGGCGCAGCGGCGCCAGGAACGTCCTGTTCAGTACGGCCGTCGCGCTAACGGTCGCGGGGGCGGCACTCGCCGCCAGTGTCGTGGTCCTGGTCAGCACCCCGCGTGAGGACCCCCCCACCGGCGGAGCCGACCTGGCCCTGTACTACGACCGGAACCTGACCGGCGTCCCCGAACCCGCCTCCGTCGACCTCGTCGACCACCCCCTGTACTCGGCTCCGATGCCAACGGGCGCCACCTGCGAGCTGCCCGACCTGGACGTGGACTCGGACGCGTCCTGGCTGGAGTTCGCCGAGGTCACCGGGGAGTGCCTGGACACCCTGTGGGCACCGGTCCTCAACGGCCTTGGCCTCTTCCCGGAGGCCCCCGAGGTCGGCGTCAGCGGGAGCGCCCCCGGATCGGTCCCCATCGATCCGGACGCCTACGTCCTCGGCTACTACGAGCCCGATCCCCTGCGCATCACTGTGGTGCTGCCCAGCGTCCGCACGGTCGACGCGGGCGTCCCCCCACAGGATCGCGAGCTGATCTGGTTCGCGCTGATGGCGCACGAGTACGGCCACCACATCCAGAACGCGGCCGGCATGTTCGAGCTCACCCACGCCTCGGTCGGCGAGGACTCCGACCAGGAGATGCTGCGGCGCTCCGAACTGCAGGCGGAGTGCCTGGCCGGGGCGGGGATGCGCGCGATCACCGGAGACGAGGACGCCCTGCGGGTGGTCAACACCTACCTCAACGGCGGTGGCGACCTCGACAGCCACGGAAGCGCGGCGAACCGCTCCCACTGGTTCGAGCAGGGGTGGTCCCAGGAGACCGTCGACGGCTGCAACACCTACGACGCGGAGTCCTCCCGGGTCTCCTGAGCCCCACCCCGCTCGATCACGTCGCGGTAGGCCCGCCAGCCGTGCAGTTTGACGCGCTCGCCGCGGCCGAGCTCCTCGGCCTGCTCCGCCTCCGCGGTGTCGATGCGCAGCCAGTCGCCGTAGCCGCTGTGGGCGAGGCCGCGCTCGTCCAGGACCCGTTCCAGGGGCACGGGCTCGGGCAGTGCGGCGCACAGGCCGGGGGCGTCCTCCAGGAGGGAGCGCACGGTCGCGGCGGCGTCGGACTTGTTGGTGCCGATCACACCGGTGGCACCCCGTTTGGCCCACCCGGCCACGTAGTCGCCGGGCACGGGCCGCCCCTCGGGTCCCAGCACACGCCCCGCCTCCTGCGGAACGGTGCGCTCCACCGGGTCGAAGGGCACGTCCGGCAGAGGGGCTCCCGCGTAGCCCACCGAGCGCAGCACCATGCCCACCGCCAGGTCCTCCCCGGTGCCGGTGCCCACCAGACGGCCGTCGGCGTCCATCCGGGTGTGCTCCACCCGCACGCCCCGGACCCGGTCGGGGCCCAGGACCTCCTGCGGCCTGGCCCAGAAGTGCAGGCGCAGGCGGCGGGGCAGCCCGCGCGGGGGACGGCCCGCCTGCTGCGAGAGCAGGCGCAGGTTGGTGCGGGCCGCGCGCGCCACCCGGCTCGGCTCCGGGGAGCCGCCGCTGACCCGGGCCGGGTCGATGTCGACCTGGCCGGGGTCCACCAGCACGTCCGCCCCGGGCAGCGCGAGCAGGTCGCGCAGTTCGGGTGCGGTGAACTTCGCCTGGAGGGGGCCGCGCCGGGACAGCAGGTGGACTGTGCGCACACGGCTAGCGGCGAGGGCGTCCAGCACGGGCTGGGGGATGTCGGTGTGCCGGAGCTCGTCGGCGGTCTTGAGCAGGAGGCGGGCCACGTCGAGGGCGACGTTGCCCGCGCCGACCACGGCGACCTCCTCCGAGTCCAGGACGAACCGCTCCAGTTCGCTGTCGGGGTGGCCGCAGTACCAGTTCACGAAGTCGGTGGCGGCGACGCTGCCGGGCAGGTCCTCCCCCGGCACGCCCATCCGGCGGTCCACGGAGGCCCCGGTGGCGTAGACGACGGCGTGGTGGGAGCGGGCCAGGTCCTCGCGGGTGAGGTCGGAGCCGAACTCCACGCCCCCGACGAAGCGCACGTGCGGGTGCTCCAGGACCGTGCGCAGCACCCGCGCCACCCCCTTGATCCTGGTGTGGTCGGGGGCGACCCCGTAGCGCACCAGGCCGTAGGGGGTGGGTAGGCGGTCCATGACGTCCACCCGGACGGGGACACGGCTCTGGCGGGTGAGGGCGTCGGCGGCGTAGACGCCCGCCGGGCCGGAGCCGATGACGGCCACCCGGAGGGGCCCTGCCGCCTCGGTGTGCTGCTGCTCGGGGTCGGGAGAGGTCATGGACCCATTCTCGCAGCACCGGAGAGGGTCGGCTCCGGGTACGCGCGGAGGGGGTCCCTGCGATGGCCCTGCGCGCGTACCCGTGCCCGCCGGAGTCGGGTCAGGCCTTCTCGCCGGCCAGTTCCCGGCCTCCGGTGCCCTCGGTGTGACGGGAGACGGTCTCGGTGAGCTTGCGGGCCAGTTCCTGGGGGGTCAGGCCCTGCTGCTGGAGGATGCGGTCGCGCTTGGCGTGGTCGAGGAACTCCTGTTCGATGCCGAACGTGCGGACGGGCACGTCGACGCCGTGGTCGCGCAGCAGCCGGGCCACGGCGTCGCCGACGCCACCGGTGCGGCCGTTGTCCTCCACGACCGCCACCACGCTGTGCCTGGCGGCCTCGTCGACCAGGGCCCGGTCCAGGGGTTTGACCCACAGGGGGTCGACGACGGTGACGCCGATGCCCTGGGCGGCCATCCGGTCGGCGACCTCGCAGGCCGTCTGGGCCATGGAGCCGACACCGACGATGAGCAGGTCCGCGGCGCGGTCGCCGTCGGCGCCCGCGCGGAGCAGGTCCATGGAGCCGACCCTGCCGATGGCGTCGAGGTGCTCGGCGACCGCGCCCTTGGGGTAGCGCACGACCGTGGGGGCGTCCTCGACCGCGACGGCCTCGCGCAGCAGCGTGCGCAGTCGCTCGGCGTCGCGCGGCGCGGCCAGGCGCAGGCCCGGCACCACCTGGAGGATCGACATGTCCCACATGCCGTTGTGGCTGGGGCCGTCGTTGCCCGTCACACCGGCGCGGTCCAGACAGAAGGTGACCCCCTGCCGGTGCAGGGCCGCGTCCATGAGCACCTGGTCGAAGCACCGGTTGAGGAACGTGGCGTAGACGGCCACGACGGGGTGCAGGCCGTTCATGGCCATGCCGGTCGCGGACGTGGCGGCGTGCTGTTCGGCGATGCCGACGTCGAAGACGCGGTCGGGGTAGGCCTCGGCGAACTTGTTCAGGCCGGTGGGGTGCAGCATGGCCGCGGTGATGGCGACGACGTCCTCGCGCTCGGCGCCGAGTTCGACCATGGCGTCGGCGAAGACCGCGGTCCACTTGACGGCCTTGGGCCCGGGCTTGGCCAGGCCGGTGTCGACGTCGAAGGGCCCGGGGGCGTGGAACTGGTCCTCTTCGTGGTTCTCGGCCGGCGGGTAGCCCTTGCCCTTCTGGGTGATGCAGTGGACGATCACCGGGCCGCCGAAGTCGCGGGCGCGGCGCAGCGCCTTCTCCAGGGCCGGCTCGTCGTGGCCGTCGACGGGGCCGAGGTACTTCAGGCCCAGGTCCTCGAACATCATCTGCGGCTGGATGGCGTCCTTGACGCCCTTCTTGAGGCCGTGGAGGGCCTCGTACAGCGGCTGTCCGACGACGGGGGTCCGGTTGAGCGTGCTCTTGGCCAGGTCGAGGGCCTGCTCGTAGCCGGGGGCCAGCCGCAGGGAGGCCAGGTGTTCGGCGATGCCGCCCCTGGTGGGCGAGTAGGAGCGGCCGTTGTCGTTGACGACGACGACCAGGCGCCGATTGCGCTTGTCAGCGATGTTGTTGAGCGCCTCCCAGGCCATGCCGCCGGTGAGGGCACCGTCCCCGATCACCGCGACCACGGTGCGGTCGTCACGGCCCCGCACCTCGTTGGCCTTGGCCATGCCGTCGGCGTAGGACAGGGCTGTGGAGGCGTGCGAGTTCTCGATGAAGTCGTGTTCGGACTCGGCGCGTGAGGGGTAGCCGGACAGGCCGCCCTCGGACTTGAGCGCGCTGAAGTCGTGGCGCCCGGTGAGGATCTTGTGCGTGTAGGCCTGGTGCCCGGTGTCGAACAGGATGGGGTCCTTGGGCGAGTCGAACACCCGGTGCAGCGCGATGGTCAGCTCGACGACCCCGAGGCTGGGGCCGAGGTGACCGCCGGTCTGGGAGCAGGAGTCGATCAGGAAGTCCCTGATCTCCCGCGCCAGCGCCGGAAGCCGGTCGGCCGGAAGCCGCTTGAGGGCCTCCGGGTCGTTCATCGACTCGAACAGTGCCACCGTCTCGTCAGTCCCCTCGTCCAGCGTGTCGGTCGACTCCACCGTATCTGGCGTCCGTCCTGCCCGGAGGTGACTACCGACAAGTACACATACTTGAGTCTATGGTCCGATGCCCTCGGGTCGTACCCGGTTCTCCTGGGAGCTGTCTTTGAACGCGGTGCCGCATCGCAAGGGGGGTTGCGAGGGCGCCCACGGGGCTGGCGGAGGTGCCGGAGGCGGGTTCGCGAGGGACGAGTGAACACGCCGTAGGTGCCGAAGGTTCCCGTTCCACGGGCGTCCGAGGGAGAGGGAACCGCGCCGAAGGCGGCGTTTGAGGGTGGTGGCGGGCGACGGGCGGGCCGAAGCGGAGCGGAGGTTCGAAAAAGCACAGCCTAGCCCAGGGCTGCGTGGACCAGCAGTCCGGTCGCCGAGACCGTGACCACGGACAGCATCACCACCCGCAGCCGGGCGGCGTCGATCCTCCGGCGGACCACGTTGCCCAGGACGAACCCGGCGCCCACGCAGGGGATGGCGCTCAGGCCCACCACGGTGGTGCGGGTGTCGATCTGGCCGCCCAGGCCCAGAGCGCACAGCGAGACCGTGACCCCGAACAGGAAGAACGCCGCCAGGGTAGCCCGCACCCGTTCGGGCGGCTCGTGCTGGTAGAGCAGGGCCATCGGCGGTCCGCCCACCGAGGTGGAGGTCCCCGCGAACCCGGACAGGCATCCGGCGACCATGCTGGAGACGGGGGTGATCCGTACGCGGAAGGACCACACCGACAGCGCCACCGCGGCGAGCACCATGGCCCCGACCACGGCGGCCAGGGCGCGGGGGTCGAGGACGGCGACCACCCAGACCCCCAGCGCGGTCCCGGGGATCCGGGCCGGGAGCCCCCACGCCACACCGCCCCAGTCCACGTGCCGCCATTCCTGGAGGAGCGTGAGCATGGGCAGCAGGGCAGCGGCGATGAGCATCGCCCCGGGCATGAGCGCGGGGTCGAGGAAGGTGATGATCGGCGCGGCGACCAGGCCCAGGCCCACACCGACGGTGCTCTGCACCATCGCGCCGGCCAGGACGGCGGTCCCGGCGACGGCGACGAAGACCCACGTGTCTGCCGCTCCGAGCAGGCCGGACGCGCTGGGCTGGAGAAGATCTGTGTACATAACGCGCCGAAGCTATATGTCGACCCAACCGGTAGGGATTCGGAGATAGGCGGACCGATATCCGCCTCCGTGCACGGCCTGAGGCGGAGCGGGAGGGCCCCTGGCCGGGAGCCCTCCCGCCGCCTCCGCGCGGCCCTCCCGTGGCGCGGGTCAGGCGCCGCCCCGGGCGTGGGTCTTCCTGCCGCGGCGCGACGCCGCGTCCAGGATGACCGCGACCAGCAGCACCGCGGCGGTGATCATGAACCGGACCGAGGTGTCCATCTGCAGGAGCAGGAGCCCGGAGGAGATCGCGCCCAGGACCAGACCGCCCAGCAGGGCGGAGTAGGCGTTGCCGCGCCCGCCAAAGAGGCTGGTGCCGCCGATGACCGCGGCGGCGATCGCCATCATCAGCTCCTCGCCGGCTCCGGTGGACACGCTCGCCGCGAAGTTGCGCGAGACGAGCATGATCCCGCCGAGGGATGCCAGGGCGGAGGCGATCGCGAAGACCGACACGCGGATGAAGTCCACGTCGATGCCGGCGCGCCGGGCGGCCTCGGCGTTGCCGCCGACCGCGTAGACCATGCGGCCGTAGCGGGTCTTGCGCAGTACCAGGTCCAGCGCGACCACGAAGCCGACGAAGATGAGGAAGGCCAGCGGCACGCCCTTGTACTGGTTGAGCACCCACGCGCCGCCCGCCAGCGGCAGGGCCAGCAGGAGGGTGCGCAGGGCCACCTCCGGGGCCTTCTTGCAGGGGAGCCCGGCTTTGCGGCGCTTGGTCTCGGCGGCCAGGACCGACACCAGGTAGCAGGCCAGGGCGATCGCGACGACGCCCCAGCCCACGAGCGGGACGAAGTAGGTCTGGGTGAGCAGGGCGATCGGCCCGTTGGGGCTGGTGTTGATGGAGCCGTCCTGGCCCATGAGGAACAGGTGCAGTCCCTGCCACCCCAGGAGCCCGGCGAGGGTGACGACGAAGGCCGGGACCCCGACCTTGGCGAAGATCACCCCGTGCAGCAGGCCCACGAGCAGGCCCGCGACGACGGCGATGAGGATGGCCAGCCACTCGTTGACGCCGTAGCGCACCGCGAGCACGCCGAGGACGCCCGCGGCCAGACCGGCGACCGAGCCGACGGACAGGTCGATCTCGCCCAGCAGCAGCACCATGATCACACCGGTGGTCATGAGGCCGATGGCGGCGATCTGCACGGTCAGGTTGGACAGGTTCTGCGGGGACAGGAACCGGTCGTTCATCGACTGGAAGACGACGGCGATGAGGATCAGCCCGACGATGACGGGAAGCGGGCCGAGCTCGCCCCCGCGCAGGTTGCGCCTGACCGCCTGGAGCCATCCCCGTGGGGAGGCGGCAGTGGTGAGCAGTCGGGGGTCGGCCGGGGCCGGTGCCGAGCCCGTGTCGGGTGCCTCGCTGGTGAGGTGTGTCTGCTGGGTCATCAGTGGTCCTTCGTGGCCGCGGCCGGGGTGTCGGCGCGCTCGGAGCGGCGGGTGACCGGGTTGTCGGCGGCCCCGGTGATGGCGGCCACGATCTCCTCGTAGCTGGTCTCCGCGATGGGGAAGTCTCCGGCGTTGCGGCCCAGCCGCAGCACCACGGCGCGGTCGGCGACCGCGCGCACGTCGGCCATGTTGTGGCTGATCAGCACGACGCCCAGGCCCTGGTCGCGCAGGCGCTCGATGAGGTCGAGGACCTGCGCGGTCTGGGCGACGCCGAGCGCGGCGGTGGGCTCGTCGAGCATGACCACGCGCGGCTGGCCCAGCAGTGAGCGGGCGATGGCGATGATCTGGCGCTGGCCGCCGGAGAGGGAGGCGACGGGGACGCGCAGGCTGGGGATCCGCACCGAGAGCGAGTCGAGCAGCTCCCTGGCCCGGCTCTCCATGGCGACCTCGTCGAGGGTGCCGGGGAAGTGCAGTTCCTCGTTGCCGAGGAACAGGTTGGCGACGATGTCCAGGTTGTCGCACAGGGCGAGGTCCTGGTAGATCGTGGCGATGCCGAGCCGCTGGGCGTCGGAGGGGGAATCGATGGAGACCGGTTCGCCCTCCCAGGAGACGGTCCCGCCGCTGTCGGCGGCGTGGGCGCCGGCGATGACCTTGACCAGGGTGGACTTGCCGGCGCCGTTGTCGCCGAGCAGGGCGACGACCTCCCCGGGCGCGACGTGGAAGTCGACCTCGCTCAGCGCCCGGACGGCCCCGAAGGTCTTGGAGATCCCGGACAGTTCCAGGACGGGTGTGCTCATCGTGCTCGTGTCTCTTTCCTCGCCCCGCGGTGGCGGGGGCGGGCCGGGGTGTTGCGGCCCGCCCCCGCCACCGGAGCGTCTCACCTGGTCCTTACAGGTTTTCCTGGCAGAAGTCGGTGTCGGCGTAGTCGTCGGTGCAGATCTCCTCGACGGTGTAGAACCCGTCGGCGACGACCGTGTCGAGGATGTCGTCCTCGGTGACGGCGATGGGGTCGAGCAGGATCGAGGGCACGCTCTCGCCGTCGGCGTCCTCGACGTCGGTGAGGCTGTACTCGCCCGCGTCGAGGTCGGTGCCGGTGGCCAGCGCCACGGCCATCTTCGCGGCGATCTCGGCCTCGGGGCGGATCGCCTTGTAGACGGTCATGTACTGCTCTCCGGCGATGATGCGCTGGATGCCGTGCAGCTCGGCGTCCTGGCCGGTGACGGGCGGCAGGTCCTCGGTGGCCACGCCCGCGCTGCGCAGCGCGGAGATGATGCCCGAGGCCATGCCGTCGTTGGCCGAGTAGACACCGATGATCTCGTCGACGCCCAGTGAGGTGATGGCGCCCTCCATCTGGCTGTTGGCCTCGTCGGGCGACCAGTCGGGGGTGTCGAACTCCTGGCCGATCTCCACCTGGCCTTCGAGGACGGAGTGCGCGCCCGCCTTGAAGCTGGCGGCGTTGGGGTCGGTCGGCGAGCCGTTGATCATGACGATCTGGCCGTCGCCGGTCGTGCCCTCCTCCTCCAGGGCCGCCAGGAGGGCCTCGCCCTGGACCTCGCCGACGCGGACGTTGTCGAAGGAGACGTACATGTCCGCGCCGCCCTGGGCGAGGCGGTCGTAGGCGACCACGGGCACGCCCTGGGACTGGGCCTCGTTGATGGTGCCGGCCGCGGCCTCGGCGTCGACCGCGCCGAGGACGAGGACGTCGACTCCGTCGGTCAGCATGGCCTGGGCCTGGGTCTGCTGCTGGTCGACGTCCTGGTCGGCGTTGGCGTAGGAGAGTTCGCACTCGGGGCACAGCTCGGCCAGGGCCTCTTCGAAGAAGGGTCGGTCGAAGGCCTCGTAGCGCGCGGTCTGGAGCTCGGGCAGCAGGAGGCCGACCTTGAAGCCCTCGTCGACACTGTGGGCCTCCTGCTCTCCCGCCACGTCCTCGTCGGAGGTGGTGAGGGAGGAGCAACCGGAGGCGAGGAGGGCGAACGCGGCGGTCGCCGCGGCCAGGCCGACGGCGGCCGTCCGTGGGGTGGGGCGTCGTGTGCGCAACGCGGATACCTCTCTGACGGGGGATGAGTGAGCGGGGCCACTCGTGAATGTTGTGCAGAAGTAGACCCCGCCAACGGCTTGCCGTCAACTCCTGAACACATAACCGAAACATTACAAGAGATGTGTTCAAGCTTTGAAGAAAGTATATGCGCAGGTCAGAGCCGCAAAAGTCACCTGTGACGATATGTGCAGGCTAAGGGAACGAACGAACCATTAACACCCAGTTAAGCGCCCCTGACCTGGACGATCACCGCGCACGCCCGTCAGTGCGCGGTGCGCACCGCCGTCCACAGGGCGCCGTACAGGGACGCGTCGCGGCCCAGCGCCCCCTCGGAGAGGGTGAGCCGGTCCAGGGCACTGCCCAGGGATCCCAGCTCCATCGACCGGCGCATCGGCTCCAGCAGCAGTTCACCGGCCTCGGCCAGCGGCCCGCCGACAGTCACCCGGTCGGGGTTGAAGAGGTTGGCGACGATCGCCGCACCCTGGCCCAGGGCGGTACCCGCCTCGGCGACGATCCTGCGGCTCCCGGGGTCGCCGCCGCGCGCGGCGGCGACGACGTCGGACATCCGCGGACCGCCCCTGCCCCGCTCCACCTCGAAGTCCTGGGGCAGCATCCCGAGCAGGTAGCGGGCGCCCACGAAGGTCTCCAGGCAGCCCCGGTTGCCGCACCGGCACACCGGCCCGCGCGGGTCCAGGGCGATGTGGCCGATCTCCCCTGCGGTCCCGCCCGCGCCCGGGAACGGCTCGCCGGACAGGACGATGCCCGCACCCACGCCCTCGCCGATGACCAGGTGGATCAGGTGCTCGGCCCCCGCGCCCGCGCCGAGGCGCTGCTCGGCCAAGGCGGCGAGGTTGGCGTCGTTCTCGGCCCGCACCGGCGCCCCGAGGCGCTCGGCGAGCGCCTCAGCGGGCCGAAAGCCCGCCCACCGGGGCAGGCACGAGATCGGGCCCACCTCCCCGGTCGCGGGGTCGATCGGTCCGGGTACCGAGGCCACCACGGCCGACACCGTGCCCGCGTCGATGCGCGCGCCCTGGAGAGTGGTCTCCGCCAGCCACGCGGCGCGTCGGACCCCGCGGCCGGGGTCGGCGGCCACGTCGTAGTCGATCTGCTCGCGCGCCACGAGGTTGCCCTCGCTGTCACCGATCCCGATGCCGAGGCGGTCCGCCTCGAAGTCGATGGCCAGTACCGTGCCCGGCGGGCGCAGGAGCGTGACCCCCCGCGCACGGCGGCCGTTGGAGGCGGTGTCGCGCACCGACACCGTGCCGGCGGCGCGCAGCCCGCGCACGATGTTGGACACGCTGGCGGCGGACAGGCCGGTCGCCCTGGCCAGTTCGGCCTGGGTGCACGTCCCCTGCCGGCGCAGCACGTCCACGACGCGGCGCTCGTTGGCCCGACGCAGCGCGGACTGGGACCCGGGCGTCACTGCGGTGTCGGTCACCCGGCTCCCCCTCGTGCTCGGTTGGCCTGTCGGCGCTTCGACGCCGCTGAAAGGCATGTTACAAGGCTTGAAGACAAGCCGGTACGCGAGCCCGTGGCAGTCGGGAGGAGTCGGGAGTTCAGGCCCGGTCGCCGCCGTGCCCGGTGTAGATCCCGACCAGGCGCGCGATGACGGTGGTGAGGAAGAGCGTTCCGATCACCGCCTCCAGTGTGGCCAGCGAGCGCATCCACGGGCCCACGGGGACGATGTCGCCGTAGCCCAGCGTGGCCAGCGTGACGTAGGAGTAGTACATCAACTGCTGCCAGGCCAGCACCTGCCCCGAGGTGCTGGTGAAGCTGCCGGGAGCGAGGAACTCCACGACGGCGAACACGGACGCGAACAGCCCGCCGATCAGCAGGTAGACGCTGATCGCGGCCAGGATCAGGTCCAGACTGCGGGCCGATCCACGGCGGTAGACGAACTTGATCAGCGAGTACATCACCATGATCTGGAAGGCCGCCACGCTGGCGTGCTGTCCGGTCACAGCGACGGGGTGCTCGGGGTCCACGGCCACCCACACCGCGAACAGGGCGAACACGGTGCCGATGCCCAGCACCGGCAGGACGCGGTCGCGCTCCTCGTGGACCACCCGCAGACCGAAGGCGATCATCCCGGTGTACAGCAGCAGGTACAGCACCAGCCACATCTGGCCGTACTGGGAGACCGGGTACCCGAATTGCAGGGCGACCACGAACAGGAGGAACAGCCTCAGGTTCGCCCCTCGCCTCACCGTCGCCCCCAGCCGCTCATCGTGTCCGTGCGCCGCTCCACGATGATGCGCGCAAAGCACCGCCCCGGTCAGCGCGACACTCCGGCGGCTACCAGTGGCCGGCCGGAGGGCCGTAGGCGGGGGGCGGGGGGCCGCCCCAGCCGCGCCGCTGCCGCAGCAGGGCCCGCATGGCGGGCAGCGCGCCGTAGACCGCGGCCGCGTACCCGGCGCCGACCGGACCGGGGCTCGCCTCGACCTGGTTCCACAGGCCCCCGACCCACCGCATGAGCTCGGGGTCCTCCCCCGGATCGGGCAGCACCATCAGTTCGGGGTGGAGGAGGAAGACGAGGATGAGCGCGGGGTCGACCTCGGCGCGCGTGGGGCCCGCACCGGGCGACCCCTGGACGACGCGCCCGTAGAACTCCACACCGGCGCGCTCGGCGCGGTCGAGGTCGTCGGCGAGCCGGAGCAGCTCGCCGGGGCCGTCGCTGTGGTGGGCGTCCAGGACCCGCAGTACGGTCGGGCGGGCCAGCAGCGCCATCTCGTTGGCCCTGGGGGCCCCGGTGAACAGCGGGTGCGCGCTGCGGAACAGCTCGCCGAGCTCGGCGAGCGTGACCTCCTGGCCGCGGAAGAGCGGCGGCAGGTCCGGGCGCAGCCGGGCGACGAAGGAGGCGATCGCCAGGTTGACGTCGTTGGCCTCGGGGCCGAAGAGGTCCGGGTCAGCGCCGCCGAGGGCCTTGGCGACCCACGCCCCCAGGGCGGCGCGTTCGCCGTGGTCGCTGAAGAGGCGGATCGCGGCCGTCCAGTCCCGCTGCACCGCCTCCGCCAGGACACGCGGGTCGGTGAAGACGCCACCGTTGAACCGGTAGGGAACCCCTGTCAGGACCGGTTCCGGAGCCGGGGTGGCGGTGGGTTCGGGTGCCGCCGCCTGTACGCGGGTGGTGTCGACCGCCGCGGAGGAGCCGTCCGCGGGCATGGTGACCAGGAGGTTGAGCAGCGCGGCCGCGTCCGGCCTGCGCTCGGGGTCCTTCTCCAGGCAGGAGAGGACGATATCGCGCAGCCCGCCCGAGAGCGGCCCGAGTTCGGGTTCGGCGCTCAGGATGCGCATGATGCGGGAGGCCTGGGTGGGGCCGGGGAAGGCCTGGCTCCCGCTGGCGGCGTAGACCATGACCGCGCCCCACGCGAAGACGTCCACGGCGGTGGTGAGCCGGTTGCCCTCCAACTGCTCGGGGGCCATGTACCCGATGGTGCCCACCAGGCCGCTGGCGGTCACCGAGGAGGACTCCACGGCCTTGGCGATGCCGAAGTCGATCACCCGCGGCCCGTCCGGGGCCAGCATGATGTTCTCCGGCTTCAGGTCCCGGTGCACCACCCCAGCGGCGTGGATCGCCGCCAGCGCCGTGGCCGTGGACACCGCCAACCGGTGCAGGTCGGCACCGGTGCGCGGCCCGTCCTTGGCCACCGCGGCGTGCAGCGTGGGGCCGTCGATGAACTCCGTGGCGACCCACGGCCGGGCCGCCTCCGGGTCGGCGTCCAGGATCGAGGCGATGCAGAACCCGCTCACCCGGCGCGCCT
Source organism: Nocardiopsis sp. LOL_012 (assembly GCF_048060475.1). Lineage (NCBI taxonomy): Bacteria > Bacillati > Actinomycetota > Actinomycetes > Streptosporangiales > Nocardiopsidaceae > Nocardiopsis > Nocardiopsis sp. LOL_012. Next base: position 42,626 of record NZ_JBHMIV010000022.1, on the reverse strand, counting down.
GCTCCACCTCGGCGGTGAACCGGCGGCGCGTCTCCTCGTCGCCGGAGAAGGTGGCGTGCAGCAGCTTGACCGCCGCCGGGGACCCGTCGGGGGCCTGGCAGAGGAACACCTCTCCGAAGCCGCCCTTGCCCAGCGGCCGGACGACCCGGTAGCCGCCGATCGTCTCCCGGCCGTTCGCGGAGTCGTTCACGGACCTGCCGCCCCTCACTTCGCTCGCTCGTGTGCCTTCGCCTGTCAGCGCGTGTCCGACGCGCGGCGGTGGTCGCCCCTCTGGATCCGCTGCACGAGGTCGTCGGCGAGAGTGCCGTACCCCGTGGCCGCCCACACGCTTTCCCGCGCGGGCACCTCATAGTAGGGAACACCGCGCCCGTCGTGCTCGTCGGGCAGGACGGTGGGACGGACCCGCTTGCGCACGGCCGCGGCGCACTCCCGGCACAGGGGCACGCGGATGCTCCGCTCCCCGCCGAACTCCCGCCACTGGACCTGCCGGGTGTCGGTGCCGTGCAGCGGGTTGGCGTAGCAGGGGCGGCGCGGGGTCCGCCGCCCGGCCAGGGCGTCCTCGGCCAGGTCGAGCAGGACGAGGACGCCGACCGCGTCGGCCAGGTTCGGCCCCTCGGCGGCCATCCGGTCGTGGACCCGGGCCGCGGCGTCCCTGGCGTCCAGGGCCCGGGCCAGGTGCCGTCCCGCCACGTCCGACGCGGAGCTCAGGCGCTCGCCCAGTTCGACGAGGTCGCGCTCTCCCCGTGCGTGCAGGGACTCCAGACGGGCCCGGTCGGCGTTGTCGAACGCCGCGTGCTGGGCGAGGCCGACGGGGCTCCTCCGGCTGCGGGACGCGATCCGGTACAGCCCCGCCCCCAGGAGGACCGCGGCGGCGGCCGCGCCGACGCCCGCCGCCCAGGACATCCACCCCCTGGGCGGGAACGATCCGTAGGTGTCCCCGCGCTCCTCCTCGTAAGCGGCGATCGCCGCCTCGTAGACGGCCTCGGGGTCGTCGGACAGCGCGGTCTCGACGGCGATGTCGACCTCGTCGGCCATGGCCGCCTCCTGCTGGCCCATGGTCCGGTAGCTGGCGGTGAGCGACCCGTGGAAGGCGGGCGAGGGCCCCATGGAACCGGCGGCCGGTCCGAAGTCCTCTCCGGTGAGCCGCCGGCCGTCGTGGACGAGGAAGTGCGCCTCGCCCCCGCCCATGCGGTCGTGGACGGCGGCGATGAGCGCGGACGCGTCGCCGTCCCAGGCGTCTCCTGCCACGATCGGGACGGCGACGACGTAGAGGTTCTCCAACCCGCCCTGGGCGATCGTCTCGGCCACGCCCTCCTGCCGGGCCTCCGGAAAGGCCGTGGCGAAGGCGGGATCGACGTGGACGGGGGAGGCGGCCAGCGCCTCGGCCAGGACCTGGGCGGGGGTGGGCGGCTCCTCCGCGGCGGGGCCGGTGGGCTCGGCCGCCACCGGAAGCGCGGTGAACAGCGGTGCCAGCAGCGCCGCGGCGAGCAGCGCCGGGACACGGGCGGCCCGTTCTCTAGCGGACAAGGTCCCTCTCCTCCATCAGCCGTCTCAGCATCCGGTCGGGCCGGTCGGCCCCGAACCTGTGACGGATCCACGGGCTCTTCGGTTTCGACATATAGCTGTGCGCCGTGGAACGGGTCCGCAGCTTGAGCACGCGCCGCTCCCGCTGGTCCGCGGTGAGCGCGGCGCAGTCCGCGCACAGCATGGGCCTGCCGCCCTGGCCCCTGGGGAACGGGGCCGCCCGCGCGGTGGCCATGGGGTGGAGCGGGTTGACGGAGCACGGTTCGGGGCTCTCGGAGGCCCCCTCCTCCGAGGCGGCCAGGACACGGCGGGACAGGACGACCGTGCCGAGCAGGTCGAGCCCCGACGGTTCGCGGTCCATGAGCATCAGTGCGGCTTCGGCCTGCGGCATGAGGGCGTCGGGGACGCGCTGTCCGCCGTCGGCCAGGACCCTGCCGAGCCTGCCGGTCTCGCGCAGCGCCATCCGCCGCAGTGCGCGGTCGCCGACGACGGCGCGTGCGGAGCGGCGCGCCCGCCACAGGAGGGCGGTCAGGTACCAGGCGCCGATCGCCAGGCCGGCCAGGAACGGACCGATGATGATCGCCGAGGCCACCATGCCGCCCGACCAGTAGCGCTCCGTCCTGGGGCCGGGCAGGTTCGGCTCGTCGTCGGCGAACAGGGGCTCGAACCGGCTCGCGCTGCCGAACTCCACCTCCTCAAGGGCCGCGACGGCCTGGGTCAGGGCGCGGGCCGGGGTGGCCTCCTCTATGTCGTAGACGGAGAACCACAGCGCGGAGCCGTCGATCTCCAGCCCGTGGGCGGCGGCGCCGACCACGGCGGTGGAGGAGTCGAACCCGGGCACGGCGACCAGGTAGAACCCCTCCCGGTCGGCCACCGAAGCCAGTGCCGCGGCCAGCACCTCGGGGTCGCCCTCCGCCTCGTCGTGGTTGCTGCCGTTGAGCACCGCGGCGTACACCGGCGCCCCGGCGCCGTCCAGGCCCCCGGTGAGCGCGGCCAGGCCCTCCCGGCTCCCCCGGAAGAGGGGGTCGACGTACAGCGGCTCCTCGGCCAGCCGGCCGGCGACGTACTCGACACGCTCGGTGGAGAGCACGTAGGGCTCCTCCAGCCGGACCAGCTCCATCGGATCGGCGACCTCGTGCTCACCGACGGGCGCGTTCAGCACGTACGGGTAGGGCCCGGCCACCGCGGCGACCGCGACAGCGACCGATCCCAGCGCGGCGGCCACGGCGGGCAGGAGCCTGGCGCGCCGGACGCTGCGCCAGACCATCCAGCCGCCGACGGTGAGGGAGAACCCGGCGACGCCTCCGACGAGGAAGCCGAGGTTCTCCGGGCCGTTGAAGCGTGCGGGGTCGATGTCGTCGAGGAAGTCCTGCCAGCCCTGCGGGACGCGCTCGGCGCGCTCGCGCTCCGCGGCGGCCTCCCCGGCCACGGCGGGGTCGGCCAGGGCCGCTGCCAGGACCCGGGAGACCTCGGTGACGGGGGCGTCGTAGTCCAGGCCGGGGTCATCGCGCACCGCGTCGGTCGCGGCCCGCACCGGCACGTCGACGCCGTAGGCGCGCATCTCGACGGGGTTCCCCTCGGGGGCCAGGACGGCGTAGAACCCGTCGGCACCGATCCGGTCGTGCACCGCGGGCAGGATCTCGTCCATGCCCCCCGGCGTGCCCGCTCCGACGAACGGGGTGACCACCACGTAGTAGGGGACCTCCAAGGGGTCGAAGACGGCGTGCAGCTCCTCGCGGATCTCCGTATGCCGGACGGGGCCGCCCGTGGCCCGGTCGACGACGACCGCCGCCCCCTCGGGTTCCCCCGAGAGCAGACCGGCGTAGTGCGCGGCCAGCGTCACCTGTTCGGGAACGGCACCGTCGACGGGCTCGGCGGAGGCCGGGGCGACGAGGGTGAGCGCCGCCGCCAGGAGGACGAACACCCAGGCCAGAGGGCGGAGGGGGAAGGGGACGTGCATGCGCAGAGCATAACCCCCCATACCGGACGTTCGTAGAACGGAGTCCGTTTCGCCCGCGCTGCCCTCGGTTCCACGGCCCCGGCGGCCGCAGATCCGCGGGCGCAGCGCGGTCAGGGGGCGCAGATGCGCCGCGCCCGCTCCAGGTCGGCGCGGATCCGCTGGACCCCCGAGGTGAGCTGCGGCAACTCGCCGTTGGACTGTTGGAGCTCCCAGACCCGCCGTTTGCGGCGGACCGGGCCGCCGCACGCCACCCTGAGCACGGTGCCGACGACGACCACGCCGGCCAGGCCGAGGATGCCGATCCACAGCAGCAGGTTCACCGCCCAGTCGGGGACGAAGTCGCCGCCGCCGAGGTCCTCCAACAGGACCTCGGCGAAGACCAGACCAATGCCGAGCACCAGGCCGATGAGGGCGTACCGGCAGATCTCCAGCGCGAGTGTCAGGCGCGTCTGCAACACGAACCCGCTCATCAGCGCCTCGTTCCTGGCCTGCGCCTCGGTGAGGCGCCGCTCCCAGTCGCACTGCTGCGCGGCGAGTCCGCGCAGCACGGGTACGGACCGGTACACCACGGCGACGATCCCGGCGCAGGCGGGTGGCGGACCGGCCTCGACACGGCCCCAGAGGATGTCGACCCAGGCGGAGAGCTCCCGGTCCCCGCCGGTCACGGGCCGCACCATCCGCTCGGGGTGGAGCAGGAAGGTGAGGATGAGCGCGGGATCGGCACCGACCTGGGACGAGCCCCATCCGACCAACTGGTCGGCGAGGTGGCGGTGGAAGCCGATACCGACGCGTTCGGCCTCCTCCAGGTGGTCGGCCAGCAGGCGGAGGCGGCCCGGATCGCCGATGGAGTGGGCGTCCATGATCCGCAGGACGTCCGGTCGGGCCAGGAGGGCCATCTCGTTGGCCATGGGCGCGCCCGTGAACAGCGGCCGGGGGTCGTCGAACAGCGAGGCCAGGTCCGCCGGGGCTGCACCGCGCCCTCGGAAGACCGGGGGCAGGTCCGGGCGCAGTTGGGCGATGAAGGAGGCCAGGGACAGGTTGGCGTCGCCCGCCTGGCGGCGGAACAGGGAGCGGTCCACGTCTGTGTCGCCGAGGTCGTCCATGATCCACGCGCCCAGGGCGGCCCGCTCCTGTGGATCGTTGAACACGCGGACGGCGGCGTTCCAGTTCTGCTGCATGGCCTCGGCCAGGGAGCGGGGGTCGGTGAACCGTACGCCGGTGAAGTGGTAGGGGGAACGCCCTCGCGCGCGAACGTGTCCTGCGGCCGCGGGGCCCCGGTGGCCGGTCCGGTCCCCTTCGGGCCGGAGGCCTCGGGGGCGAAGCGGGTGTAGGCGCGGGTGGGGTCGATCCGGGCCGGGGGCTCCATCCGGGTGGGGTCGACCCGGGCGGAGGCGCCGCCGTCGATCCGGGTGCGGTCCACACCGATCCGGGTGGCGGCCTCGGAGGCCGCACCGGTCCCCGATGCGGTTGCGGTACGGGAGCCGTCCGAGGGCGCCGCGACCAGAAGGGTGAGCAGCGCGGCCGCGTCCGGCCTGCGCTCGGGGTCCTTCTCCAGGCAGGAGAGGACGATATCGCGCAGCCCGCCCGAGAGCGGCCCGAGTTCGGGTTCGGCGCTCAGGATGCGCATGATGCGGGAGGCCTGGGTGGGGCCGGGGAAGGCCTGGCTCCCGCTGGCGGCGTAGACCATGACCGCGCCCCACGCGAAGACGTCCACGGCGGTGGTGAGCCGGTTGCCCTCCAACTGCTCGGGGGCCATGTACCCGATGGTGCCCACCAGGCCGCTGGCGGTCACCGAGGAGGACTCCACGGCCTTGGCGATGCCGAAGTCGATCACCCGCGGCCCGTCCGGGGCCAGCATGATGTTCTCCGGCTTCAGGTCCCGGTGCACCACCCCAGCGGCGTGGATCGCCGCCAGCGCCGTGGCCGTGGACACCGCCAACCGGTGCAGGTCGGCACCGGTGCGCGGCCCGTCCTTGGCCACCGCGGCGTGCAGCGTGGGGCCGTCGATGAACTCCGTGGCGACCCACGGCCGGGCCGCCTCCGGGTCGGCGTCCAGGATCGAGGCGATGCAGAACCCGCTCACCCGGCGCGCCTGCTCCACCTCGGCGGTGAACCGGCGGCGCGTCTCGGCGTCGCCCGCCCAACTGCTGTGCAGGACCTTCACAGCGGCGCGGGTGCCGTCGGGAGCCTCGCCCAGGAACACCTCGCCGAACCCGCCGCGCCCCAGCGAGCGCACCAGCCGGAAGTCTCCGACGGACCGGTCGGTCCGATCCCGTGCCGGGTCCGGTCCGTACTGGGCTTCGTCCACGGCAGGCCCCGCTCCTCGGTCGAGCGGTCATGGCCGGGGGCTCCTCCCCACGACCGATCACAGGGCACTATAGCCACGCGCCGTCACCAACCGGTGCCCGGGAGGCCCCGTGGCCGGTTCCGGTCGAAGAGGGACGGGGCCGCCACCGTCGGTCGGACGGTGGCGGCCCCGCGGTATCCGCGCGGCGCGCCTGGTGGGCACGGGCGGAGTCCTGTGGGCGACTACTCCGCGGTGAGCTGGCGCAGCACGTACTGCAGGATGCCGCCGTTGCGGTAGTAGTCGGCCTCTCCGGGGGTGTCGATGCGCACCACGGCGTCGAACTCGACGCCGGTGTCGGTGGCCACCTTCACCGTGCTCGGCGTGCGGCCCTCGTTCAGCTCGGTCACGCCGGTGATGGAGAAGGTCTCCTCACCGGTCAGGCCGAGGGAGTCCGCGGACTGGCCCTCGGGGAACTGGAGGGGCAGCACGCCCATGCCGATCAGGTTGGAGCGGTGGATGCGCTCGTAGGACTCGGTGATGACGGCGCGCACGCCCAGCAGGCGGGTACCCTTGGCCGCCCAGTCGCGCGAGGAGCCCGAACCGTACTCCTTGCCGCCCAGGACGACCAGCGGGGTGTCCTGCTCGGCGTAGTTCTGCGCGGCGTCGTAGATGAAGGAGACCGGAGCATCGGACTGGGTGAAGTCGCGGGTGTAGCCGCCCTCGGTGCCCGGTGCGAGCTGGTTGCGCAGGCGGATGTTGGCGAACGTGCCGCGGATCATCACCTCGTGGTTGCCGCGGCGGGAGCCGTAGGAGTTGAAGTCCCTGCGCTCGACGCCGTTGGCCTTGAGGTACTCGGCCGCCGGGGTGCCCGGCTTGATGGCACCGGCCGGGGAGATGTGGTCGGTGGTGACCGAGTCGCCCAGCTTGGCCAGGACGCGGGCCCCGGTGATGTCGGTGACCGGTGCCGGGGTGGCGGCCATGCCCTCGAAGTAGGGGGGCTTGCGGACGTAGGTGGACTCGCCCTCCCACTCGAAGGTGTTGCCGGTGGGCGTGGGCAGCGAGCGCCAGCGCTCGTCGCCGGCGAAGACGTCGGCGTAGGCACTCTCGTACATGTCGGAGGCGATCGCGGCGTCCATGACCTCCTGGATCTCCTCGGCGGAGGGCCAGATGTCGGCCAGGTGGACCGGCTCGCCGTCCTTGCCGATGCCCAGGGGCTCGGTGGTGATGTCCACGTCGAGGGACCCGGCCAGGGCGTAGGCGACCACCAGCGGCGGCGAGGCCAGGTAGTTCATCTTCACGTCCGGGTTGATCCGGCCCTCGAAGTTGCGGTTGCCGGACAGGACCGAGGTGACCGCGAGGTCGTTGTCCTGGACGGCCTTGGAGATCTCCTCCGGAAGCGGGCCGGAGTTGCCGATGCAGGTGGTGCAGCCGTAGCCGACCAGGTTGAAGCCCAGCTTGTCCAGGTACGGGGTCAGGCCGGAGCGCTCGTAGTAGTCGGTGACGACCTTGGACCCGGGGGCCATGGAGGTCTTGACCCACGGCTTGCGGGACAGGCCCTTCTCCACCGCCTTCTTGGCCAGCAGGGCGGCGCCGAGCATGACCGAGGGGTTGGAGGTGTTGGTGCAGGAGGTGATCGCGGCGATCACGACGGCGCCGTGGTCGATCTCGGTCTCGGTGCCGTCCGCCATGGTGACCTTGACCGGGCGGGACGGGCGGCCGTCCGCGCTCTGGGCCGGGGCGTCGGAGGCCGGGAAGGACTCCTCGCCCGCCTCGTCGTCGGCGACGTAGTTCTGGACGTCGTGGCGCCAGGTCGGCTTGGCCTCCGACAGGGCGATGCGGTCCTGCGGGCGCTTGGGGCCGGCGATGGACGGGACGACCCGGCCCAGGTCCAGCTCCAGGTACTCGGAGTACTGGGGCTCCACGGACGGGTCGTGCCAGAAGCCGTTGGCCTTGGCGTAGGCCTCGGTCAGGGCGACCTGCTCGGCGGAGCGTCCGGTGAGCTTCATGTACCGGATGGTCTCGTCGTCGATCGGGAAGATCGCGGCGGTGGAGCCGAACTCCGGGCTCATGTTGCCGATGGTGGCGCGGTTGGCCAGCGGCACCGAGGAGACGCCCTCGCCGTAGAACTCGACGAACTTGCCGACGACGCCGTGCTCGCGGAGCATCTCGGTGATGGTGAGCACCAGGTCGGTGGCGGTGGTGCCGGGCGCGAGCTGGCCGGAGAGCTTGAAGCCGACCACGCGCGGGATGAGCATGGAGATCGGCTGGCCGAGCATGGCGGCCTCGGCCTCGATGCCGCCCACGCCCCAGCCCAGGATGCCCAGGCCGTTCTGCATGGTGGTGTGCGAGTCGGTGCCGACACAGGTGTCGGGGTAGGCCTGGCCGCCGCGGCTCATGGTGACGCGCGCCAGGTGCTCGATGTTGGCCTGGTGCACGATGCCGGTGCCGGGCGGGACGACCTTGAACTCATCGAAGGCGGTCTGGCCCCAGCGCAGGAACTTGTAGCGCTCGTAGTTGCGCTCGTACTCGATCTCGACGTTGCGCTCGAAGGCGTCGGGGCGGCCGAAGAGGTCGACGACGACGGAGTGGTCGATCACCAGCTCGGCCGGGGCCAGCGGGTTGATCTTGTCGGGGTCGCCGCCCATGTCGCGTACGGCCTCGCGCATGGTGGCGAGGTCGACGACGCAGGGGACGCCGGTGAAGTCCTGCATGATCACCCGGGCGGGGGTGAACTGGATCTCCTGGTTGGGCTGGGCCTTCGGATCCCACTGGCCCAGGGCGCGGATGTGGTCCGCCGTGACGTTGGCGCCGTCCTCGGTGCGCAGGAGGTTCTCCAGCAGCACCTTCAGGCTGTAGGGAAGCCGGTCGGCGCCCTCAACGGACTCCAACCGGAAGATCTCGTACGACTCGTCGCCAACGCGCAACGTGTCACGGGCGCCGAAGCTGTTCGCGGACACGGTGTCTGCCTCCTGTATCTCGCCACTGTGTTCCCGGCCTCTCGGCCGTAGGCCTGGTGCGGGGCCTGCCGGGGCGGCCCCGACCGGGGCCCGGAGGGCCACGGGCCGCCCTCCACCGCCTCCGGTCGCTCCACAGGGCCGACGATGACCCGCGGCGACACCACGCGCCGCCGGTCGTCAGCCCCGCGGTCCGCGGGGCGTCCGCCGGGGCCCGGGCGCGGGCAAGCGGTCGCGTCCACACACCCGAACCCTGAGCGGACCGGGGGGAACCCCGCTGTTATCTTGACGTCAAGGTATCCAACTCATATCTCGATATCAAGTTATCGGGTGGCCTCCCGGCCTCCCGCGCCGCCCCCCTTCGAACGCCTCCCTCAACCGAGCTGCGGCACGATCTTCGCGGCCACCAGTTCCAGGTGGTCGAGGTCGGCCATGTCCAGAACCTGAAGGTAGATCCGGTCGGCACCCGCCTCGCCGAACGCGCCGATCCGGTCCACGACCTCGTCCGGCCCGCCCGCCAGCCCGTTGCGGCGGAGCTCGCCGACCTCGCGGCCGATCCGGTCGGCCCTGTCCGAGACCTCCGCCTCGTTTCGGCCCGCACACAGCACCTGTGCCGCCGAGTAGACCATGGGCGCCTCCCTTCCGGCGGCGCGCACCGCCGTACGGGTGCGCTCGAACGCGGCCGCGGTCTCCTCGGGCGAGGCGAACGGCACGTTGTACTCGTCGGCGAACCGCGCGGCCAGACGGGGGGTGCGCCTCTTTCCCGCGCCGCCGATCAGCACCGGCGGGCGCGGCGCCTGCGCCGGCTTGGGCAGGGCGGGCCCCTCCCCCAGACGGTAGTACCCGCCCTCGTAGCGGAACGACCCGCCCTCCGGTGTCTCCCAGAGCCCGGTGACGATCTCCAACTGCTCCTCGTAGCGGTCGAAGCGCTCGCGCAGGCCGGGGAAGGGGATCCCGTACGCGGCGTGCTCGGCCTCGTACCAGCCCGTACCGAACCCGAACTCCACGCGCCCGCCGCTCATCCGGTCGACCTGGGCGACGGCGATGGCGAGGGGGCCGGGCAGGCGGAAGGTCGCGGCGCTCATGAGCGTGCCCAGGCGGATCCGGGAGGTCTCCCGTGCCAGGCCCGCGAGGGTGATCCACGCGTCGGTGGGGCCGGGCAGGCCAGTGGCGCGGCCGCCCATGTGCAGATAGTGGTCGGAGCGGAACAGGGCGTCGAAGCCCAGTTCCTCCGCCGCCCGGGCGATGGCGAGCTGGTCCCCGTAGGTGGCCCCCTGCTGGGGCTCGATGAAGATCCTCAGACGCATGTGCCCATCTTCGCGCACCGCCGCGGCGCACCGGCACCCGGCGCGCGGCCCCGGCGGGCCGCCCTGTGCGGGCAACCCGCCGCGGTCACCGCACGGAGGCGGACGCGCGGACACCGCCCACGCCCCGCACGGGAACGGACGCGCGGCCCGGGCGGCGCCGGTAGGCGGCCCCGGTGACGAGGGCACACAACAGGTAGAAGGCTGCGAACGGCGCGAAGGCCCACACCGCTGAGTCCATCCGCGCGAGCGACTCCCGCAGCGCCAGGTTGACCACCACCCCACCGAGAGCACCGACCGCGCCGATCAGACCGAGCAGGACCCCGGAGGTGCGGTTGGTCTCGGCACGCGCCCACTCGGGTGAGGCGCCCCGGTCCACCAGGTCCCGGGCCCGTGCCGCGTAGACCGCCGGGATGATCTTGTAGGTCGATCCGTTGCACAGCCCGGTCAGGACGAACAGCACCGCGAACACCGTGATGAACGCCGAGAGGCTGGACCAGGCCAGGGCCGGCACCACCAGCAGGCTGGCCGCGGTCATGCCGAGGAAGCAGAACACCGTGACGCGGGCCCCGCCGACCCGGTCGGCGAGCCACCCGCCGAAGGGTCGGACGAGGGAGCCCACGGCCGGGCCCAGGAAGGCGATCGAGGCCGCCTCCAGGGGCTGCCTGCCGAACTCGCTCTGCAGGAGCACCCCGAACGCGAAGCCGAACCCGATGAACGACCCGAACGTCCCCAGGTAGAGCAGGGACAGGATCCAGAAGTGGCGCTCGCCCACCGCCCGCAACTGGTCGCGGACCCGCGCTCGGGCGGGCGCCAGGTTGTCCATGAAGTGCCAGGCCACCCAGACGGCCGCCACGAGCAGCGGCAGGTAGAGGAGCGGCAGGTAGGCCCCGGCGTGCACGCCCACGACGGCGAGGACGGCCAGACCGACGAACTGCACCGTGGCCACGCCGATGTTGCCCCCTCCCGCGTTCAGCCCAAGCGCCAGACCCTTGTGGTGCTCGGGGAAGAAGTGGTTGATGTTGGCCATGGAGGAGGAAAAGTTCCCTCCCCCGAGGCCGGCCGTCGCGGCCAGGACGAGGAAGACCGGGAAGGGCGTGTCGGGGCGGGTCATGAGGACGGCCGCCGCGGCGGTGGGCACGACGAGCAGTGCCCCCGAGACCACGGTCCACGTGCGCCCGCCCACCAGGCCCGTGGCGAGCGTGTAGGGCACGCGGAGCACGGCGCCCACCAGTGCCACGGCCGAGAGCAGGAGGAACTTCTGCTCGGCGGTCGTGGCGAACCCGGCCTCGGGCGTCATGAACAGCACGAGCACCGACCACAGGCTCCACACGCAGAAGCCCAGGTGCTCGGTGACGACCGACGCCCACAGGTTGCGTCCTGCCACGCCGAAGCCGGACTCCTCCCAGAAGACCGGGTCCTCTGGGTCCCAGCGGGTGATCCAGCGCGGGCGTCGTTCGGCTGCTGATCTCATGGCTGCTGGCTTCCCTCAACACTGTGCGGTTCGGACGCCGCAGACGCTAGGGAGGCGCCGTTGCCCCCGGGACACCCACCCGTGACACCGCCACTACATGGCGCTCAATCCGGGAGGGGACTCGCCGTGAGTTCGGGCACCACGGGGCATCCTTCCTATTCCCGGCTCGGCTGCCGGGCGGCCGGGCGCGCGCTCCCGCCTCGGCCGTGCTCAGACGGACGCGTTCCAGTGCCCCGCCAGGTCCCGGTAGAGCGGGGAGCTGCGGAGCAGGGCCCCGTGCGTGCCCAGCGCCGTACCCGCTCCGTCCAGGACGAGGATCCGGTCGGCCCGCAGCGCCGACGACAGCCGGTGCGCGATGACGATCAGCGTCGTGCCGGGCCGGGCCGCCAGCGCCTCCTCCGCGTGCGCCTCGGCGACCGGGTCCATGTGGCAGGTGGACTCGTCCAGGATGAGCAGTGGCGCCCGGGACACGTAGGCCCGGCCCAGGCAGAGCGCCTGCCGCTCCCCGGCGGAGAGTGTCTCGGGGTCCACATCGGCCGCCAGTCCGCCGAGGCGGTCCACCAGCGGCCCGAGACGCAGCGCCGCCACCGCCCCGGCGAGGCGGTCGTCCCCGGCCCCGGGCTCCAACTGGGCGAGGTTCTCCCGGACCGATCCGGCGAAGACGTAGCCCCGCTGGGGAAGGAGGACCCGTTCCCGTGCCAGTTCGCGAGGGGAGCGCCCGGAGACCGGACGGCCCGCCAGGCGCACGTCGCCTTCGTCGGGGGGGTGCAGCCCGGACAGCACGTGCGCCAGCGTGGACTTGCCGATCCCGCTCGGTCCGACGACCGCGATGCGCTCCCCCGCCTCCACCGAGAGATCGAGCCCCTCCACCAGGGGGCGCGTCCCCGCCCCGTAGGACACCCGCACCCCGCGGCACCACACCGCCGGGGCCCCCTCCGGAGTGGGAGGGGCGACCGGCACGGGGCCACCGGTCTCCTCGGCCGGGGTACCTCCCCCGTCGGCACCGTCCGCCTCCGCGGACACGAACCGGTCGAGGACCACCACGAGCCGGCTGCCGGCGGCGCCCACCGCGGTCATCATCGTCTGGAGCGCCGGCATCAGGGACTGCACGAGATAGGCCAGGGCACCCATGAGTGCCCCCGTCGTGACGCCCTGGTCGAGCAGCCACGGCGTGGCCACGAGCAGCAGGACGACGGGGAGCTGCCCCGCCGTACCGAGCGCCAGCGTCCGCACGGCCGCCCAGCGGGCCAGGGACCGGGTCGACGCGGCGGCATCGTCGACCAGGACCCCGGCCCGCTGGGCGGCGGCATCCGTGGCACCGCCGGCCACCAGGTCGCGCAACTGGCCGCGCAGGGCTCCCGCGCGTTCGGTGAACGCCTCGTCGGCGTCGAGGAACCGGCGCTGCGCCGCCGCCATGGGAGCGAGGGTGCAGAGGAAGAGCGCCAGGCCGACCAGCATGGGCGGTACCACGACCAGCAGCAGCTCGGGGGCCAGGGTGAGCATCCCCGCGAGCGCCCCCGCCGCGGTGAACAGGAAGGACCGCACCGTCAGGACCAGCCCGGCGAAACTGTCCCGTGCGATCTCCGTCTGCTGGGTCAGCCGCGAGACCGCGGCCCGCTCCACCCTCGCCGCACGCGCCGGATCGGCCACGGCCCGGCGCAGGGCCTGTCCGACCGCACGCCGCACGAGTCCGTCCCGCAACGGCTCCACCAGGGCTGAGAGCTGGCCGAACACGCCGCGCAGCACGGGGCCCGCCAGGAGGATCGAGCCCCCGGCGACGGCGAGCCACGCCAGGCCCGTGGCGGTCCGCCCCGCCAGGAAGCCCTGGTCCAGGGCGCGTGCCAAGCAGATCCCGACCAGGAAGGTCTGTACGGACTCCACCAGCGACCAGGCGCCCAGCCTCAGCAGCACACGCCTGTGGCGCCACAGGAAGGGACGGGCGTGCGGCACCAGAGCGCGCAGCGGACCCCGACGGCGATCCGGCCGCGGACTCAGGCGGCCCCGCCCGGGCCGTGCCGGGTGCCGGTCGGCCGCCTCGTCCACCACAGTCCCCGGCCTCACCGGTCCCCCCGGTGTCCTGAGGTGTCGGTGCGGCCGAAGGCCGCGCGGTAGTCGGGGTCCCGCCACAGTTCGGCGTGTGTGCGGACGGCCCGGACACGGCCGCCCTCCAGCCACACCACCAGGTCCGCGCGGGCCGCGGTGGAGAGCCGGTGGGCGATCACCAGACGGGTGCCGGGACGGACCTCGTGCGCCAGCGCCCGGTCCACCTGCCGTTCGGTCGCCGTGTCGAGGCTGGAGGTGGCGTCGTCCAGGATCATCAGGCGCCCCGCGTGGGCGAACGCCCGCGCCAGCCCCAGCCTTTGCAGCTCCCCGCCGGAAAGCGGCGCCTCCTCCAGCGGCGTGGCGTATCCCAGGGGGAGCGCCCGCACGAAGTCATCGGCTCCGGCCGCCCGTGTGGCCGACCGCAGGCCTTCGTCCGGAGCGGTCCGGGCCCCCGCGGCGATGGCGTCCGCGACGGTGGCGCCCTGGAGCTCGGGGCGCTCGAACGCGTACACGACCTCCCGGCGGAGCACGTCGACGGCCACGGTGTCGAGGGGCACGCCGTCCAGGCGGACCTCGCCCTCGTCGGGGGCGAGAAGCCGTCCGGCGACGGCTCCCAGCGTCGACTTGCCCGAGCCGGAGCGCCCCACGACGGCCACCGTCCGGCCGCCGGGCACGCACAGGTCGACCCCCCGAAGCACCCACACGCCGTCGGTGTTCACCCCGACACCGCGCAGTTCCAGTGTTCCGGGGCCAGCCGGGGGAAGCTGTGCCCGCCCGTGGGCCAGCGGGGGAACCGCCAGGAGCGCGCCCACCCGGCGGGCCGCGGTCCGGCCCCGGACCAGCGCTCCGAGGGGTCCGGCCACCGACCCCAGCCCCGCGGCCAGCGCGGCGTAGCGCGACACTGCCAGCAGATCGCCGACACTGATCCTCCCGTGCGCCAGACCGACGCCGCCGACGGCGAGCACGGCGGTGATGAGCAGGGGCATGAGCACTCCGCTGCGCGCCATCGCCGAACCGTGTACCGACCACATGCGCCGTCCCTCGGCGCCGAGATCGACCAGGGGGCGCAGGACGCGGGCGCGCTCGTCCTCCAGTGTCCCGGCGGCGGCGATGGCGCGTGCGCCGCCCAGGGCATCCGTCAGCCGGGTCGCGATCAGGGACTGCACCCGCTGGTAGCGGGAGACGGTGTCGGAGGAGTGGCGTGCGAAGGAGCGCAGGAGCAGTCCCAGGACGGGCAGCCCCAGGACGAAGGCGAGCCCGGTCCACGGGTCGATCACGAACAGCGCCACCAGGGCTCCGACCGGGGCGAGGACCGCGGCGACGATCTGTGCCGCCCCGGCCGGGGCGGCACCGGCCTCGGTGGCGTGCGCCGAGAGCCGGGTCGCGACGTCTCCGTTGGAGAACCGGCTCACGTCCCGGGGAGCGGCGGCCAGCAGCCGCCGGACCGCCCGCAGCCGCAGCCAGGCGGTGGAGCGCGCGCCAACCGTGCCCGCCAGCAGGGCGACGGCCGCGTCCAGCCCGACCTCGGCGGCGGTCAGGGCCACGGCCGCCGCCAGAGCCCGTCCGGCGTCTGGGTGCCCCTCCAGGAGCAGGTCGAGGGTGAGGCCGAGCAGGGCGGGCAGGGCGAGTGAGGCCGCCGCCGCGGCGGCGGCGCACAGCAGGATCCCCGCGGTCCGCCCGGCACTGGCCCGGGCCATGCGGGCGAGCAGGGCGTCCGCGGACCGTGCGGCGCCGTCGTCGGCCGTACCGTCGCGCGGGCGGGTGGGCACCATCTGGGCCGCCTTCCTGCGTGGCTCGTGGCGGAGCCCGGCGGTGCCCAGGGGCACCGCCGGGCCGGAGGAGGAGGTCCGTTCACCGGACCCGATGCCGTGGGGCCGGATTCCCGGCCCCACGGCCCGGTCGCGCCGCGCTCATCCGCGGCGCGCCCCTAGCAGGTGGTGACGCTCAGGCTGCTGTCGCCGCACAGCAGGAGGCTGGCGGTGCTGGTGGCCGCGGTCTCGCCGTGGGCCTCGTCCTTGGCGGTCTCCAGGGACTGCAGGTCGAACAGGGTCATGACTGATATCCTTTCGTCGGTTATCTTCTCTTCTTCTCTTCTTTGTTCCGGGCCATGGCAGTGGCCCGGCTCTGGGTCCGCCTCAGCGGAGGGAGGAAGGGCAATTGGGCGGGTTCGCCGCGCGCCGCGGTGAGCGCGAGCAGGCATCCCGCCGTGCCCGTGGAAAGGTCCATGGAGAGCCGCATCAGTTGCTCCCCCGGGAAGGCCAGGTGGCCCCGGTAGCGCATGGCGTAGCGCGACAGGGCGTCGATCTGGCGGCGCACCTCCGTCGGCTCGACCCCCGGGGCGGTGGTCCGGCTCAGGTACAGGACCATGCCCGCCAAGCCCCGGAAGAGCCCGGGCTGGGCGTAGAAACCGGACCGCGCGGCCCCGGCGATCTCCGGCCGGGCCCGCTCGAACGCCTCGTCGGCACGGTGCTCCAGATAGTCGTCGAGCACGATCCCCACCCCCACGCTGCCCGCGCCGAGGTAGGGCATGGTGCGCCACCCCTCGTCCACCTGGAGCGTGCCGAAGGCGCTGGTGACACAGCGGTCGAGGTCGGCCCGGAGCGCCTGTTCGGCCAGGTCGAGCAGCCCGGTGTCAGCAGTGCGCTCGTACAGGCGCAGGCAGAGCAGGGCCACGCCCGCGCCTCCGTGGAGCAGCCCGGCGCGGCGGCGCTCGGGCGGAGCGCCCAGGAACCCGTGCGCGGCCAGCTCCGCGCAGCGGAGCGCTCCCGCCGCCGCTTCCGGCTCGCCGGTGTCGGCGGCCAGGGAGTCCAGTGCCAGACCGATCCCGGCCGTCCCGCTGTGCAGTCCGGGTCCGAGCCCCTCCCACGGCTGGGCGAGGACCAGTTCGGCCAGTGCCAGGGAAGGTTGCCCGTGGCCGAGGCGGCGCAGGGCCCAGGACAGGCCGGAGAGGCCGTCGAAGAAACCCGGTGGGAACCCCGACGCGGGTTCCTTGCTGTGCCGCAGCAGCCATTCCTCTGCTTCGGGGTACCGCGGGGCGCCGCTCTCGGCTAGGGCGTAGAGCACCCCGGCGGCACCGTAGCCGAAGGAGAGCCCACCCCCCACTGTCGTGAACTGGGCGATGTCACCGGGAAAGCAGCGGTCCTCCCGGTCGGGTGAGGCCGAGGCGAGGATGGCACGGACCATCGAGTCCCGGCCGCGCGGCCAGTCCCCCGGATCGGCCGGCAGGTAGGGGCCGTGCGCGCCGACGGCGGCCGGGGGCGCACCCGTCCCGTCGTCCGGGTCGCGCAGGATCTCCGTGACGCCGGCCTCCAGGAACTCCCGGGCTTCGGGGAAGACGCGCACGGCCTCCTCCGCCAGGTGCCGGACCTTGCTCCGGTCCATGGCCAGCACGCTGGTCAGGGGCAGGAGGAGGGCGATGCGCAGGCAGGCCAGCGCATACAGGTCCACATCGAGCCCCCTGCGGCCGCGCGGGGCGACGAACCCCGGGTTGGCGACCGTCTGGCGGCTCTCCTCGCCCGCGTCCCGTGCCGCCTCGAAGTCGAGCAGCACCACCGAGGACTCGTCCTCGGAGACCATGATGTTGAACAGGTGCAGGTCGTTGAAGACGATGCCGCGTTCGTGCACGGCCCGCACCGCCTCCGACACCAGGCCGTGCACGCGCATCGCCCACCGGCCGTAGTCCCTCAGCGCCTCCGGCGCGGGGTCGGCCCCGACCAACGGGTGGCGGCGCGCGAAGAAGGAGTTCAGCGGCTTGCCCTCGACGTACTCCATAACCAGGAAGTGGTGGCCGCCGAGGGTGAAGGCGTCCTTGGCCTCGGGGGTGCAGGGCAGCCCGGCGAGGCGCTCCAGGGCGGTGCGCTCCCGTTCCAGGCGGCGTACCGCGTCGGCGCCGTCGGCGGCCAGGCCGGCGTGCGGACGGGCCTCCTTGAGCACCACCGGCTCGCCGGTGCGCCGGTCGCGCCCCGCATAGACACCGCCGCCGTTGGAGAAGTGCAGTGCCCGTTCGATGGCGTAGGGCAGACCGGTGACGTCGACGGCACCGCGCGCCTCCAGGTGCGGGCGGAGGAAGTCGGGAACGGGCACCCACTCCGGCAGGTGGAAGACTGGACCGCGGTGGTCGGGCACGAGCACGCCTTCGGCGTTCTCCAACGCGGGCACCGCATCGCCGTGCTCGTCGTAGCAGTACCTCCTGGTGAAGCTCCCGTAGCGCAGGTGGACCGGTCCGGCGTTCCAGCGCACGTCGCTGAGGATGTACGGTCCGGGCTCACCGCCCACGAGTGCGTCCAGACCAGCGGCGACCGAGGCGCACTCGCCGTCGTCGGCCGGGTAGACGGTGATGAACTTCCCGCTGCCCCCGCGGTCGGCGTACTTGGCGTTCCGGTTGTGCAGCAGGTACCGGGTGGGGACGAACTTGAAGGAGACGCCCCGCGCCACGCAGTAGTCCCAGACCCGGGCCAGGACCGACTCGGCGTTGTCCAGGCAGGCGGAGACGTGGATCTTCCATCCCTGGTCCGGCAGGCGGTGCTCGACGGGGCGCAGTGCCAGCCAGTCGCCGGCTCGGTGGCTCTGCCACCCCTCGGGCACCGGGCGCCGGGCCGCCTCGAAGACCAGGCCGCGCCCGTCTGCCGCGCCGGAGCCCGACCAGAGGCGGTGGGGCGTGTCGTAGAAGTAGCGGTCGGCGTCACAGAAAACGCCATACCCCTTGATCATACGAACTCCCTCGAAGCCGTTCCGTTCAGCGACATCCAGATATTGACACAGTCCGCATATCCGTGTCCATGCCTTTACGCATAGTTTTTGCCACCATTGATCGACCCCGGAAACCTTACGCGAGAGTGAAGATAACTTCTCCGGCGAACCTTGCGCCGAACATTTAAGCACCCTGCCAGGGGTTTCTCCGGAACCACGCCCCCGGACAGGGATGAGCGGAAACCACCAACCATCACACGGAACGCCGAAAAGAGCAGGTCGGGACCGTGGGAGGTTTCTGGTGTGGCGTTTTTACACTACTGGGACCCTGTCATCGAACTGTGGCTTCAAAAATTTCTGAGAACCCCGTGGCAGCAGTGGAAGATGAGCCAGGACCCTCCCGGAGCCCCCGTCCAGCACTTTCCTATCGGGGCAGGCGGAAACGGACTCAATGCGCCAGAGAAACGTAGGACGAATTACCGTGGAGATCTCACTAGAGAGCAGAAGGGACTTCACTCCCGGACGGGCGCCGCGGAGGAATCAAATTCTATAGAGAAGTTTCCGGCGACCACGGGCCCACCCCGACCCTGCCGCCAAACTCCAGGAAAATCCTTCACCCGGTTCACAGTGATGAACCTCAGAACTCGCTGCACAGGGCACCGCAGAACGGAATCGGACCCTTGTCGGCCACCGGCGGAGAACAACGGATAAGATTCTTCACCATAGAAAAGATTAACCGTAGGTTCTCGGGGAAAAGATGAGTGTCGCAGGAGACGTAGGCGACCGCGTGTCGGCGGATCCCCGACACGGCCTCCTTAGACGCGCTCTCGGTGGCGGCGGGCCGGGCGCACCGGCTCCAGCACCGCGAGGCACTCCACGTGGTGAGTCATCGGGAAGGCGTCGAAGGCGCGCAGCGCCGTGAGCCGGTACCCCTCGCGCTCGAAGGAGGCCAGGTCTCGGGCGAGCGTGGCCGGGTCGCAGGAGACGTAGGCGACCGCGCGGGGCCGCATGCCCGCGACCAGGCGGACCGACTCGGCGCCCGCACCCGCACGCGGCGGGTCCAGGACGACCACGTCGGCGCGCACGTCGGCCCACTCCCGCAACTGCGCGGTCACGTCCCCGTGCTCGATCCGTACCTGCTCCAGGTCCTTGAGGTTGTAGCGGGCGTCGCGCACGGCCTCGGCGGCGCCCTCCACCCCCATCGCCCGGCCCTGCGGGCCGACGGCCTCGGCGAGCGGGGCGGTGAACAGCCCCGCGCCGCAGAACAGGTCGATCGCGGTCTCCCCCTCCTCGGGGGCCAGGGCGTCCATGACCGCGCCGGTGAGGACCTCGCCCGCCGCCGGGTGCACCTGCCAGAAGCCGCCCGCGCTGACCCGGAACTCCCGTCCGGTGACCGCCTCGCGGACCCCGCGGCGGCCGCGCACCTGCTGGACCCGGCCGCCCCTGAACCGGCGCAGGACGGCGCTGGAGGCCTTGAGGTCGGGCAGGGGGCCCAGCTTGGAACCGGACGGGGTCACCACGACGGCGCGGTCGGCGCAGCTCGCGGAGGCGACCGCCTCCACGTCCCGCACGCCCTCCCAGGTGAGGTCGGTGATCCCGAGCTCCTCCACTCCGGGGTGGGCGATCAGGCACCGGTCCACGGGTTCGACGTCGTGGGAGCGGTGGCGGCGCAGCCCGGCACGGCCGTCGGCGTCGACGGTGAAGCGCACCCGGGTGCGCCAGCCCAGGCCGTCGGGGTGGCCGGGCAGCTCCTCGACCGTGACCTCTCGGTCGATCCCGGCGATACGGCGCAGTTGCTCGGCGACCACCCGGCCCTTGATCGCACGCTGGGCCGCCAGTGAGGCGTGCTGCCAGTCGCACCCGCCGCAGCGGCCCGGCCCCGCGAAGGGGCAGGGCGCCTCGACCCGGTCCGGGGAGGCCTCCAGTACCTCGACCGCCTCGCCGCGCAGGAAGCGCGACGTGCGCTCGGTGACCCGTACCCGGACACGCTCACCAGGCAGGGCGTGGCGGACGAAGACCACCTGCTCATGGTGGCGCCCCACGCACCAGCCGCCGTGCGCGGCGTCGTTCACGGTCAGTTCGAACTCGTCGCCCACACGGGTCGCCATGGAAGGGTCCTCAAGAGAGATCGGTCGGGTGCTGTTCGCGGGTGACCTGCGTGCACAGCCACCAACCGGATCCAATCTAGTGGACGCGCGGGGCCGCCCGGGACGCTCCCGCACGCGGCTCCGGGGCCGCCGCGCGTGTCGGGAGGATGTGTGCCATGGTGTGACCGTGGAGCGGCGGCGCGGCGCCGCGGTCGAAAACAGCGATCCTGGAGTGATGGTGCACATCGTGATCATGGGGTGCGGGCGCGTGGGCTCCACCCTGGCGCACACCCTGGTGGACCTGGGGCACACCGTCGCGGTCATCGACCAGGATCCCGAGGCGTTCCGGCGCCTGCGCGGCGCTGTGGCCAAACACGCCGTCCGCGGCGTGGGCCACGACCGGGAGGCCCTGCTCGCCGCGGGCATCGAGCGCGCCTCCGCCTTCGCCGCCGTCAGCAACGGCGACAACTCCAACATCATCTCCGCCCGGGTGGCGCGCGAGACCTACGGCGTCGAGCACGTGGTGGCCCGCATCTACGACCCCCGCCGCGCCGAGGTCTACCAGCGGCTGGGCATCCCGACGGTGGGCACGGTGCGCTGGACGGCCGACACCATCCTGCGGCGCATGGTCCCCGGCGACCAGCGGCTCACCGCAGGGCCGGAGTGGCACGACGCCTCCGGAACGCTGGCGATGAACGAGGTCACGCTCCCCCTCGGCTGGGCCGGGCGGCGCGTGTCTGACCTGGAGTCGCGCGCACCGGTACGGGTGGTGTACGTGGCCCGGGGCGGCGGCATCCTGCTCGCCCGCTCCGACCTACCCCTGGAGGCGGGTGACATCCTGCACGTGGTCGCGCGCGGCCGGGACCTGGACGCGCTGCGCTCCGACGACGAGACGGGACACTGACATGCGGATCGCCATCGCGGGAGCGGGAAGCGTGGGCCGCTCCATCGCCACCGAACTCGCCGCGAGCGGGCACGACGTCCTGCTGATCGACCGCGACACGCGGGCGATCGACGTCGACGACCTGACGCAGGTGGAGTGGCTGCTCGCCGACGCCTGCGAGCTGGCCAGCCTGGAGGACGCCCGTCTGGGCGAGGCGGACGTGGTGATCGCCGCCAGCAGCGACGACAAGGTCAACCTGGTGGTGTCGCTGCTGGCCAAGACCGAGTTCGGGGTGGACCGGGTCATCGCCCGGATCAACGAGCCCGACAACGAGTGGCTGTTCAACGACTCCTGGGGGGTGGACCTGGCGGTCTCCCCGCCCCGGCTCATCGCCGACCTGGTCGAGGACGCGGGTGAGGACGGGTTCGCCGAGGAGGAGACGCCGCCGCTGCCCGGTGCGGAGATCGCCGAATCGGTGCTGCACGCCGGGAGCGCGTTCGTCGGCGGCCCCGAGAGCGCGCTCACCTCACGGCTGCCCGAGGGGGTGGCCCTAGTGGCCGTGGTCGGGTCCGGGGGCGTGCGCGCGCCCGGGTCGGGGCGGACCCTGTCGGTGGGCGACACCGTGGTGTTCCTCGCCGAACCCGGTGCTCTGGAGACGTTGGAGGGCCTGCTCGGCCCGGCGGACGACTCGGCCGGGGACGGCTGAGGCGCCCGGGCGGGGTCAGCCCCGGCCGTCTCCGCCGCCTCGTCCGGCCTCCCCGGCGGGCCCCTGGCGCAGCGGCGTGCGCCCACGCGCGAGCACCCACACCATGGCGGCGAGCCCGGCGACCTGGAGCGGCCAGCCCATACCGATCTTGGCCAGGCCGAGCAGGGCGAAGGTGTCGGCCATGTCGTAGTGGTCCATGAACCACAGGGGGTACTGCACGAGCACCCGGATCACGCAGGGCAGGACGAGCAGCCAGGTGAGCTTGGCGGCCAGTGAGACCACGGCCGGGTCGGACCGCCAGGAGGTGAGGTCCTCCTTGTCGCCGATGAACGGGCCGATCATGAGGCCGATGGCGGGCCAGCGCACCAGGATGGACAGGGTCAGTACGACGGCGTAGACGGCGTTGTAGATGATGCCGGGCAGGAAGGCGTCGGCGGCCTCGCCGCTGCGCATGGCGAACACCGCGGCGATACCGATCCCGAACAGGCTGGTGACGACGTACTGCACCGTGGAGCGCTGGACGAGGCGAACCGCCCCTAGGACCAGGGCCGCCACCACGCCCGCGGTGATCGCCACCCGCAGATCGGAGTAGGTGTCGCCGAAGAGGGTGAGTGCCCCGTCAATCCTGGACAGGACGATGTAGGAGAGGGTGAAGGCCAGGGTGGGCACGGCCGCCTCGACCATGCCGCGCTTGCCGCCCAGCACCTTGGCCAACTGGGAGCGCACGAGCGCCTCGACCGTGTCCTCGGTGACCTTGGGCCCGCCGTCGTCGGCACCCGCCGCCCGGGCGGCCTCCTCGGCGGCCCGCCGCTGCTCAGTCATCCCGCTCCCGGTCCGTGGTCGGTGCTCGTGCGTGCTCCGGCCGGCCCCGTCGGGGCCGGTCCCGTCCCCGCCAAGACTAGTGGACACGCCGCCAAGGGCACGGAAAGCGCACCGGCTCCGCACCCCCGCGACCCGCCCGGCGCGTGCCGTTTCGCGCTGGTTCGATACCTCTTGCCGTGTGTCCGGTGTCACGAACGCCACCGGCCGTCCGTAGTCTGTCGGCGACACCCGAGGAGGCCTTCCCGTGCACACCCCCGTCTGCCGCGACCACCTGGAGTTCGCCGCCGCCCTGGACCGGGCGCTGGCCCGGCCCGACGCCTCCCACGTGTGGTCGCCCCACTCGGTGGGCACCGTGCTCTGCCTGCTCGCCGCGGGCTCCTCCGGAGGCACACGCGACGAACTGGAGTCACTGCTGGGTGCGGACCCGCACGCCCTGCTCACCGCACTGGGCGGGGCGGCCGGGGCACAGGAGGGGCTGGACCTGTCCGCGTTCAACGGCCTCTACGTCCCCGACGACCTGGTGGTGCGTCCCGCGTTCACCGAACTGGTACGCGCACGCCCCGCCGCCGAGGTGCGCGGCTCCGACTTCCGCGGCGACCCCGAGGGCGTGCGCCGCGGGGTCAACGCCAGGGTCGCCGAGGCCACCCGCGGGCTCGTCCCCGAACTGCTCCCGCCCGGCAGCGTTGACCCGGACGTGCGCATGCTGCTGGCCAACGCCCTGTGGGCGAAGGTGGTGTGGGCGCACCCCTTCGAGGTGCGGGCCACGCGCGCTCGGCGCTTCCACGCCCCGGGCGGGGACCGGGCGGTCCCCACCATGCACCGCGAGGGGGATCTGACCTTCGCCCGCGCGCGGGGGTGGCGCATGGTGTCCCTGAGGGGCGAGCACGATCTGGCGCTGGACGTGCTGCTGGCGAAGGGCCGCGGCACCGTCCCCGACGCGGACACGCTGGAGGCCCTGTACCGCGCCCGGCGGCGCACCCCGGTACGCCTGGCGCTGCCGCGCTTCGCGGTGCGGACCGGGACCGGCCTGCTCGAACCCCTGGCACGGCTCGGGGTCCGCGCTCTGGCCACCGACGCCGCCCGTTTCGACGGGATCAGCGGGGAGCCGCTGAAGGTGGACGCGCTGCTGCACCAGGCCGTGCTGAGGGTGGACGAGAAGGGCGCGGAGGGGGCCGCCGCCACCGCCGCGGTCATGGTGATGCGCGCGGCGGCCCCGACCCGGCCCGTCGACTTCACCGTGGACCGCCCCTTCTCCTTCGCGCTGCGGCGCGGCGGGACGCTCCTCTTCCTAGGCCGGGTCGCCGACCCCGAGGACCCGGGTCCGGCCGGCGGCTGAGCGGACTCTCAGGTGTCGAAGACCTCGAACTCCGTGGCCAGCGCCGTCCCCGCCCGGCCGCCCGCCTCCCGGGCGGCGGTGGACAGGAACGCTCTCTGGTCGAACCCCTCCAGATTGGCCAGGTACACCTCGTGCCGGTCCAGGGAGGCGATCCCCGCAGCCAGGTCAGCCTCGGAGAGCTCCACGTAGTGCGTGGGCCGCGGCGAGGCGCCGAAGGCCGCGAAGCGCACACCGGACCAGGGGCGGAGCCCGCCGTCGAGCTGTTCGGTGAACACCCACCGGTTGGCGGCGTCGCGGACCGCGTCCAGCAGGGCGGGGCCGAGCACCCTGTGGTCGGCGTGGTTGAACGAGGTGCCGCCCGGGAAGGCCTCGCGGAAGTTGATGGAGACGATCACCTCGGGACGGTGGCGCCGGATCGCCTCGGCCAGCGCGCGCCTGAGCGGCAGGCCGTACTCCAGTGTCCCGTCGGGGAAGTCCAGGAACTCCACGTCCCGCGCCCCGACCTCGGCCGCCGAGGCGCGCTGCTCGGCCACGCGCAGGGGACCGCACTCGTGCGGGGCGATCGCGTCGATCCCCGCCTCGCCCCTGGTGGCCATGAGTTCGACCACGTCCTTGCCCTGGCCGGTCCAGCGGGCGATCGCCGAGGAGGCGCCGAACTCCAGGTCGTCGGGGTGGGCCACCACCGCCAGTGCGCGGTCCCAGTCCTCGGGGAGCGGCCGGGGGGCGTTGCTGTCCTTGGTCTGTGCCATGGCACCACTCTAGGGCGAACGGCGCCCCCGCGGCCGGAGAAGGGCTCAGGCCCCGTCGGAGCCGCCCGGTGCGCTGCCGTTGGGGGAGCTCCCTGCGTTGCCGCTCTGGGCCGCCTGCTGGGCCGCACGGGCCTGGGCGGCGGCCATCTGCTCCTGGAGCTGCTTGGGAACGGTGATCTGCAGCAGTTCGCCGGGGGGCGAGGGCTGATCGCCGCGGACCACCACGATGTCGGCGAAGAGGCGTTCGATCTCGCCCATCGCCTCGGGTCTGGCCGCCCCCTCGCCGCGGATCACCCCGCGCAACACCCAGCGCGGGCCGTCCACGCCGATGAACCGCACCCGCTGGGCGATCTGCTTGCCGTCCTCGGTCTTCTTGCCCTTGACGGGCACGACCGCCTGGAGTTCGGGGCCGAAGGTGCCGTCGTGCTCGTGGGAGTTGCCGCCCTGCTTGGCCACCTGTTCCCGCAGCTCCCGGCGCATGTCGTCCCACAGGCCCTCGCTCTTGGGCGCGGCGAAGGGCTGCACCTGGAGCGAACTCTTGCCCTTGACCATGGTCACGCCGATGATCGTCTGCTTGCCCCGGTCGTCGCGGGCGACGTTCACCTGGATCTGCAGGCCCTGCTCCATCGGCAGCCTGAGACTGCCCAGGTCCATCCGCTTGGCCTCCGAAGGCTCCTCGGAGACGTCCCAGGGGCCGGTGGCACGGTGCCGGTCCGACTCCTTGTCGGCCGGCGCGGACGACTTCTCGGGTTCGACGACATTGCCGAAGGAGACCTCCTCCCCGGTGGTGCTCCGGCGCGGAGCGTCCCTCGTCCCGGTCTCCTCGTCCTGCTTCTTACGGCGGCGTCCGAACACGCCCTCACCTCTCACGCTCTAGGTTGCTCCCGGGTCGCATCCGGGGTCTGGGGACTCCTCACCGCAGAGCGGCGTGCCCTCCGGTCGAACCGAAACCGCCGGTACCGCGTGCCGATTCCGGCAGGGAGTCCGCCTCCACGAACTCCGCCCGCTCCACGCGCTGGATCACCAACTGCGCGATGCGGTCCCCCCGTGACAGCCGCACGGGGGTCTCCCTGTCGGTGTTGACGAGTGTCACCCTGATCTCGCCGCGGTAGCCGGCGTCGACGGTGCCCGGCGCGTTGACGATCGTCAGACCGCAGCGGGCCGCCAGCCCCGACCTGGGGTGGACGAAGGCCGCGTACCCGTCGGGCAGGGCGATCGCCAGCCCGGTGGGGACTGTGCCGCGCTCCCCCGGGGCGAGTTCGACGTCGACGGCGGTGTACAGGTCGGCACCCGCGTCCGCCGGATGCGCGTACTCGGGCAGGGGAAGGCCGGGGTCCAGGCGGTGGACCGTGACGGCGATCGGACCATCGGCCAGGGATGAGGTACTCACAACCGCTGAGCTTATCGCCCCCGGTGAGTGCTGGCGGTTTCCGGCACCGCCGAACGCCGGCGGGGCGGGAGCGGCTCCTCGCCGCCCCGCCCCGCCGATCCCTGGTGTACCGATCCCCTACCCGACCGGGTCCGGGAGCGTCACACCGACGGTCAGTTCAGCCTCGTCGGTGGCCTCGAAGTCGATCCCGGCGGCCCGGCCCGCGGCGGCGATGTCGCCTGCGGCGGCACGGGCGGCCTCGACGCGCTTGCCGGAGACCCTGACGTGCTCGACCTCGGCCCGCATAGACAGCTTGGCCTCGGACTTGGCCTTGCGCACGGCGCGCAGGACCTCGGCCGTGGCCGCCAGGACGGCCGGGTCGCCGTCGGCGGCCGCGGCACGGTACTCGGCCGCCTCCGGCCAGGGCTGGGCATGCACGGAGCCCTCCCGCCACCAGCTCCAGACCTCCTCGGCCACGAAGGGCACGAAGGGGGCGAAGAGCCGGTGCAGGGCGCCCAGGGCGATGAGCAGGGCGGAGCGCGCCGAGGCGCCCCCTGCGGAGGAGGCGTCGTAGGCGCGGGCCTTGACCAGCTCCAGATAGTCGTCGCAGAAGTCCCAGAAGAAGCGTTCGGTGCGCTCCAGTGCCCGGGTGTGGTCGTAGGCGGCGAACGCGGCGGTCGCCTCCTCCACCACGTCGGCGAGGGCGGCCAGCATCGCCCGGTCCAGGGGCTCGGTGACCCGGGCCGGGTCGGTGGAGGCGTCCTCGCCCGCCACCGACATGACGAACTTGCCGGCGTTGAGGATCTTGATGGACAGGCGGCGGCCGACCTTCATCTGGCCCTCGTCCATCGCGGTGTCGGTGCCCAGGCGGCCGCTGGCCGCCCAGTACCGGACCGCGTCGGAGCCGTACTTCTCCAGCAGGGCGATGGGGGTGACGACGTTGCCCTTGGACTTGGACATCTTCTTGCGGTCCGGGTCCAGGATCCAGCCGGAGATGCCGGTGGTGCTCCAGGGCAGCGTGTCGTTCTCCAGGTGGGCGCGGACCACGGTGGAGAAGAGCCAGGTGCGGATGATGTCCTGGCCCTGGGGCCGGTAGTCCATGGGGAAGACGCGCTCGAACAGGTCGGGGTCGCGCTCCCAGCCCGAGGCGATCTGCGGGGTGAGGGAGGAGGTCGCCCAGGTGTCCATGACGTCGGGGTCCCCGATGAAGCCCCCGGCCTGGCCGCGGCGGTCCTCGGTGTAGCCCTCGGGCGCCTGCGAGCTGGGGTCGACCGGAAGCTGGTCCTCACCGGGCACGATCGGCTCGTCGTAGCGCGGATTGCCCTCGGAGTCCAGGGGATACCAGACCGGGAAGGGCACGCCGAAGAACCGCTGGCGGCTGATGAGCCAGTCCCCGGTGAGGCCGCTGACCCAGTTCTCGTACCGCGAGCGCATGTGCTCGGGGTGCCAGGCGAGCTGCCTGCCGCGCCCGAGGAGCGCCTCGCGCAACCGCGCGTCACGGCCGCCGTTGCGGATGTACCACTGGCGGGTGGTGACGATCTCCAGGGGCTTGTCGCCCTTCTCGTAGAACTTCACCGGGTGGGTGATCGGCGTGGGCTCGCCGACGAGGTCGCCGCTCTCCCGGAGCAGTTCGACGGTGCGCTCGCGCGCGGTGTGGACGGTGGCGCCCACGAGCCGTGCGTAGGCCTCGCGGCCCCGCTCGGAGTCCAGCCCCTTGGGCGCCTCGGCCATGATGCGGCCGTCCCAGCCGATGATCGGGCGGGTCTCCAACTGGAGCTCGCGCCACCAGGTGACATCGGTGATGTCGCCGAAGGTACAGATCATCGCGATACCGGACCCCTTCTCGGGGTCGGCGAGGCGGTGCGGCCGGACCGGGACCTGCACGCCGAAGACCGGGGTGCGCACGGTGGTGCCGAACAGGTCCTGGTAGCGCTCGTCGTCGGGGTGGGCGACCAGGGCCACGCAGGCCGCGAGCAGTTCGGGGCGCGTGGTCTCGATGTGGACGGGGGTACCGTCGGGCCGGTGGAAGGCCAGCCGGTGGTAGGCGCTGGGCCGCTCGCGGTCCTCCAGCTCGGCCTGGGCCACCGCGGTGCGGAAGGTGACGTCCCACAGGGTGGGCGCCTCGGCCATGTAGGCCTCGCCGCGGGCCAGGTTGCGCAGGAACGCGCGCTGGGCGGCGGCGCGGGAGTTGTCGTCGATGGTGGCGTAGGTGTGCCGCCAGTCCACGCTCAGCCCCAGCCGGCGCCAGATCGACTCGAAGACCTTCTCGTCCTCGACGGTCAGCTCGTCGCACAGCTCGATGAAGTTGCGGCGGGAGACGGGGACCTGCCGCTTGGGGTCGGGCTTGGCCGGCGGCCGGAAGTCCGGGTCGTAGGGGACCGACGGGTCGCAGCGCACGCCGTAGTAGTTCTGGACCCGGCGCTCGGTGGGCAGGCCGTTGTCGTCCCAGCCCATGGGGTAGAAGACGGCCTTGCCGTTCATGCGCTGGAAGCGGGCGACGGTGTCGGTGTGCGTGTAGGAGAACACGTGGCCGATGTGCAGCGAGCCCGAGACCGTGGGCGGCGGGGTGTCGATGGAGTAGACGTCCTCGCGGCTGCGGGTGCGGTCGAAGTGGTAGACGCCGGACTCATCCCATACGTCGACCCACTTCGCCTCGATACCGTCCAGCGAAGGCTTGTCGGGCATGCGGAAGGAATGAGAGCGGTTGGTCATGGCCCAATGGTAGTGCGCCGACGACCGTGATCGTTCCGGGTCCGGCGCGGTTTCCGTGAAGCGGACGCGCGCCGGTGCGGACGCGCGAACCCGGGCAGGCCATGACAGTATTCCAGGAAGGAACACGGCGGACGCACGCGCGCCGCCCCACTCGCGAACGGAAACGGTGAACGATTCATCATGGCCAAGAAGGACGGCGGTGACATCGCCCCGGCGCTTCTCGGATTCGTGGCGGGATTCGCCGCGGAGTACGTGACGCGCAAAGCCCTGACCTTCGCCTGGACCCGCGCCACCGGCGAGGAGCCTCCCACGGATCTGGAGTCCCCCGAGGTCGGCCTCGGCCACGCCCTGGGCTGGGCCGTGGTGGCCGGTGTCGGCGTGGAGGTGGCACGGGTCCTGGCCGTGCGCGCCGCGCGCAAGGGGATGAGCAGGCCCGCCGGAGGCGAACCCGGGGTCTGACACGGGGGGCGGGCCCGGAGGGCACAGCGCCGCCAGGCTCCGTCGACGGTGCCCGCTCACGCGGGCGACTGCCCCTGGCGGTGGCGGGGAACGGGCCCTGCCCACCGGGGCTCACCGGACGGGAGCGGTGCCCCCGCCCCGTCCGGTCAGGTGCACTCCTTGCAGATGAGCTGGTTGTCGCGCTGTTCGGCGAGCTGGCTACGGTGGTGCACCAGGAAACAGCGCCCGCAGGTGAACTCGTCGGACTGGCGCGGGAGCACGCGCACCGCCAGCTCCTCACCGGACAGGTCCGCGCCGGGCAGTTCCATGCCCTCGGCGGCCTCGTCGGGGTCGACGTCGATCGTGCCGGTGCCCTTGTCAGCGCCGCGCCGCGCCTGTAGCTCCTGCAGGCTGTCCTCGTTGATTTCCTCGTCCGTCTTGCGCGGGCTGTCGTAGTCGGTGGCCATCTCTGCTAACTCCATCCCCCTCGTTCAGTGCCTCGTCGCGCGGGTGTAACGCTTGAGAGACCTCGGTTGTGCCCGATCCGGCCGATGAGTTTCCCCGGTTTCTGCGGACCGTGTCCCCTCCCGGGCCACGATCCGCAGGTCGGCGACGCCTTCACGGGATCGTGACCGGAATCGGCCACACGCCGACAGCCGCTCCTCACGCCGATGTCCCCGCCTGCCGCCCGGCTCCGGGCACCTCGTAGACCTGGTGACCCTGCTTTTCCGCCCATCACGGGCGGACGCGGAACACTCCCCCTACGTCGGCAAGAAACAAGACATGCCCACGTCATGAGGGTTTCCCTCCGTGTCCACGCCCGGGGAAGCATACCCACCCGGAGTCAGCGCCCGTGACAGGGGTGGGCGTGTCTTCGGACACGTATAGATACCACGAAGCGCCGACGCGCGCAGCTCAGGGGACGCGTCAGCGGCGTTCGGCGCCCTGCCCCGGCGGAACGGGCAGGCAGACCGTGACGACGAGGCCGCCCCCGGCGCGCGGCCAGGCGGTCACCACGCCCTCGTGCGCGCGCACCACGGAGCGGACGATGGACAGCCCCAGGCCCGCGCTGCGCCCCGAACCCACGCGATCGCCCGAACCCCGGCGGAACGGTTCGAAGAGGCCCTCGATCTCGTAGGCGGGGATCACCTTGCCGGAGTTCTCCACCTGGACGGCGGGGCGGCCCTCGTACATACCGCTGCGGACGGTCACCTCTCCACCGTCGACGTTGTACTTCAGGGCGTTCTCCACCAGGTTGGCCACGAGCCGCTCCAACAGGACGGGGTCGCCCTCCACCACGGCCGGGCGCAGGTCCCGGCGCACGCGCAGACCGGATTCGGCCGACTCCCCCGACGACTGGCTGAGGACCGTCTCGGCGACCTCGCCGAGGTCGACCGCGGTGCGCGCCTCCAGTTCGCGATCGCTGCGTGCCAGGATCAGCAGCCCGTCGATCAGGCGTTCGTGGCGCGCGTTGGTCTCCAGAAGGGTCTGGCCGACGCTCTTGAGGTCGGCGGACACCTCGGGAGCGCTGAGCGCCACCTCCAGGAGCGTCCGGTTGATCGCCAGTGGCGTGCGCAGCTCGTGTGAGGCGTTGGCCACGAAGCGGCGCTGCCCGTCGAAGGCGCGGTCGAGCCGCTCCAGCATGCCGTCGAAGGTGTCGGCGAGTTCGCGGATCTCGTCGTCGGGACCGGAGAGGGCGATCCTCTCGTGCAGGGAGCGCTCGGAGAGCCGCCGGGCGATGCGGGTGATCTTCTGGAGCGGGGACAGGGCGCGGCCGGCCACCGCGTAGCCCAGGGCCACCGCGAGCAGGCCCACCAGGAACAGGGCGAGCAGGGAGAACCGGGTGACCTGGGTGAGGACCTCCTCGATGAGGTAGCCGTGCACCACCAGTTCCGAGGCGCTCTCCTCCGCCAGGAGGGCGTTGAGCAGCACCGCGACGATCAGATAGTTGACCAGGACCAGCACGGAGCCGGCCGCGAAGAACAGCATCCCGTAGATGAGGGTGAGCCGCGCCCGGATGCTGAGGTTGTCGCTGAAGCGGCGCATGTGCGCGGCCGCGGCCGAGGGCTGCGCCCCCTCCCCCGAGGGGGCGACGGCGGCGAGGCTGCGCCACGTGCTCGTGTCACCGGGCCGGGTGGGCTCCACGTGCCCCGGCTCGGGGACACCGTCCGGCCTCACAGCCGGTACCCCGCGCCGGGCACGGTCTGGACGACCGGGGGCTCCCCCAGTTTCTTGCGCAGCGTCATGACGGTGACCCGCACCACGTTGGTGAAGGGGTCGGCGTTCTCGTCCCAGGCCTTCTCCAGGAGGCCCTCGGCGCTGACCACCGTCCCCTGGGCGCGCATGAGGACCTGGAGGACGGCGAACTCCTTGGGGGTGAGCGACAGCTCGCGGCCGTCACGGTGCACCCGGTGGTTGGCCGGGTCCAGAGTGATGCCGTGGCGCTCCAGTACCGGGGGCAGCGGCGGGACCGCGCGGCGGCCCAGGGCGTGCACGCGGGCGACGAGTTCTGCGAAGGCGAAGGGTTTGGCCAGGTAGTCGTCGGCGCCCAGGGTCAGGCCCTCCACCTTGTCCTCGACGGCGTCGGAGGCGGTGAGCATGAGGATGCGTCCGGGGTGGCCGTCCCCGACCAGGGTGCGCGCGACGTCGTCGCCGTGCACGCCGGGCAGGTCGCGGTCGAGGATGATCACGTCGTAGTCGTTGACCGACACCTGCTCCAGGGCGGTGTCGCCGTCGTAGGCCACGTCGACCGCCATCGACTCACGCCGGAGCCCGACCGCGACGGTGTCGGCAAGAACCCGTTCGTCTTCGACCACGAGTACGCGCACGTTGTCCTTCTCGACCTGGAGTACCTGGAAACCGTACTGAGAAAAAGGGCCGCTGCCGGCGCATCCCCCAACACACCGGCAGCGGCGTTCTTGTGTCCCGGCCGCGTCATCCGTTCTCCCACACACAGGGTAAGGGGGCGGTAAACCCGCCGCGGCCTTGCGGCCGCCCCACCCCGTGCGGAGCACGGGCGCTGGACCGGGAGTGTCGCCAGCGACGACGCGCGGGGAGTCGCCGCCGACGAATCCCCCAACCGTCGGCGGCGACCCAACCCCGCACATCTCAAATGTGACACATCAAGGATAAGAAACAAGTAAGCACAGGGGACGCCAAGCGGATATGACCTAGGACACCACCCGCCACCCCCGCCGAAAGACGGGACCCGGACCCATGTTTGACCGCGACTCCGATGCGGTAGGACTCATCGGGCGTGCACGCACACCGGTGAGATCCGGACCGTGACACGCGGGCGCCCCGCACGGGCGCGACCTCCGCGCGCTGACGTCTTCACGCCGGTGTGCCCGTACACACCGGCCCCTACCCCTAGAAAGAGGTGTCATGGGCGAGTTCCTCGCAGAGATCAAGGGCCGGATCAACGAGACCCACCGGTCGCTCCGCTCGGCTCAGGCCGCCGGGGACGAATTCCTCGCCGAGACGCACGCCTCGGAACTTGAGGACCTGCACCGCATCGCCGCCCGCAACGGCATCGATACCCGCTGCTAGAAACGGCGGTCGAGCCGGGACCGCTCTGATCCCCCACAGGGGACGGGGACGGTCGCAGCCCGCGGGGAGGGGAAGGGCGACAGCCCGCCCCTCCCCGCTCGCGGTCGGTCCTCAGCCGTCGGTGTCGGCGGCCAGGGGCGCCAGCAGCGCGTCGAGGTCCTCGTACAGCTCCGGCCGGGCCGCGATCACCAGATCGGTGGAGGGCGGGCCGCCGTGCGGGCCCCCGACCCGGATCCCCGCCTCGGTGGCGACCAGCCCCGGCGCGGCCCAGTCCCAGAGGTTCAGCCCGCGTTCGTAGTAGGCGTTGTAGCGCCCCACGGCCAGGCCGGTGAGGTCCACGGCGGCCGACCCGTCCCTGCGGATGTCGCGGACCCGTGGCAGCACGTCGAGCAGCACCCTGGCCTGGTGCTCCCGGCGCTGCGCGGAGTACCCGAAACCGGTGGCGACCAGGGCGCGCTCCAAGGGCACGGCGGCCGGGGCCCGCAGCGGCTCGCGGTTGCGGTAGGAGCCTCCGCCCAGCACCGCCTCGAACATCTCGCCCCGGACCGGGACGGCCACCGCCGCGGCCACGACCCGCCCGCCGACCTCCGCCGCGATCGCCACCGCCCAGTCCGGCAGGCCGTACAGGTAGTTGACCGTGCCGTCGATCGGATCGACGATCCATCGGACCCCGCTGGTGCCGGGGACACCGCCGCCCTCCTCGCCGAGGATCGCGTCGTCGGGCCGCTCCTGGAGCAGGCGGGTGCGGATGAGCTCCTCAGCGGCTCTGTCCATCTTGGTGACGACGTCGGTGGGGCTGGACTTGGTGTCCAGGACGGTGATGCCCGCCTGCCCCTCGGCCGCGAGCTCACCCGCCTCCGCGGCCACGCTCACGGCGAGGTCGCGCAGGGACTCGGGATCGGGCGTGTGGTGGGTGTTGTTCAACTGTTCGGTCTCCCGTCGAAGGTGATGGGGAGCGAAGAGGCTATCGTCCTCCGCCCGGTCACGTGATCAGCTCTGGCCGCAGCAGTTCCCGGCGCCCTCGGCGCATGCGGGAAGGCCGCCCAGGCGCACCGGCTCCGCCCCGTCGGTGTACTCGCGCACCAGTTCCGTCACCATCGAGACGAAGCGGGGGTGTGTGCCGGGGCTGAGAGCGCGCTCGTATCCGAGGCCGAGCTTGCCGGCGGTCTCGCGGGCCTCCACGTCCAGGTCGAACTTGACCTCCATGTGGTCGGAGACGAACCCGTGGGGAACGACGACGACGGCGGGCACGCCCTCCCCGGCCAGCTCCTCGATGCGGTCGTTGACGTCGGGCTCCAGCCAGGGCTGGCTGGGCGGCCCGCTGCGGCTCTGGTAGACGACCTCGTACGGGTACTCGCCGCCGAGGCGCTCGGCCACCAGCCGCGCCACCTCGGCGAGCTGCGCCCCGTAGGCCCCCGACGGGCCGAACCCCTGGCAGGGCCCGCCGCTTGCCCTGGCCATGGCGGTGGGGACGGAGTGCGCGGAGAAGAGCAGCCGGGCGCCTCCGCGCCGGTCCTCGGGCAGTGCGTCCAAGGCGGCGCGGGTGTGCTCGACGAGGGGCTCGACGAACCCCGGGTGGTCGTAGAAGGGGCGGATCAGCTCCACCTCGGGTGCGTCCCCGCCCAGGGCGGCGCGCGCCCGGTCGACGTCCTCGCGGTAGGCCGTCCTGCTGGACCAGTTGCAGTAGGCGGAGGTGGGCAGCGCCAGCACCCTGCGCACCCCGTCGTCGCGCATCCGGGCGAGGGTGTCGGCGAGCATCGGCCGCCAGAAGCGGTTCCCCCAGTACACGGGCAGGTCCACGCCGGAGGTGGCGAAGTCGGCGGTGACGGCGGCGACCAGGTCGCGGCACTGCTGGTTGATCGGGCTCACGCCCTGGAACAGGAAGTAGTGCTCACCGACCTCCGCCAGCCGCTCGCGGGGGATGTTGCGTCCGCGGGTGACGTTCTCCAGGAACGGGATGACCTCGTCCTCGCCCTCGGGGCCACCGAAGGAGATCAGCAGAAAAGCATCGTAGGGCCTCATGGGGTTCATGAAACCAGTTCTCCGAGGGCTTTTCGCGCAGCCCCGGTCCGGCAGCACGCGCTCACCGCCCCTCTGGCCCCGCGGGCGGGCGGTGGGTAGTGTCGCCTGCCATGACAGGCGTGTTGTGGCGTACATGGGCGGACACCCACCGGGCCCGCCCCCGGAGGACGGCGGCCCCGACCGGAACGGCGGAGGTGGCCGCGTCCGTGCGCGCCGCGGCCGAGGAGGGCATGCGCGTGCGGATGGTGGGGTCGGGGCACTCCTTCACCGACGTCGCCGTGACCGACGGGCTCATGCTCTCCCCCTCCGCTCTCACCGCCCTGCGATCGGTCGATCCCGGCGCGGGAACCGTCACGGTCGAGGCGGGGCTGCCCCTGTGCGACCTCAACGACCGCCTGGCCGAGCGGGGACTGGCGCTGGCGAACATGGGCGACATCGCCGTGCAGACGGTTGCCGGCGCGGTGCAGACCGGCACGCACGGGACCGGGCGCGACTCGGGCGGCCTGGCGGGCCAGGTGGTGGGGATGGAGCTGGTCCTGGCCGACGGGTCGGTGGTGGAGTGCTCGGCCGAGCGGGAGCCCGAGCTCTTCCAGTCGGCGCGGGTGGGGATGGGCGCGTTCGGGGTCGTCACCGCCCTGACCATGGCGGTGCGCCCGGCGTTCCTGCTGCACGCGCGCGAGGAGCCGATGCCGCTGGAGGAGGTCCTGGAGCGACTGCCGCAACTGCGTGCGGACAACGCGCACTTCGAGTTCTACTGGTTCCCGCACACCGGAAACACCAACACCAAGCGCAACAACATCAGCGACGGGCCGGCCCGCCCGCTGTCCGCCTTCCGGGCCTGGCTGGACGACGACTTCCTGTCCAACAGGGTCTTCGAGTACACGAACCGGCTGTGCCGCCGCCTGCCCTCCCTGGTACCGGCGGTGAACCAGGTGAGTTCGCGCGCCCTGTCATCCCGCACCTACACCGACGTATCCCACGCGGTGTTCACCTCGGTGCGCGACGTGCGCTTCGTGGAGATGGAGTACGCGATCCCGGCCGAGCACCTGGCGGACGTGCTGCGCGAGGCACGGTCGATCGTGGACCGCGGCGGGCACCGGGTGAGCTTTCCCGTGGAGGTGCGTTTCGCGCCGGCCGACGACGTGTGGCTGTCCACCGCCTACGGCAGGGACACCGCCTACGTGGCCGTGCACATGTACCAGGGCATGCCCTACGAGGCCTACTTCGCCGACCTGGAGGCGGTGTTCGCCTCCGTGGGCGGTCGTCCGCACTGGGGCAAGCTCCACACGCGCGACCGAGCCTACCTGGAGGGGGTGTACCCGCGTCTGGGGGAGGCCCTGGAGGTGCGCGAGCGCGTGGATCCGGGCCGCCGGTTCGGCAACGCCTACCTGGACCGCGTTCTGGGCTGACGGCGGACCGGCCCTCCGGCGGCGACCGGGGGCCGGTGCAGGGTGACCACCCCTCATCCGTGGTGGAACGTCGCGAATCCATCGCTTGCCCGACCCTGGGGTAATTCGGGCTCCGCGGGATACCATCGCGGCGGAGCCCACACGCGGAAGCGACGCTATTGCACCGCTACCGCTCCCGGTCGCCGTAGTGTCCACATGCCAAGATTGGCACTGGAGACGACCGTGGGCCCCGGGCCCGCACCCCGGGGCGCGGCTTTCGGCCGCGGTAGAGCCCGCGGCCGGGAGGCGGGCACACAGTTCGGACATGCCGGGCGCGGTACTGGCCGAGCGGTTGTCGGCCGACCAGACTTGGAGAACGCGAGGGTTGGCCGCAGGGTCCCGGCCTTCGTCGGGACGCGAAAGGGAGGGCGATGCACGAGCTTCGCCTCGTGGCCGTGAGTGAGGACAGCACCTACCTGGTGCTCGCCAGCACGGGCCGTGGAACCCGTTTCATGCTGCCCGTCGACGACCGCCTTCGCGCCGCCGTACGCGGCCAGTTCTCCCGGCTCGGCCAGTACGAGATCGAAGTGGAGAATCCGTTGCGTCCCAAGGAAATCCAGGCCCGTATCCGGTCCGGCGAGACCGCCGAGGGCATCTCCGAGATCTCCGGGATCCCCATCGAACGGGTGCGCTGGTTCGAGGGCCCCGTCCTCCAGGAGCGCGAGTACATCGCCCAGCAGGCCCAGAACGCCACCGTCCGCGCACAGGGCGACGCCGTCCCCGGGGCGACCCTGGAGGAACTGGTAGCCAAGCGGATCGGCGGCCACCAACTGGAGAGCGGCGACGCCTCGTGGGACTCCTGGAAGCGTGAGGACCGGACCTGGCAGGTCAGACTCGCCTTCGTCCACAGCGGCGAGGAGCGCGTCGCCCACTGGCTCTACGAGCCCAGGCACAACAGCGTCACCCCCTCCGACGAGGAGGCGGCCCGGTTCTCCGCGCCCGCCTCCCCACCGCCGCCGGTGACCCTCCCCGAGGCCACGGTGACCCCTCTCCCCCCGCGTCGGCCCGAGGCACCGGTCGAGCGGCCGTACGCGGACTACCCGACGGGCCCCGAACGGCCGGTCGGCCCCGCCGCTCCCCGGAACCCGCCCCCGGCCACGCCCCTGGACGAGCCGCTGCGGCCGCTGAGCGCCAGGCGCTCCGACCCCGCCCCCGCCGTCCCCCCCGTGCCCGAGGAGCGGCCCCCGTCCCGGCCCCGCGCGCCCCGGGAGGCGGAGCACTCCGAACCCGCCGCGACCACGGCCCCGGAGAGTGAGGGAGCGGCGCGCAGGCCGCCCGAGGACACCGCCCCCGCCGCGGCACCGCGGCGCCCCGGACCCGAGACCGCTCCCCCGCCCGCCGAGCCGCCGGCACCGGCCCGCCCCGCGCGCCGCCGCCGGGTCGGTATCGACCTCGGCGACACCGGCATGGGCCACCGCGAGGTGCCCGAGCCGCCCCGCCCCGCCGCCGCCCCCGGTGGCGCCGCCGAGCGCACCGCGCCCAAGCGCAAGGGCCGGGGGCGGCGGGCCTCCGTCCCGTCCTGGGACGAGATCATGTTCGGTGCCAAGAAGGACGACTAGGCCGTGTTTTTTGAACCTCCGCCCGCCCGTCACCCGCCACCACCCTCAACGGACACCTGACGGCGCAGCCCTTTTCCGAATTCGTGCTCGGGCGCCCGGAGAACGGGAACCTTCGGCGCCTGCGGCGTGCCTTCGCGCCCTCGCAGGCTCGGACGGCGCTCCGGGCGCGGAGAACCGGCCTCTTCGTCGTCGCTACCTTCTTGCTCGTCCCCCGCCGCGGCGGAGACTCCTCCCGCAGAGACCGGTACGCCCCTCGCCACTCGTTCCCCGCGAACCCGCCTCCGGCACCTCCGCCAGCCCCGTGGGCGCCCGAGCCGACCCCCTGCGATGCGGCAACGCGTTCGAAAACAGCTCCTAGAGCCCTTCCCCTCCGGCACGGCCCCGCCCTCGCACCGAGAGCGGGGCCGCCGCCGTTGGGCCTCACACAGGAGGCCACCGTTGGGAAAAATGTCAGCGTTCTGTCGGTTCGACCAGGCACACTGGTGGACGAACACGCAGAACGGGGACCAACGGGAGAGACATGACGGACGCCATCCGCGCGGAGGGCCTAGTCAAGGAGTTCAAGGGCAAACGCGCCCTGGACGGGGTGGACCTGAGGGCCAGGAAGGGCGCGGTGCTGGGCGTCCTGGGCCCCAACGGGTCGGGGAAGACCACGACGGTGCGCATTCTCGCCACCCTGCTGCGCCCAGACGCCGGGCACGCCGAGGTCGGCGGCTTCGACGTCGTGAAGCGGCCGCACGAGGTGCGTCGGCTCATCGGCCTCACCGGCCAGTACGCGGCGGTCGACGCCGAACTGTCGGGCACCGACAACATGATGCTCATCGCCCGTCTGCTCGGCTACGGCCGGTCCGAGGCGCGGGCGCGCACCGCACAGCTCCTGGAGCGCTTCGAACTCAGCGACGCCGCCGGGCGCGCCGCCAAGACCTACTCGGGCGGTATGCGCCGACGGCTGGACCTGGCGGCGAGCCTGGTCGGACGCCCCTCGCTGCTGTACCTGGACGAGCCCACCACCGGCTTGGACCCGCACAGCCGCAACGGCCTGTGGGACGTGGTGCGCGGGCTGGCGCAGGACGGAGTGACCGTCCTGCTCACCACCCAGTACCTGGAGGAGGCCGACCAACTGGCCGACGACCTCATGGTGCTCGACCACGGGCGCGTGATCAGCACGGGCACCCCCGAGGAGCTCAAGGACCGCGCCGGTGAGCAGGTGCTGGAGGTGCGCACCACCGATCCGGAGGACCTGCCGTTGGCGGCCAAGGCCATCGAGGCGGCCACCGGGGTGCCCGCGAGCTCCGACGGGCTGATCGCCAGCGCTCCGGCCACCGACACGGGTGTGCTGCCCGAGGTCGTGCGGCGCCTGGACGAGCAGGGCGTGGCCGTCGCCGAACTGTCGCTGCGCCGCCCCAGCCTGGACGAGGTGTTCCTCGCGCTGACCGGACACACCGCCGAGGACCAGGGCACGGACGAGGCCGTGCGCGAAGGGAGCCGAGCATGAGCGCCGTCACCACCCCCGCCCCGTCCGGGGCCCCTGCGGCCTCCCCCGCCGCCGCGGGGCGGAGCACACCGCTGGCGGGAACGCTACACGGCCTGCACCTGGCCAAGCGCAGCCTCCTCAAACTCAAGGCCAACCCCGGCGAGGTGGTCGGGCTCGTCATGCAGCCGGCCATGTTCGTCACCCTGTTCGTGTTCGTCTTCGGGCAGGCGATGATGGGAGACTGGCAGGCCTACCGGGACTTCCTCATGCCCGGCATCATCGCCCAGTCGGTCATCTTCGCCACCCTCGGCACGGGGTTCTCCCTCAGCCAGGACGTGGAGCGGGGCATCTTCGACCGGTTCCGGTCCCTGCCCATCGCCCGTTCGGCCCCGCTGACCGGCGCCATCCTGGGCGACCTGGTCCGCTACACGATCACCGTCACCATGGTGCTGCTGGTGGGCCTGGTCATCGGATTCCGGCCGGAGGGCGGACTGTTCGGAACCGCGGCCGCGGCCGCGCTGGCGCTGCTGTTCGCCTTCGCCCTGTGCTGGATGTCGGCGTTCGTGGGCATGCTGGCGCGCACGCCGATGACGGTCCAGGCCTTCGGCATGGTCCTGATGTTCCCGCTCACCTTCGGCAGTTCGGCGTTCGTCGACCCCGACGACATGCCGGGCTGGCTGCAGGCGGTGGCCTCCCACAACCCGGTCAGCCACGTCGTGGACGCGATGCGCGCCCTGATGCTGGGCACGGGGGAGGCCGCCGCCCCCGTCGCGTGGACCCTGGTGTGGACGGCGGTCTTCATCGCGGTCTTCGCTCCGCTGGCCGTGTGGTCCTACCTGCGCCGCGTGTGAGCGGCCCCGGGAGCGGGCGGCGGATCGCCGCGACCCGCCGCCCGCTCCCGGGGAACGGCTGGGGAGTTCGCCTCCGGTCGCAGTAGGGTTCGCACTGGGACGTGCGCCGGGGTTCCATCCGGCCGCGCTCCCGTGCCCACAGCGAATTGCGCCTCTTCGGCCCAAAAGCCCAGCAGGAGTCCCATTGTCGTCGGCCCTCAGTCCCTCATGGATCACCGGTGCGCGGAACACGCCCCGTCGGTTCCCCGTCCGCGGGGTGGGAGCGGCGGCCGCAGGGCTCTGTCTGGCCCTGAGCACCGGGTGCGGTGTGTTCTCCCCCAGCCAGAACGGCGACATGCGCACCGACATCAACGTCACCAGCCCCCTGATGCAGCAAGGCGAGCCGCTCCCGGAGGCCTACGTGTGCGAGGGGGACCCCGAGAGCGACACCGACGGGGCCGTCTCCCCCCCGCTGCGCTGGTCGGGCCTGCCCGACGGGGTGGGCTCCATCGCGGTGGTCGTGGACGACCCCCAGGAGGCCGAGGTGTTCTGGATCGTCTTCGATCTGGACCCCCAACTGGTCGAACTGCGCCAGAACACCGTCCCGGCGGACGCCAAACAGGCGGAGAACAGCGCCGGCGAGGCCCGGTACGGCGCCCCGTGTCCGACCGACGAGGACATCCACGAGTACAGGTTCACCGTCTACGCCCTGGAGGACACCCTGGACCTGCCCGACGGCGCGGAACTGAGCAGGACACTGGACGCGATCGCCGAGCAGGCCGTCGCCAGGGGTTCCCTGGTCGCCACCAGCGGCTGACGCGGGGGCGGGCCGCTCAGCGGGGCGGCCAACGCCTCGGTGCCTCACCTCTCACGGAAGAAGGGGCGGTCCACCTCTGCACACGGCGCGCGACAAGGCATACAGTGGGGATGTGCCCCTCGTCTCGTTTTCAGATGACCGATACCCGTTCGCTCGCTGCTCGGTACCCGCCCCCGGGACCGCGCCGGAGCCCCGGCACCGCTGCTCTCCGGCCTGTTCCCACCAGGCCGACCACCGGTGCGCTCCGGGCGTGGCCGACCTCTCCTAGGTAGTGCGACATGACCGTCACCGTCATCATCATCGCCATCGTCGTCGTTGTGGCCGTGCTTCTGCTCCTCCTGGTGGGCATGCGCTTCCTGGGTGCGGGCCCGGGCGGGGACGACCGTGCCCACGAGGATGCCGCCGACGGGGGCGGCCCGGAACACGATGAGGCCCCCCGATCGCGCGGACGCCCCCGGCAGGAGGTGAGGCAGAAGGCGGAGCGCCGCCCCAAGCTCAAACGCAGGCGCGAGGTCGATGTCGACTGGGGCGACGACGACGGCATGTCCGACAACGACTTCTGGTCTAGCCTGAGCGGGGACGAGGGCTACGACCGCCGGGACACCGCCCCGCACTCCTTCGAGGACGACTACGACGACGAGTACGCCGACGACGGCTACGAGGACGACTACGACAGCCCCGAACCGGACCGCTCCGTGCGCGCCGACGAGGACGCCGCTGCCCCCGTGGCGGACGGGGCCGACGACCTCGCCATGCTGGCCAGCCTGGGCACCGCGCACCAGGATCCCCCGGCCGACCCCGCTCCCCCGCTGCCCGAGCCGGTGGACGCCGCCGGGGACGACGACCCGCTCGGGGGCGACTCCTGGCGCGGGGCGCGTTCCGTTCCCGCACCCGCGGCCCCCAGCGACCCTCTGGGCGCACCGGCGGCGGCCGACGCCCCGCTCGGCCGCGCGTTCGAGAACGACCCGGGTTACGGAGCCACCGCGGAACGCTGGTCCGACCCGCTCTCCCCGGACTTTCGCACTCCGTCCCCCTCCGAGCGCCCGGACACCGGTTCACCGATCTGGTCGAGCCTGGGTACGGATTCCCAGCAGCGCCGGAGCACGCCGGTCGACGACACCGTGGGCGGCCTTCCCCGCCGACACGACACGGGCCCGCAGCCGCTCCACGGCGCGGGGGACCGCACACCGCCCTCGCCCTACGACACCGGCGACCACACACGCTCCGCCTACAGCGCCTCCGCCGACTCCTTCTTCGCCCCCGCGGAACGGGCACGCCCCTACGAGACCGGCGACCACACACGCTCCGCCTACGGCACCCCGGCGGGGCCCGGCTACGGCATCACCGACCAGGCCCCGACCACGCCGCCCTGGGGCACACCGCACGGCATCCCCGACAGCACCAGCACACCCACCTACCCCTTCGGCAGCGGCAGCCAGGCGGGCCCACCGCCCAGCGGGCCCCCCTCCGGACCACAGCAGTACCACCCCTACCCCGCCGAGGACCGCACACCGCCCTCGCCCTACGACACCGGCGACCACACACGCTCCGCCTACGGCACCCCGGCGGGGCCCGGCTACGGCA
The DNA here is from genome assembly GCF_048060475.1 of Nocardiopsis sp. LOL_012. Lineage (NCBI taxonomy): Bacteria > Bacillati > Actinomycetota > Actinomycetes > Streptosporangiales > Nocardiopsidaceae > Nocardiopsis > Nocardiopsis sp. LOL_012. The sequence continues at coordinate 6 of NZ_JBHMIV010000022.1, read as the reverse complement.
TCACCG
>NZ_JBHMIV010000021.1:0-82380 GCF_048060475.1 Nocardiopsis sp. LOL_012 | reverse complement strand
GCGGTCCTTGCCCTGACCGTCTCCCACCACCACCCTCAACAGACGCCTAGCGGCGCGGTCCTTGCCCTGACCGTCTCCCACCACCACCCTCAACAGACGCCTAGCGGCGCGGTCCCTCTCTGCTCGGGCACCTACGAACACGGGAACCTTCGGCACCTCCGCCAGCCCCGTGGGCGCCCGAGCCGACCCCCTGGGGCGCAGCGCGGGCGGGAGCGGAAGCCGGCTCTCAGGAGGCGGCGGACATGAGCAGTCGGACGGCGCGGTGGATGCGGTCCAGGCCCAGGCCGTCGTCGGGGCGCACCAGGAACTGGTAGTAGCCCACACCGGAGAGGAGCTCGACGAAGGCCTCCACGTCGGTGCCGGAGGGCAGGCCGCCGCGGGCGACCTCCGCCCGCACCCGCTCCAGGAGCGGCTCCCGGCGGATGCGGACGTGGTTCTCCCAGTAGACCCTGCGCAGTTCCGGGTTGTTGACGGCCTGCACGAGCCGGGCACGGAAGAGGCGGTGGACGGCGGGGTCGTCACCGGAGAACTCCGTCGGCCCGTACCAGCTCGTCAGGTCGGCCGCCAGGTCCCCGGTGTCGGGGACCCGGGGCACCTCCCGCTCCACGTCCAGGGCGGCCGCGATGAGCTCCTCCCGGGAGTCCCACCTGCGGTACAGGGTGGCCCTGGCGACCCCCGCCCGCTCCGTGACGGCGGTGATCGTCACCTTCCCGGGATCGTCGTGCTCCAGCAGGAGTTCGACGGTGGCCTCCAGCAGGGCGCGTTCGGCCGACTCCTCACGGGGGCGCCCGGGGCGGCGGGGGGTCTGTTCGTCGGGCACGGGGGGTCCTCTTCTCGTGGGCGGGGCGGCGGGCGGGCGCGGGTCACCCGGCCGTCAGGCGGGCGCGCAGGCACCCCACGACGGCCCCGTCCAGGCCGGCCGCGCGCAGACCGCCCAGGGGGTCGCCTCCGTGGCGGTCGGCCATGGTCTCCAGGAAGGCGACCATGGTCTCCCGCCGTGCACCCATCATCGGGCTCCGGGACAGCCGTTCCCACTCCTGGGGGCCGAGTTCGGGGACGGAACCGGAATCGATACTGTGCCGGATGCGGCGGCCGACCTCGGGCATGACCGCGTCGGTACGAGCGTAGTCGTCGGCGACGTCCTCGGCACCGGCTCCCAGAGCCGTGAGGACGAAGGCGGCGAGGATCCCGGTGCGGTCCTTGCCCGCCGCGCAGTGGAAGACCGCGGGGCGGTCGGCCGACGCGATGAGCGAGAGCAGGAAGGCGATGGCGGGGGCGGAGCGGTCGGCCGTGTCCGCGTAGAGGGCGGCCACCTCCCGCGCGGTGGCGGGGAGGGACTCCTTCCAGGCCTCCGGCGAGGCGTCCACGGCGAAGGGGAGGTGGTGGTAGGCGACGTCGCCGCCGGTGACGGCGGGGTCGGCGAACGGTCCGCGCCCGGTGCGGGCGGCCTCGTCGGCCGACCTCAGGTCGAGGACGTGGCCGATGCCGTGGCGGGAGCAGACGTCGGCGACGAAGTCGGCGGGTGCCGTGGCCACGTCGTCGCTGCGGAAGAGCAGGCCGGGCCGGACCCTGCCGCCCTCGACGGGCACTCCGCCCAGGTCGCGGAAGTTGGCGGGCGCGGGCACGGCGGTCTCGGTGCTCTCTGCGGTCTCTGCGGTGGTCATGCGGTCCCTCCTGCCGGTCGGGGGTCGGTGGCGGGCGCTCACGCGGTGAGCCGGGCGCGGACGAAGGCGCTGAACCGGTCGATGGCGGTCACCAGAACGACGATCCCGATGACGATGGCGAACAGGTGGCCGAAGTCGTACAGGCGCAGCGCGGTGGTGAGTTCGAGTCCGATGCCCCCGGCCCCGACCAGGCCGAGGATGGTGGCCCCGCGGACGTTGCCCTCGAACAGGAGCAGCGTGTAGGAGGTGATCAGAGGTGCCGCCTGGGGCAGCATCGCGAAGGAGATCACCTGGGTGGGTGCGGCGCCCGAGGAGCGCAGGGCGGTGACGGGTCCGGGGTCGACCGCCTCGATGGCCTCGGCGTAGACCTTGGCGATGGTACCCACCGATCCGAGGGTCAGGGCGAGGATGCCCGCGAAGGGTCCCAAGCCGACGGCGGAGACGAACATCAGCGCGAAGATCAGTTCGGGGATGGACCGCAGCACGTTGAGGATGAAGCGGGCGGCGAGGTAGACGGGCCGGGGCGCGATGTTGCCCGCCGCGGCGAAGCTGAGCAGGAGTGAGAGCGCGGCGCCGAGCAGGGTGCCGATGACCGCCATCTGGAGGGTCTCGACGAGCAGGGCGATGATGGTGGCGATCTTGCCGAAGTCCGGCGGCCACATGCGGTAGAGGAACTCGCCCATCGCGGGGCCGCCCTCGATGAGGGCGGCGGGGCTGAAGCCCACGCCCGAGGCCGACCAGATCACCGCCGCGGCGGCGGCGAGGGTGGTGAGCAGCCCTTTGAGTCCGGGCAGCCGCCAGGGTGAGGCGAGGCCGCGCACGCTCTCGGGCAGCCGGTCGGCTTCGGGTGCGGCGGTCCTGCGGACGGGTGTGGTCTTCACGGGGTCTCCTCGTCGTCCGTGCCGAACTCGGTGTCGGCTCCGTAGATCTCGCGCACGGCGACGCGGTCGAGGCCGGCGGAGGGGATGTCGACCACCACCCGTCCGTCGCGCAGGCCCACGGCGCGGTCGGTGTGGCGCCGGGCCAGCGCGACCACGTGCAGGCTCACCAGGACCGGGACGGAGCGCTCGCGCGCCAGTTCGGAGAGCAGTCCCAGCACGTTGCCCGCCAGGCGCGGGTCCAGTGAGGCGACGGGTTCGTCGGCGAGGATGAGCCGGGGGTCCTGCATGAGGGCGCGGGCGATGGCCACCCGCTGCTGCTGGCCTCCGGAGAGGGTGCGGGCCTGCTGACACGCCTGGGCGAGGAGGTCCACGCGTTCGAGCAGTTCCAGGGCCCGGGTGCGCTGCGCGCGGGAGAACAGGCCGATCCTGGAGGCCGGACCGGCGGCGTACAGACCGCCGGTGAGCACGTTGGCCAGGGCCGACAGCCGCGGCACCAGGTGGAAGTTCTGGAAGACGTGGCCGACGTCGGCGCGCAGCGACCGCAGGTCGCCCGCGCCGAGCGAGGCGACGTCGCGCCCGGCCACCCGGACCTGTCCGGAGGTGAGGGGCGCGGTGCGGGTCAGCGCCTTCATGAGGGTGGACTTGCCCGATCCGCTGTGGCCGAGGAGGGCGACGACCTCGCCGGGGGCGACGGTGAGGTCGACCCCCTTCAGGACGGGGTCGCTGTCGTAGACGACGGTGAGCCCGGAGACGTCGAGTACGGAGTCGGCAGCCCTCCGCGGGGTCACGGCCCGGGGATGTGTCTGGATCAACGGATGTCCTCCAGGCTCAGGCCGACCGCTTCGACGACCTCCAACAGGGGGGCGAAGACCTCGGGGGCGGGGTCGGCGACGGCGCTGTGGCCGCCGAAGATCAGCGCCATGTCCTCGTTCTCGGCGACCCGGTCGGGCATCCCGGCGACGATCTGCTCGCGGACCCCGGGGTCGACGTCCTCGGAGAAGACGATGGCGCTGCCCACGGGCAGGGGGTCGCTCTCGGCCAGGACGACGACCCGGTCAGGGTCGATCACCCCGGCATCGGTGAATACGTCGACGAGCTGGGCGGCGGTGGCGGCGACGTCGACGCTGCCCTGCTGGAGGGCGAGCAGGCCGGAGTCGTGGCCGCCGGAGAAGGTCATCTCGTAGTCCTCGTCGGGCTCCAGGCCGGCCTCGGCGAGCAGCGCGCGAGGCATGAAGTGGCCGGTGGTGGACCCGGCGTCGACGAAGGCGACCTGCTGTCCGGCCACGTCGTCGACGGTCTCGATACCGCTGTCGGCGCGCACCATGAGGACGGAGGCGGGCTCGTCCCCGGCCTCCCAGACCAGGCCCACGTCCAGGCCGCCGGCCTGCTGGCCGATGGCGGTGGCGAAGGGGCTGAGGAAGGCGACGTCGACGTGGCCCTGGCGCAGGGCCTCGACCACGCCCATGTAGTCGGCGGGGCTCTCGGTGACGACCTCGCGCCCGGCGAGTTCGCCGACGATGTCGGCGACCGGCTCGATCTGGGCGAGCTGTTCGGGGTCGTCGGTGCCGGGCGGGAAGGCGAAGACGAGTTCGCCGGAGCCGCTGTCGCCGTCGGAGGAGGAGCAGCCCGTGAGCGCGAGTGCGCACGCGGCGGTGAGGAGGGTGAGCTTACGGGGGAGGGAGTGCATGCCGTTCCGTCCTTGTGGCGGGATACTGACACGCACCACGAAACCGGCAGATAGTGAACCGATGGTTTCGATACTTCCGGTTCACTTATGGACGTCCGGTGAACGTCCGCGCCGGAAGGTGAACGGACGCCTCAGAAGAGGGTGTCCGGCTCCTCCCCCGCCACCGGTTCGAGCAGGCCGGGGCCGTTGTTCTTGACGCTGTTGACCTCGGGGGACACCTCGTCGACAGCCAGCTCCGACACCGGGGTCGAGGCCAGGGTGTGGGACAGGTCGGCGGCCCCGGAAGCCGGGTCCAGCCAGACCCGCCAGTCCTGCTCGGGCACGACGACGGGCATGCGCTCGTGGATGTGGTCCAGGCCGGGGGCGGCCTGCGTGGTGACGACCGCGCAGCTCCACAGCCAGGCCGCGGGGTCGCTCTCGTCCGCCTCCGGGTCGCGCCAGCGCTCGAAGATCCCCGCCATGGCCAGCGGCGCGCCGTCCCGGTAGCGGATCGCGAAGGGGCGCTTGGCCGCCTTGGACTTGCGCTTCTTGTGTTCGGGGTCGGTGGCCGGGGACGTGCTGGGCTGAGGACGCCCGTCCGGTCCCACCAACTGCCACTCGTAGTAGGCGTCCGCGGGCAGCAGGCAGCGCCGACGGCGGTAGGCCGCGCGGAAAGCGGGTTTGTCTGCCACGGTCTCGGCGCGGGCGTTGATCATCCGGTAGCCGATGCTCCGCTCCTTGGCCCATGAGGGGACCAGCCCCCAGCGCAGGGTGTGCAGCGAGCACGGGCCGGGTGCCGCGCCCTCCCCCCGCGGGGGCGGGCCGAGGACGGCGTAGACGGGCCTGCCCGGGGCGATGTTGTAGTCGGCGGGCAGTTCGTCCAGCGGCGGCCACGCCCTGGGGTCGGGCGGCTCCTCGGTGAGCGCCTCCTCGGGCAGGCCGAAGGCGAGCTGGAGCTGCCGGTGGTTCCTGGACTGGGCATAGCGACCGCACATGGGGCCGATCCTAAGCCGCCGGGGTGACGCTTCCCAGTCGGAAAACGGCCCCTGGCTGAGAGGGACCCCAGCCGGGGTGCGGCCGGGGCCGGGAGGCCTCGGAGACCCGAGCGGTCCTACCGGGCTTGGGCGGCCGCCGTGACCAGTGCCAGGAACTCGGAGGCGGGAAAGGGCAGGTGCCCGTCCCCGGGGTGCTTGGAGTCGCGGACCTCCGGGGTGCCCACATGACGGCACTCGACACAGTTCCCCCGTTAGGAGAGTAGGAACTCTTCTTGAACTCGGAGGTCATCATCCCAAGGTCTCCAGTACTTCGAAGGACTGCCGAACCGGCAGCGCCGACGCGAACGCGGGTGACCGTTGACACGACCCGGGGGATCTCTGTGGCATCTGCGATCGCACTACCGTTGGCGTAGTCCTGGGGCGCTGCGGTTTCACCGTGCCTTCATCACACGACGGGGTCTGGCGTTCACGGTGGAACCGTGGCGCTTCGGGGATCGGATCGAGAAGGTCCTCGTAGGACCCCCGTATCTGGGGAACGTCGTCATCCGGCTCCGGGACCCCTGGTGCTGGGAGTACTCCGCCGGCGCCGGGAAGGTCCGCTGTGTCCACCGGGACCGGTTGGCGGCCCTGGTGGACAGGGTCGTGGAGGACCGCGCGGGGTTCGTCCCGCCGCTGCCCCGAAGGCCCCGGTAGACGATACGGTCCGGGCGAGGCGCTCAGACGTCCCCCAGGACGAGGGGTGCCGAGAAGCCGCCCTCCACGTAGTCGCGGTGGGTGCGCACCGCCACCTCGTGGGGGCCGTCCACAGTGACCCGCCACGCGGTGCGGTTACCGGTCGCCCCCTGGGAGCGCCACCCGCGGCCGCTGCCGGGGCCCCGGCCGTCGACGGGTGCGCACTCCGGCTCCGCCGGCTTGGCCGATGGTGCGGGCCGAGACGGCTCTGAGGGAACCGGGGCGGGGACCGTCGGGGCCGAGGTGGGCCGCTCCGGGAGCGACGGCCCCTCCCCGGGGACGCCGGGGGCCCGCTGTCCCTCGCGGCCGGGTTCCTCGGAGCCGCGGCCCTCACCGGCCCGGTCCGCACCACCGTCGCCGCCGTCGCTCTCCTCTCCCTCCCCCTCCGCGGGACGGTGCGGCGCCCGCGCGTCGTCCCCCCTGTCGCACACCAGCGCCCGCGTCCACACCTCGTAGCGGTCGGCCTCGGCCACCGCGTCCCACAGCACGCGCCCGCCGGACACGCGCACACCCGTCGGCGCGGGCGGCGGCTCGTCGTCCCACACCCACCGGAGCGGTTCGGAGGGCACCCCCTCGTCCCTGCCCTTGTACTGGCGGACGGTGAACTCGTACTCGGCACCGCTCGACAGCCCCTCGACCAGTACCGACCGCAGGCCGTCCTCCCCCTCGGCCACGTCCACGGGCAGGACCGACGCCTCGCCGGGATCGGGGGCCAGCCTGCGCCGGGTCACCCGGTAGGCCGTGGCACCGGGGACCGGCTCCCAACTGATCTCCAGGGCGTCCCCGTCGCGCTCGGCCCCGGGCTCGGGGGCCGTCAGCGGCCCGGTCCGGGGCTGCGCGAGCGGCCGGGGGTAGCGCTCCCCCACCCCCAGCGCCCCGGCCAGCGCGTCGGCGAAGGCGGCGGCGATGCGCACCTCGCCCCGCGCGTTGGGGTGGACGTGGTCCCAGTCGTCACGGGAGGGCACATAGCCGTCGGCCACCCGGGCGACGGCCACCGCGGAGCCGTCCGACGACAGCCGTTCTGCGAGGCCCGCCACACCGGCGTTGAACCGGTGGACCTGGGTGTTGACGCGGGCGTCGTCACCGGTGCCCTCCACCGGCGGGAGCTCGCCCACCACGAACCGGACCCCGTCCGCGGCGACCCGCACCGTCGAGACGATGTCCTCCACCGCCGCCAGGGCGTGCTCGGCGCTGCCGCCGCTCAGGAGGTCCTCGGTCCCGGCCAGGACCAGCACGTACTGGGGCCGGTCCTGGGCCGCGGACTGGGCGGCGGTGCGCGCGAGTTCGTCCGCACCGCTCCCCCAGCGGGCCGCGTGGTCGGTGTCGAAGACGGGGTCGGCGTAGTCCCGGACGCCGTGTCCGCCCCCGTGGAGCCCGTAGACGCCGTCGTAGGGACCGACGAAGTCGGCCTCGACACCGACCGTCTCCAGGTGCTTCCACAGCCGGTACCGCCAGGTGTGGTCGCCGCTGCTGCCCTGGGTGAGGGAGTCCCCGACCAGCATGAACCGCAGGCGCCCCTGGGCGGGGGCCTCCGAGGGCCCCGGGGAGGGCGCGCCGCCCCGGGGGGTGCCCGCGCCCCCGGTCCCGGTCCCGATGACGAGGAAGGTGACCGCCATGGCCGCGACCATGACACCGAACAGGCCGAGGGGTCCGGGTTCGAACCGGGAGGGCCTGCCGTGGGAGGTCAGCAGCAGGAGGCGGTCGAACACGTGCGGGGCCAGCGCGGCCCAGCGGTCCCCGAGCCACGCGGCGAGCGCGCCGGGACCGCGGTCCGGACCGCTCCCGGGGGAATCCTGCTCGGGCTCGTCCGAATCCTGCACCGTGCCCCATCCCACGCTGTGACGCCGCGTGTGCGTCGCGACCGGTCCCCACCCTCCACGGGTGATCGACCGGCCGCGGCCGGTCGGCGGGGCGGGAGACCCTTCCCAGACCAGTATCCGGGACGGGGCCCGCCTACGGGCACGGTTCGGCGACGAACACGTGCTCCGTCACCACACGGGGGGCGGCCGCGGTCCGCCCGTCTCAGACCGCGACGGACACGGCCTGGCGCAGGCCCGGAGCGGCGATGTCGGCCCACGCGCGCACCACGTTCCCGGGGCGGTCGGTCTCGTCGGCGCCCAGGACCAGGCCGGGCTCGGCGACCCAGGCGCCCAGGTCGGCGAGCAGGACGCGCAGGTCCTCCTCGATCCCGCGGCTGTTGCGCAGGTCCTCGACGACGGCGAGCGGGACCGCCACCGTGTGGCCCAGGCCCAGTTCGGGCAGGCGGTCCAGGAAGACCTTGAGCAGCCCGGTGTAGGTGCCGTGCACCTGCGGGGAGGCCACGAGCAGGACGTCGCTGCCGCGCACCCGGTCCAGGGCGGCGTCGACCGCCTCGGAGGATTCGGCGAGCAGCTCGGGGCCGATCTCGGCGAGGTCGACGACCTCGGGACGGGCGTCGACACCCGCGCGGGAGGCAATCTCGGCGGCCGCGTCGAGAGCGGTGGAGTAGACGGCGGAGCGGGTCTGGGGTGCGGCGACGAGCACGGTGAAGCGGGTCATGGGAGAACTCCTGGGTTCGGACCGGAAGCGGGGAAGTGTCGGGGGCGGTGTTCGTTCTTCGACACCGGAGGTGACATCGTTCCCCCGCCCACCCGGCACGGACCGGTGGTCGGATTCGCAGGGGTACTCCCGAAGCCGTGGAGTCCGGCTCGAAAGCCCGAGAGATATCGGGAGGGAGTGCGCGTCCGGTGTCTGCGAGGGCACGGGCAGAGCCGTGCCGCGGGGCGGGGCCCCGCTATGCGCTAGCTACGACAGAGCGCGCTCGCCTGCTGTCGCAGATCGACGTGCAGGCGCTGGACAAGCAGCTCACCGGCGGACATGCCTCCATGATGGGGCTCGGCTGCCGCTATCGTCAATGCGTGCGCGCGGCCTCTCCCGCCCTGCGGCCCCCGTCCGTACCACGGACACACCGTTCCACAGGGCAAGATGTCCCAGCTCCAGAGGGAATCCCGGATTGTGCTGAGGACCCCCGCGCCACGGATGTAATGTGCGACACACCAACGACCGAGAGTTCCGGAGAGAGCCCGAACATGGCCCACGCCCCCGTCACCCTCGCCAATGCCCGGTTCGTCCTACCGGACGGAGTCCACGACGGCTGGCTCCTGGTCGAGGACGGCCGTATCGCCGCGCTCGGCACCGGGAACCCCCTCCCCGGGCCCGTCCACGACCTCAACGGCGCATGGGTCTCTCCGGGCCTGGTCGACACCCACGTGCACGGCGGTATCGGGCACGCCTTCACCGAGGCCGACCCCGAGGGGGCGGGCAGGATCGCCGCGTTCAACCGCTCCCAGGGGGTGACCTCGATGGTGGGCGGCCTGGTCGCCGCCACCCCGGAGGACACGCTCCGCCAGGTGTCGGCGCTCGCCGAACTGTGCGAGTCGGGCGAGCTGGCGGGGATCTACCTGGAGGGCCCCTTCATCGCCCGCTCCAAGTGCGGGGCGCACGACCCGGACCTGCTGCGCGAGCCCGACACCGACGAGTTCGACCGCTGGCTCAAGGCCGGCCGGGGGCACGTGCGCATGATCACGGTGGCACCCGAACTGCCGGGCGCGCTGGACCTCATCCACGCCGCGGTGTCCTCGGGCGTGGTGGTCGCCGTGGGCCACACCGAGTCCTGCTACGAGCAGACCCTGGCGGCCTTCGACGCGGGGGCCACCGTGGCCACGCACCTGTACAACGCGATGCGTCCGATGAACCACCGCGACCCCGGCCCCGTCGCGGCGGCGCTGCGCGACGAGCGGGTCACCGTGGAGCTCATCGCCGACAACGTGCACGTCCACCCGGGGGCGGGGCGACTCGTGTTCTCCGCCGCCGGGGCCGAGCGGGTGTCGCTGGTGACCGACGCGATGTCGGCGACCGGCCTGGGCGACGGCCAGTACACGCTCGGGAACCTGCGGGTGCGCGTCCAGGGGGGCGAGGCGAGGCTGGTGGAGAACGGCGCGATCGCCTCCAGCACCATCGTGCTCCCCCAGGCGGTGCGCAACGCGGTGACCGACCACGGAACGACACTGCCCGACGCGGTGCGCTCGGCCTCCTGCGTGCCCGCGCGCTCGCTCGGGATCGACGCGGGGCGGATCGAGGTGGGTGCCCCCGCCGACCTGCTGGTCTTCACCGGCGACCTCTCCGTGGGCCGGGTCATGCACCGCGGCGGGTGGCTGGCCGACGGCGTGTCGTAGTCGCGGTGCGCATTCGGGGTTTTCCGCTGGGCCACAATGGCGGTCGGGCATCGAGGACACCCGTGCTCGACACGAAAGGATCACCCATGGCCGAGTCGGGACAGGCACACGACCACACGTCGGCCCGCGTGCCCTCCGAAGAGCGTGCGCACCTGGAGAAACTCGCCGACGAGCTGTCACGCTACGACGTCACGGCGGACGTGGCCGACGAGCCCTCGCCCCGGCTGCGGGTCGCCAACCCGCGGTCGGCCCACGCCGTCGAGGACGTGCTCTGCGAGCGCCGCGAGCAGGGGCACGCCTTCATCGCCTCGTTCGGCGTCTACCTGGGCGGCAGCGCGAGCCCCGGGGTGGCCGCGCACAAGGTCGCCTGGCTGGTGGGGGCCACCGAGGCGTGAGGGGTGCGGGGCCGCGGCGCGGCCCCGCACCGGCCATCCCCGAGGCGCATCCGTGGGATCATCGGTGTTTCGACGCGTCCGCTTCCACGCGTGCAGACCAGGGGCCGTTACTCCTTGCCTCGCGAGTTCACCAAACGTAGCGTTCTGAGCGCAACGTCAGGCTACTCAGAGGTAACATTCGGATGCGCTCACGAACCCCCCTACGTCTCGGAGTCACCGCGACGAGCCTCGTCCTCGTATCCGGCCTGCTGGGCGCACTGCCCGCCCAGGCCGAACCGGCCGATCCCGCGAACGGCCCCGCCGCCACGGTCTCCGGGCCCGTTCCGGTCACCGAGGACTCCTACCCCTTCATGTCCGCCGACGGCCCCCCGATCCCCCCGCTCCAGACGGGCGAGCCCATCGAGGTCGACCTGGGCGCCTACGGCTACGTCGAGGAGGAGTTCCTCCTCGAAGGGACCGCACAGCACTACGACACCGAGACCGGCGAGATCGTCGGCTCCTCCCCCTACACCACCCGCATGGTGGTCCGCCGCCCGGCGGACGCCGCCGACTCCAGCGGCGCCGCCTTCCTGGAGTGGAACAACGTCAGCTTCGGCCAGGACATCGAGATCGACTGGTTCCTGTCCCACGACTACTTCATGCGCGAGGGCCACGTCTGGGTGGGCCTGTCGGCGCAGCGCGTGGGCGTGGACGCCCTGCGCGAGTGGGACTCCGAGCGCTACGGCGACCTGACCGTCGGCGGCGCCGACCTGGAGGACGCCCCCGCATTCGACATCTACTCCCAGGCCGCCCGCGCCCTGCGCACCCCCGAGGGCACCGACCCGCTGTCCGGTTTCGACGTGGACACGGTCATCGCCACCGGCCACTCGCAGTCGGCGCGGTACCTGTCCGTCTACCGCAACGGCATCCACCCGCTGCACGGGGTGGTCGACGGCTTCATGATCCACGGCGCCCCCGGCGCGCTGGAGGGGAACACCACCCCGACGATGCGCCTCATGGCCGAGACCGATGTGCGCTTCCAGACCCAGAGCCTGGAGCCGGACACGCAGTACTACCGCCGCTGGGAGGTCGCCGGCACCGCCCACGTGGGCTTCACCGAGTACTTCACCTTCGCGCCGCTCATCGCCCGGGAGAACCCGGGCACCGATCCGCAGCGGTGCGACCGGCCCCCGCTGAGCCGGATCCCGTTCCACCACGTGCTCAACGCCGCCTACGACCAGCTCGTGGACTGGGTGGAGGACGGCGAGGCCCCGCCGAGGGCGCCGCGACTGGAGTGGGCCGGCCCCACCGAACTGAGCCGTGACGAGCACGGCAACGCGCTCGGCGGCATCCGCCTGGCCGACCACGTGGTGGCCACCGGGCTCAACGACGGCCGCAACAGCGGTGACACGTTCTGCTTCCTCCAGGGCGCCCACATCCCCTTCGACGAGGCGACCCTCGAAGGGCTGTACCCCCACCGCGGCGGGTACGTCTGGCGGGTCACCCACGCGGTGAACGAGAGCCGCGTCAAGGGCTACGTCCTGCGTGAGGACGCCTTCGACACCCGGGGCTCCGCTCTGAGGGCGGACTACCCCTGGTGGTAGCCGCCCGCGGATGAACTCCCGGTCCACCCCAAACGGGGACAGGTGGGCCGTGCCGCGAAGCGCGACGGCCGAGCGGCACACCAGGGGTCCGGGGTCGCCCCCCGGTAAACACAAAGGACGACCCGGCAAGCGCGGTCACGCGCGAGCAGGGTCGTCCTGAGTTCGTGGAGGTGGCGGGAATCGAACCCGCGTCCTTCAGCACCGAGCCAGGGCTTCTCCGGGTGCAGTCCGCGCTGTCGTTCTACTCGGCCCCAGCGCTTACACGGACACATCGCTGACAGGCCCAGCCACGTATGTGTCCCGCTCGGCCCCGTGGCCTGGTCCGAGCGGTGAGTCATCTAGCTGATGCCGGGTCCTGGGCCGATGACGAGCCCAGGTCGACAGAGTCGCTATCGCTTAGGCAGCGAGAGCGAACTCAGTGCGCTTAGAATTGGCACTTGAATTTATGCGAATGCAGGATTAACGAGGTCACAGACGCAACCCTCGACCCGCTTCCCCTGGAACGACTACCGAAGTCGAAACCGATCACCCCCTGTGCAGTTGTCACGGCCTTCCCCGTGGGGAGGGCCGACACGCGAGCGGCGAAGCCCGCTGGCCGCCACTCTACAGCTTCAACGGGGCGGGCACCAAGCCTATTCCCGCCGTCTGCGCAGGGCCCCTGACATGGAGATCCCCCGTGGGCGCGGACTCAAGAAAGGTCTGACGCGGCCCACGGGGGCGGTCGACAGGGTCAGTCGACCTTGAACATCCGGCAGACCCTCCCCCGAGACGAGGTCCTGCCCACTCGTGCCTTCCCGCTTCCCCCTGTCGCGGTACCGGCCTCACCAGGGAAGACGCCGGGCACCCCCTCCAGGGTTGCCCGGCGTGGACTATTGCGCCGGAATCCCCTGTTCGGTAAGGGCCGGGCCGGTCGCCTCCGCGCCGGTCCCCTCGGTGAGGGGGTCCTCCGCGCCCGGGACGGGGGTCTCCGGACCGGTGGGCGACGCGGGGTCGCCCGTGCTCTCGGCCTGGTCCAGCGGGCCCTCGGGAAGCCCCTCCCCGGCCTCGCCCGCGGCCATCGCGCTGAGGAAGGCCGCCGCCGCGTTGAACGCGTACTGCCCCGTCAGGGTCCGCGCGGGGTCGACCTCGGCCAGGACCGCGAAGGCCACGCCGCCCTGGTAGCCCACGAACCAGTGCAGCGACGTCTCGCCCTGCTCGGTGCGGGCTGCCTGGCCGTACACCTGTTCCTCGCCGTACAGGGGGCCGTTGAGCGAGGACATGCGGCCGGCGACCGCGTCGCCCATCCCCTGCCGGACCGCCTCCAGGGCGCCCGGGTCCAGTGCACTGCCGTCCGCGGTCTCCGGTTCCTGGCCGCTGACCAGGGTCGGCGCGTGCCACGTGCCGTCGGCGACCGCCGCGGCGGCCAGCGCCATGCCCAGCGGGCTGACCAGGACCCCGTGCTCGCCGTTCATGGCCAGGGCGACCTCGGCCTCGCTGCCGCCGATGGCCACCTCACCGGCGTTGGCCGACAGCGGAAGCTGCCACCCGGTACCCAGACCCAGGTCGGCGGCGGCCGAGGTGAGCGCTGCCGGCCCCACCTGCGCGCCCAGGTCGGCGAACCCGACGGCGCAGTTGACGGCGAGGTTGGCGCTCAGACTGGAATCGCCGAACCCGGTCTGCCCGTGCGGGTTGGTGAAGCGCTCCCCGTCGATCTCGGTCTCGAAGCCGCAGGGCACCTCGGTGTCGGCCCCCACCGCGCCCGACTGGAGGGCGGCCAGCGCGGAGACGATCGTGAAGGCGCCCCCCGGCTTGTAGGAGCCGGTCAGGCCGCCGTTGTCGGTGGTGTCGCCCGAGGCCGCGGCCGAGGCCAGGAGCTCGCCGCTGGAGACGTCCACGGCCACCACGTAGCCGTTTCCGGGCATGACCCCCACCGCCTCCTCGGCGGCGCTCTGGACCCCCGCGTCCAGGGTGGTGGTGATCTCGCCGCTGAGGTCGCCCTGCCAGGACTCCAGGACCCCGATGACCTCGCCGTCGTCGTCGAGCGAGACCACCTGGGTGGTGGCGGACCCGGCGAGCTCGTTCTGGTAGATGTTCTGCAATCCGCTCAGGCCGACGGTGTCGCCCGCCTGGTAGGTGCCCGGGACTCGGGAGGAGACCCGGTGCTCCGCGGTCCCGGCGACCTCGCCGAGGACGGCCGGGGCCACCGCCGGCGTCAGGTTGACCTCCACGGCCTGGGTGTCCACGCCGGAGATCCGCCCGACCTGTTCGAGCAGCGCGGTGTCGACGTTGCGGCCGCGCATGAGTACCAGCGGCTGGAACTGCTCGGGCGGGGCGGAGCGCACGCGGTCCAGCAGCGGCCCCGGCTCCTCGCCGAGGAGTTCGGCCAGCTCGGTGACGCCCGCCTCGGGGTCGTCCATCCGCCCGGGGTAGACACCGAAGGCGGTGACGCTCTCGCTGGTCACCAGCGGTACGCCGTCGCGGTCGAGGATCTGGCCGCGCGCCTGGATCTCGTAGCTGACCGCCAGCCGCTCGCCTTCCCCGAGGTCGGGGTGGATGACCGACGGCGACCACGCGATCCGCCAGCCGTCGGGCCCCCACTCCAGGGGCATGGCGCCGGTGTACTCCCAGGTGGGGTCGCCGATACCGAGGTCGGCGGTGGCGCTGAACTCGGCGGTGGCGCTGTCGCCGTCGCGGGAGATCGGCCCGAGGCCGAAGCGCAGCCCGGCCAGGTCGAGTTGGTCGTGCACGTCGGAGAGGGCCGCCTCGACCTCCGCGGGCTCTCCGGTGGTGTAGGCGGCGGCCCGCGCGTGGTCCCCGTCCTGCCAGGCCAGCAGGAAGGACCGGACGGCCACCTCCGGGCTGGGGTGGGGCGTACATGCGGCGAGGGTGACGGCCATCGTCAGGGCGCTGCCGGCGGCCGCGAGGCGGCCCAGGGGACGGGGGGACACCGTGTGTGTTCCTTTCGGCGCACTCACCGCCGCCGACGAAGCGCGCGTTCCATCTCCCGCTTGGCCTCACGTTCGGCGATGTCGTGGCGTTTGTCGTACTCACGCTTACCGCGAGCCAGAGCGAGCTCGACCTTGGCCCGGCCGTCGCTGAAGTACAGCGACAGAGGGATCAGGGTGCGGCCGGGCTCATTGGTCTTACCGATGAGCCGGGAGATCTGCTCGCGGTGCAGGAGTAGCTTACGGGATCTGCGAGCTGCATGGTTTGTCCAGGTTCCCTGCGAATACTCCGGGATGTGGACACCCTCCAGCCACACCTCGCCGTCCTGGACGTGGGCGAAACCGTCGACGAGCGAGGCCCGGCCCTGCCGGAGGGACTTCACCTCGGTCCCGGTCAGGACCAGGCCGGCCTCGTAGGTCTCGTCGATGTGGTAGTCGTGCCGGGCACGCCGGTTTCGCGCGATGGGCTTCTGCCCGGTTTCCCGTGCCACTGTGGAATCCCTTTCAACGGTCGGCGGCGGACCGGCTCTCCGCGGCCGCCGCGGGTCGGCGGGCAGCCCCGCCGGATCAGATCTTCAGGTAGCGGCGCAGCGTGAGGAACGAGGTGACGGTACACAGCAGCACGCCGAGGATGATCGACACGCCGATGACGTACAGCAGCGATCCGGTCCCCAGGCCGACGTCGAACTGGAACCAGGCCTCGATCTGGGTGAGCAGCGTGTACCGGGTGGCCACGATGAAGCCGGAGGCGATCAGACCACCGATGAGACCCGAGACCGCGCCCTCCAGGAGGAACGGCAACTGGATGTAGAAGTTGGACGCACCGACCAGCCGCATGATGCCCGTCTCGCGGCGGCGGCTGTAGGCGGACAGGCGGATGGTGTTGCCGATCAGCAGCGCCGCGGCGGCGAGCTGCACGAGCGCGACCACCAGCGCCGCCCACTTGAGGCCGTCGAGCAGGTCGTAGAACTTGTCCAGCACGCTCTGGTCGCTGGAGACCGAGTCCACCCCGGGACTGCCCGTGACCGCGTTGCGCACGGTGTCGTAGTGGGAGGGGTCGGTGAGCTGCACCCGGAAGTTGTCCGGGATGTCACCCTCCTGTGCCGCCTCCGCCAGCGCCTCGTTGGAGGAGCCGATCCGCTCCTGGAAGTCCTGCCACGCCTCGGCCGCGGTCAGGTAGGTGTAGCCCTCCACCTGCGGCATGTCGTCGAGGTCGGCCCGCAGGGCCTCGCGGTCCGCGTCGGTCGCCGGGCCGTTGTCCTGGCAGGTCTGCGCGGGGGAGATCTCGTTGCACATGTAGATGGTCAACGTGATCCGCTGGTCCCAGTAGCTGCGCATCTCGGAGACCTGCTGGTTGACCAGCAGACCGCCACCGAAGAGGGCCAGGGAGATGGCCACCGTCGTGATGACCGCGATGGTCATCGTCAGGTTTCGGCGCAGGCCGATCCAGGTCTCGGAGAGAACGAATTGTGCTCGCATGATCTGTTAAAGGTCCATCCTTGGGAGCTTCGCCGCGCCGGTCCTCGCACGATCAGCGGCCGGCGCCGAGCGCGGGAAGGTCAGTACGCCTGGCCGTAGACGCCGCGCGTCTGGTCGCGAACCACGAGGCCCTCTTCCAGTTCGATCACGCGCTTGCGCATCGAGTCGACGATGGCGGCGTCGTGCGTCGCCATGACGACGGTGGTTCCCGTGCGGTTGATTCGGTCCAGCACCTTCATGATGCCGATGGAGGTCGCCGGGTCGATGTTTCCCGTCGGCTCGTCGGCCAGCAGGATCTGCGGGCGGTTGACGAAGGCGCGAGCGATGGCGACACGCTGCTGCTCACCACCGGAGAGCTCGTTGGGCATGCGCCCGGCCTTGCCCTCCAGGCCGACGAGTTCGATGACCTCGGGCACGACCTTGCGGATGAACCGCCGGGGCTTGCCGATGACCTCCAGGGCGAAGGCCACGTTCTCGAACACGTTCTTGTTGGGCAGCAGGCGGAAGTCCTGGAAGACACAGCCGATACGCCGTCGCAGGTGGGGCACCTTCCAGTTGGACAGGCGCGCCAGGTCCTTGCCGGCGACGTGGACGCGTCCCTTGTCGGGCTTCTCCTCCTTGAGCACCAGCCGCAGGAAGGTGGACTTGCCGGAGCCGGACGGGCCGACGAGGAAGACGAACTCGCCCTTGTCTACGTCGATGGAAACACCGTCGAGCGCGGGGCGTTTCTGGGTCGTGTAGACCTTGGTGACGTTGTCGAAGTGGATCACAGGCGCATCACAAGGTTCTCGAAGGTATGGGCAACCGCGTCGAAGCGTGACTCCCCGCGGGATCGTACCGGCCACACGGCCAACGACAGTGTAGAGGCGCAAGCGGCCCGGATTGTCCCGATCGTGTCACACTCGCCCGGCCATGGACGGTCGTGCGACAGACCCGAGCGTATCGGAGACATCAACCGATGATAACGTTCATGTATACCCGTTTCATCCAGGTCCGCCGGTCACGATCATCACCATTGGGATACGGATCACCATACGGGAACCGGAGCCTCAGCGGTACCAAGCAGGCGTCGACCGCTACTGCCCGTCGTTCCTCTCCCGGCTGCGCATCCAGCGGATCTCCGCGTCGATGAACTCGTCGATGTCGCCGTCCAGCACACCCGAGGTGTTGCCGGTCTCCACGCCGGTGCGCACGTCCTTCACGTTCTGGTACGGGTGCAGGACGTAGTTGCGCATCTGGGTCCCCCAACTGCTCACCGAGTCGCCGCGGATCTCGTCCAGGGCCGCCTGCTCCTCCGCCTGCTTGCGTGCCAGCAGCTTGGCCTGGAGCATCGACATCGCGGTGGCCTTGTTCTGCAACTGCGAGCGCTCGTTCTGGCAGGACACGACGATGCCGGAGGGCATGTGGGTGATGCGCACCGCCGAGTCGGTGGTGTTCACGCCCTGGCCGCCGGGCCCGCTGGAGCGGTACACGTCCACGCGCAGCTCGGACTCGTCGATCTCGATGTGGTCGCTCTGCTCCACCACCGGGACCACGTCCACGCCCGCGAACGACGTCTGCCGCCGGTTCTGGTTGTCGAACGGCGAGATGCGCACCAGGCGGTGCGTGCCGTGCTCACCGCGCATGGTGCCGTAGGCGAACTGCGCCTTGACCGCGAAGGACGTGGACTTGATGCCCGCCTCCTCCGCGTAGGAGGTCTCGTAGATCTCGGTGGGGTATCCGTGCCGCTCGGCCCAGCGCAGGTACATGCGCTGGAGCATCTGCGCCCAGTCGGCGGCGTCGACCCCCCCGGCCTGGGAGTTGATCGTCACCAGGGCCTCGCGCTCGTCGTGCGGGCCGTTGAGCAGGGTCCGCACCTCCAGCTCGCCGATCTCCTTGCGCAACTGCTCCAGCTCGCGGTCGGCCTCCGCGCGGGTGTCGGCGTCGTCCTCGGCCGCGGCGAGCTCGTAGAGCACGCCGAGGTCGTCGAGGCGCTGGTCCACCCCTTCGAGTTTGGTGACGATGGACTCCAGGCTGGAGAGCTGCCGGGTCACCTTCTGCGCGTTGGCCTGGTCCGACCACAGCTCGGGATCGGCGGACTGCTCGCGCAGCTCCGCGATCTCCGTGCGCATAGCGTCCATGTCCAGGACTGAGGTGACGCTCGCGAGGGTCGCCGCGAGCTCCTTGATCTTCTCTGCTGGGTCCATTTCTGCCACGCGCCCAGTCTAGGGTCTGTCGGCCGGGATGATCACAGGGCAGGACCGGCGGCCGGGAACGGCCCGGCCGCCGGAGCGAGGACCGGACCGTTCCCGGGCCCTCCTCAGTCGACCAGCGAGCGGACGGACTCCAGCGCAACCGACAGCGTGGTGAGGTCGAAGCGCTCGCCCTCCTGGATCTCCGAGAGGGTGATCCCGGCCAGCTCCACCCGCTCCCGGTTCTCCTCCTCCCAGACGCGGAACTGCTCCTCGGCGGAGTCGGCGCGGCCAGACTCCAGCACGCGCGCGGTGAGGTCGGCGTGGGCGGCGTAGAGGCCGTCGCGCAGCGAGGAGCGCGCCATCGTGCCCCAGCGGTCGTCGCGCGGCAGGTCGATGATCCGCTCGCGCCACCAACTGATGTTGAGCCGGTCGGCGAGCTCGAAGTACATCTCGGCGACCTCCTCCACCGGGCGGCCCGTGCGGTGCGCGATCTCCACCAGGTCCAGGGTGGAGTAGGCGGGCACCATCGAGGCCACCCGCTCGGCGAGCCCCTCCGGAGCCCCCATCGACACGTACCGGTCCCGCCGCTGGAGGAACGCCTCCCGGTCACGCCCCCTGACCAGGTCGGCCAGGCGCGGCAGGATCTCGCCCACCCCGTCTGCGAAGTAGCCGATCTCACCGGCGATGTCGAAGGGGAAGGTGCGGTTGCGCAGCAGCCAGCGCGCGGAGCGCTCGGCGAGCTTGCGGATCTCCAGCAGCAGAGACAGCTGGTTGCGCACCGAGATCCGGTGGTCCAGCTCTTCCACCTCTCCCCAGTACCCGGGCAGGCGCAGCACCTCCTGGACCACCAGGAAGGCGCGTGCGATGTCGGCCGCCCCCGACCCCAGCTCCTCGTTGAGCCGGAACGCGAAGGTCACCCCGGAGCGGTTGACCATCTGGTTGACGACCTGGTTGACGATGATCTCCCGGCGCAGCGGGTGCGAGGCCACGCCCTCGGCGAAGCGGTCCGAGCGCAGCGGTGTGGGGAAGTAGCCGGTCAGCGTGTCTGCCAGGTAGGGGTCGTCGGGCAGGTCCGAGGACTCCACCTCGTCCTTGAGGTCGATCTTGGTGTAGGACAGCAGCGTCGAGAACTCCGGCCCGGTCAGGCCCTGGCGCGCGGCGCGCCGCTCGGCGAGCGCCTTGTCCGAGGGCAGGTCCTCCAGCTTGCGCTTGAGGACCTTCCTGCGCTCCAGGTGGCGCATGTACCGGCCGTGGACGTGCAGCATGTCCGAGGCCTGCTTGCGCGCCGCCGAGAGCACCGTGTTCTGCGCGTAGTTGGTGTCCAGGACGAGCGAGGCGACCTCGTCGGTCATGTCGATGAACAGCCGGTCGCGCTCCTCGCGGGAGAGCCGTCCGGCCTGGACCTCGCGGTCCAGCATGATCTTGATGTTCACCTCGTGGTCGGAGGTGTCCACACCGGCGGAGTTGTCGATGGAGTCGGTGTTGATCCGCCCGCCGCCGCGCGCGTACTCGATCCGCGCGGGCTGGGTGAGGCCCAGGTTGCCGCCCTCGCCCACGACCCTGGCCCGCACCTGGTCGGCGTCCACGCGGACCTGGTCGTTGGCCTTGTCGCCGACGTCGGCGTGCGTCTCGGTGCTCGCCTTGACGTAGGTGCCGATGCCGCCGTTCCACACCAGGTCGACCGGGGCGGTGAGGATGTGCTGGATGAGCTGGGCGGGGGTGAGCGAGGTGACCTCGTCACCGATGCCCAGCACGGCCCTGGCCTGCGGGCTGATCGGCACCGACTTGAGCGAGCGCGAGTACACGCCGCCGCCCTCGGAGATCAGTTCGGGATCGTAGTCGGACCAGGTGCTGCGCGGCAGGAGGAACAGGCGCTCGCGCTCGGCCCAGGAGGCCTGCGGGTCGGGGTCGGGGTCCAGGAAGACGTCGCGGTGGTCGAAGGCGGCCACCAGCCTGATCTGCTTGGACAGCAGCATCCCGTTGCCGAACACGTCACCGGACATGTCGCCGATCCCCACGACGGTGAACGGCTCCTCCTGCACGTTCACGCCCATCTCGCGGAAGTGGTAGGTCACCGACTCCCACGCACCGCGCGCGGTGATGCCCATGGCCTTGTGGTCGTAGCCCACCGAACCGCCGGAGGCGAAGGCGTCGCCGAGCCAGAAGCCCCGCTTGGCGGAGATCTCGTTGGCGATGTCGGAGAAGGTCGCCGTGCCCTTGTCGGCGGCGACCACCAGGTAGTAGTCGTCGGCGTCGTGGCGGACGGTGCGCTCGGGGTGGACGATCCGGCCGTCGACCAGGTTGTCGGTGATGTCGAGCAGTCCGCCGACGAACTGCTCGTAGCAGGCGACGACCTCGGCGCCCACCTGTTCACGGGTGCCGTCCTTGGGCAGGCGCTTGCAGACGAACCCGCCCTTGGCGCCGCTGGGGACGATCACCGAGTTCTTCACCATCTGCGCCTTGACCAGGCCGAGGATCTCGGTGCGGAAGTCCTCGAACCGGTCCGACCAGCGCAGGCCGCCGCGGGCCACCGAGCCGAAGCGCAGGTGCACGCCCTCCACGCGCGGCGAGTACACGTAGATCTCGAACCGCGGGCGGGGCTGGGGCAGGTCCGGGATGGCACTCGGGTCGAGCTTGAGCACCAGGTAGGGGCGGCCCTGGTAGTGGTTGGTGCGCAGTGTGGCGGTGATGGCCGCCGCGAACGAGCGCAGGATGCGGTCGTGGTCCAGGCTGGCGACCGACTCCAGTTCGGCCTCGATCTTGCCGACCAGGGCGTCGGCCTGCTCGTCGCGGCCCTCGTCGGCGCGGTCGGGGTCAAAGCGCGTCTCGAAGAGTTCGACGAGCAGTCCCGCGATGGAGACGTTGGAGCAGAGCACGTCGGCCAGGAACTCGGGGGTGAACGTGGCCCCGGTCTGGCGCAGGTACTTGGCGTAGGCGCGCAGGACGCTGAGCTGGCGCCAGTCGAGTCCGGCCCGCACCACGAGGGCGTTGAAGGGGTCGGACTCGCCGAGGTCGCGCCAGGAGGCGTCGAAGGCGTCCTCGAACAGCTCCGTGAGCCGTTCGGCGGGCAGGTCGGAGGCGGGGATCGGGCCGAGGCCGAAGTCGTAGATCCACACGCGGCCGACGTCCTTGACGGTGATGTCGTAGGGCCACTCGTCGACGACCTCGACGCCCAGGTGCTCCAGGACTGGCAGCATCCGGCTCAGCGACACGGGGTCGCCGATCCGGTAGAGGCGGAACCGCCAGCCGTCGGCGTCCTCGCCGCGCCGGTAGAGCTCGGCGCAGAACTCGCCCCGGCGCTCGTCGGGTTCGGTCCGGCCGATCAGCCCCTCCAGGGCCGCGATGTCGGCGGCGGCGATCTCCGGGGGGTTGTCGACCCGGTAGGCCTCGTTCATGCCCGCGGCGTAGCGGTCCTTGAACTCGGTGGCCCTGGTGGCGCCGAAGCGTTCGGTGAGGACGGCGTCGAAGTCGGTGTCCCAGGAGCGGGCCGCCTCGCGGACCCTCTCCTCCAGGGCGACCTGGTCGATGTCGGCGAGGGTCTGTCCGTGCCGGGCGCGCGCCACCAGGTACAGCCGTGCCAGCGGCGCGGAGCCGATCATCACGTTGTGGTCCATGGAGGCGCCCTGGAACGCCTCGGCGAGGACGCTTTGGATGTCCAGGCGCACGCGGGTGCTGTACTGGTCGCGCGGCATGTACACGAAGCAGGACATGTACCGGCCGCCGTAGGTGTCGCGGCGCATGAACAGCTTGGTGCCGCGCCGGTCGCGCAGGCGCAGGACACCGCGGACGATGCTGTACAGCTCGCCGGCCGGGATCTGGAGGAGCTCCTCACGGGGGAAGGTCTCCAGCAGTTCGACGAGGTCCTTGCCGTCGTAGCTGTCGGCCTCGAACCCGGCCAGGGACAGCACCTCGGCCTGCTTGCGGCGCAGGAGCGGGATCTGGGAGATGCTGGTGCTGTCGGCGCGGGGCGTGTACAGGCCCAGGAAGCGCCGCTCGCCGACGATCCGGCCCTGGGCGTCGAACTTCTTGACGCCGATGTAGTCGAGGTACTTGGGCCGGTACACCGTGGCGCGGGAGTTGGCCTTGGTGAGGACCAGGATGAAGGGTTCGCGGGCCTTGGCGCGGATCTCCGGCGGCAGGGCGGCGAAGCTGGTGGAGGCCGAGGAGTCCATGCGCAGCAGGCCCAGGCCGGTACCGGGTTCGGGCCGCAGCGCCTCGTCGCCGTTGTCATCGGTGACCAGTGCGTACTCTCGGTAGCCCATGAAGGTGAAGTGCCGCCCGGCGATCCAGCGCAGGAAGTCGACGCTCTCCCCCATCTCGCGGGGGTCGACGCCGCCCAGCGCGAGGCGGTCGGGCTGGGAGGCCAGTTCGTCGGCGACCCGGATGGCGCGGTCGGCCATCTTCGCGGAGTCCTCGTCGACGTAGCGGACGTCGTCCAGGACGCTCTCGACCCGGTCGGTGATCTCCTTGATCCGCTCGGGGTCGAGCTGGCGGTCGATCTCGATGTGCATCCACGACTCGTCGACGGGCAGCAGGCCGGCGCCGCCGATCTCGGGGTCGATCTCGCGCAGGTCGCCCTCCAGGCCGCGCCCGATGGTGAGCTGGGGGTGGATGATCAGCTTGGCGCCCGCACCGAGCTCGTCGAGGGCCATGGTGACGGAGGAGACGAGGAAGGGGGCGTTGTCGGTGACCACTTCGAGGACGCTGGCCTGGAGCTCCCAGCCGTCCTGTTCGAGGGTCGGGCTGTAGACGCGGACCTTGGCGCGGCCGGTGGGCCGCTGGTCGGCGAAGGCGCGGTGGGCCGCGGCGGCTCCGCAGATCTGGTCCGGGGTGCGCTCGGCGAGTTCGTCGATGTCCGCGTGCCGGTAGTACAGGGGGAGGAAGCTGCGGATGGCGTCGGCGTCCTCGGGGCCGGCCTGGGGTCCTGGAGACCACTTGGCGGCCGCGTCGCTGAGCAGGTCCTGGAGGATGACGTCGGTTTGCCCGTTCATATGGGCCTCACTCCTTTGTGAGCAACATCGCGGGTGCGTTCGGGGGATGTCTCGACCGTGCGGACTGTGGACTTGTGTGAACTTCCGTGAACACCCGGAGGCGCACGGGAGTGATGGTCGGATGATGGGTCTGTGCGCACAGACTGTGTGTCGGCGGAGCGACTGGAACACCGTTGTCCCGACCCCGCCAGGGCACCAGGCTACTGGTTTCGGCGGGGGAGAACAGGACCAACACCGTTACACACCGATGACGTCTGTACGACACGATTCGTTGTCTTTTCGGGATGTACTACGTGTCTCACCGCTTTCGCCCGAAAAACGGGCACAAACCGACCGTGCCCGGCTAGACCGCCGTGACCTGGTGGATCGCCCTGGTCACGGCGTGGGCGTCGGTGAGGTCCTTGAGCACTTCGGTGACCCCGGCCTCGCGCAGGCGGCCCTCGGTGGCCGACCCGGTGAGCACGCCCACGGGGACCGCGCCGCCGATGATCGCGGCCCGCACGTCGGCGAACGCGTTGGTGATGAACACGGTCTCGCGCTCGGTGTAGGCCCGCGCGCCCTCCCCCGCCGCGTGCAGGCGGATGGACTGGATGAGGCTCGACTTGGGGTAGTTGACCGAGCCGAAGCCGCCCACGGACAGGTCCAGGTAGGGGTCCAGGCCGAAGGCGCGCAGTTTGGCGGTGGCGGTGGCACGGGTGCTGCCGCTGACCACGGTCTGCACGGTGTCGGGCATGGCCGCCACGGCTCCCAGGGCGGCCTGGGCGCCGTCCATGGCGCGGCCCTTGTCCCGCAGTTCGTCCTCGCGCCGGACGAAGGCCCCCTCCAGCTCGGTGAGGAAGCGCTCCAGCGTGGCCGCGTCGGGTTCGGCGTCGGTGTCGTTGCGCGCGCAGAACTCGAAGAACATCTCCGAGTCGGTGCGGCCCTCGAAGGAGGTGAGGTAGACCAGGGGCTCGCCGGTGACCTTCTCGAAGGCCTCGGCGTAGGCGGCCCGCATCACCCGGCCCGCGTCGAGGAGTGTGTAGTCGACGTTCCACAGCACCAGACGGCTCATGACGGACTCCCCCGGTCGACGGTGCGGACGCGACCATTGTGCCGTACGGGTGTTCCGGAGCGGGCGGCGGCCGGAACCGGACAGCGGTCCCGGCCGGACCGTCGCCCCGGTGTCAGTCGCCCACGGCCGCCCGGGTGAAGGCGGCCCACTCCGCGACCCCGACGGGCAGGAAGCCCAGTGCGGGGTTCTTGGAGTCGCGCAGGGCCGCACCCGTGGGCAGGTCCGCGACCTCGACGCAGTTGTCCTGAGAAGTCGAGTAGGAGGACTTGTGAAACCTCAGCAGCATGGTCAGGCTCGTTTGTCATGTTCGGCGGCGGTGGCTTCAATGAGGTCAAGAGACCCCTTCGGATCCAACGCCAGGTTGTGGACGCCGTCGAAAATCAGCGTATGCCTGTCGACATAGGCACCGTCTTCCACGTACAGGGACTCCACACCAGTGGAGATAGAGACGATCGCCGGTTCCGGGCTGGGGAACTCCAGCAGTGAGAAGGCACCGTCCATCGCCATGTGTGCTCCGGCCTCGAACGGCACCACCAGGACGGTCACCTTGACGACGACGCGGGGACCGGCCTGCCCGAGGACGCGGTGCCCATCGACGCCAAACGGGTGAGCCACGAGATCCGCTGACCCCGTATCCGTGTCGATGGGCGGCGCCACTCCCCCGCCGTGGCGCCGCCCATCCGCACGGCCGGATGCTCCGTTCTACACCGGGTGCTCCCACGCGCCGAAGGGCGCGCGCACCCGGCACACGGGGCCGTCCGCGTCGACTTCGAGGGTGAACGCGCCCAGTCCCGGACAGCCGTGCTCCCCCAGCAGTTCGTAGGCTCCGCGCAGCCGGTCCGCCAACGGCGTGGGGCCACCCCAGTGGACCGCCCCGTCCGGCCACAGATAGGCCCACGAGGAATCGGCCGTGCCCATGTACACGATGCGGCCCTGACCGCCGCCGAACGGACGGCCGCCCACACCGATCCGCACCCCCGGCAGCATGAGCATGACCCTGGTGAGCAGGTCGTCCTCGACCAGGTCGTCCGGGGTGAACGGCACGACCCGGGTCGAGACGGAGTCGCGCCCCATCCCGGGAAATCCGCCGAGGGGAACGCGCTGGGTCCGGTCGCGCATGAAGAACGCCTCACACGTCAGCGGACCGGCCGCGCTCCTCGGACCGGTACGGCGCAGCACGGCGACGGGGCTGGCGTGCGAGTCCGAGCGCGGACCCCAGGGGACCACGATCGGCGCGTCCTCGCCCGCGCGTTCGATCCACGCGGCGGGGACCCGGCTCACGGAGCATGTGGCGATGATCGCGTCGTAGGAACCCGTCCCGGGTGCCTCCGTGCCGTGCACGACCTCCACACGGCTTCCCGAGAGCCGTTTGCGGGCGTGTGCGGCCACGTCGGCGTCGATCTCCAATGACGTGACACTCCCGGTCGGACCGACCAGGGAGTCCAGGACGCACGCGTTCCAGCCGGTTCCGGTACCGATCTCCAGAACGCGCATTCCGGGGCCGATCCGCGCCGCCTCGATCATGTCCGCCATCAACTGGGGGGCGGACGACGACGAACTGGGGGTGTTGACCAGGCCGTTCCCTCCGTCGTTGGCCTGGGTGACCACCGAATCGCCGTCGTAGACGTAGGCGGCCCACCGTTCGGGGTCGGCCGTCCGGACCAGCGGCAGCCCCTGGGGGGTGGGCCACACCAGGTCCGGGATGAACAGGTGGCGGGGGTGGTCGGCGAAGGCCGCCCGGATCGCGTCCGTGGTGTCCAGACGGCTCACGAGATCGGCGTGCCTACCGCCGAGGTCTGTCATCGACGCACCTTCCCGAGCCCACCACACTCCTGGCAGGTGTGGATCTCCTTGTCCTTCCCCCAACCCTTCTTCTGCCCGTCCGAGGTGGTCACGAAGCTTCCGGTACCACCACACGCCGCGCAGTCGACCTCATCAGCCATGAGAGCCCCTTTCATACTCACCATCCACGGCTGGTCACCGTCCGCCACCGTGGTGGCCCACCCCAGAGAACATCACTGGCTTAAGCCAGTCAAGACCCTGGCTCAAGCCAGTTCGTAGACTGGGGCCATGGATGAGGACACCGACAGATCCCGCCTCCCCAGTCGACGTATCGCTGACGAGCTGCGCGCGGCGATCGTCTCCGGGGAGCTGGGGGAAGGCGAGAGGCTGGTCTCGGAGAGGGAACTGGCCAGGCGGTACGGCACCGCGCGGAACACAGCGCGGGAAGCCGTCCGGATTCTCACCGAGGAGGGGCTCGTCGATCCCCAGCACGGGCGAGGCGTCTTCGTCCGCAGGAGGCGGCGCCTACTGAGATTCGGCGGGGAGCGGTACCCCCGGCGGCTGCGGCAGGAGACCGAGCTGTCTCCGTACCGCGCCGAACTCGCGAAGCAGGGCCTCACACCCCGCGTGGACTGCGTGTCCATCGAACGGGTCACCCCGCCGAGCGACATCGCCGAAAGGCTGGGGCTTCCTCAGGAGGATTCGGCGGTGGTGCGCCGGGAGAACTGGTACTACGCCGGTGACGATTCAGGGGAGGAACCGGTGCGGGTCGGCATCACCTACATACCCTGGGGCATCGCCGCCGGCGGGGTCCTGGCGACCTCCGCCCGCTTGGGGAACGGAAGCCTGTACGCACGTTTCGAGGAACTGGGCCACCGCATCAGCCGGAGCCGGGAGGAGATCACCGCTCGGATGCCGACCCCCCGCGAAGCGAAAGGTCTGCGCGTCCCCGGCGGCGTCCCGGTCATCGACATCCTGCACACGGGAATCGATCAGGAGGGGCGCCCCTTCGAGGTGACACGCTTCGTGATGCGTGCCGACCTCGGGGGACTCGACTACGACATGCCGGTGGAGGACTGACATGCCCCGAGAGGCACGGATACGCCCACGCACCGACGCCGACCTGCCCGCACTCGCGTCCGCGCTGGTGGAGGTCCACGCCAGGGGCGGCTATCCCGTGGAGGGTGTGGCCGACCCGTGTGCCTGGCTGGACTTCCCGGGACTCCGGCACTCCTGGGTCGCCGAAGTGGGAGGCTGCGCGGTCGGCCAGATCGGCCTCGGCGGTCCCGACGGCGAGGACGCCGTCCGGATGTGGGCCGCGTACACCGGCGGCGACCCCACACGGGTCGCGGTGCTGGCCCGCTTGTACGTCCTCCCCGAAGCACGCGGGGCGGGCCTGGGCGAACGGCTGACCCGGACGGCCATGGACCACGCCCGCGACCACGGCCTCTCCCTCGTCCTGGACGTGATGGCCAAGGACCGGGCCGCGATCCGCCTGTACGAGCGCCTGGACTGGACACGGCTCGGCGAAGCGGCACACCACGTCGAGGGGGCCGCGCCCGTACCCGCGTACTGCTACGCCTGGCAGCCCTCGACGGGGTAGCACGCCCCCTGGACCGGATGGACGCCTACGCGGCCGACAGCGGCGTCTGGCTGCGGGTGCTCGACGGGGCGGCACCGGGACCGGCCTGCCCGAGGGCGCGGTGCTCA
Source organism: Nocardiopsis sp. LOL_012 (assembly GCF_048060475.1). Classification (NCBI taxonomy): domain Bacteria; kingdom Bacillati; phylum Actinomycetota; class Actinomycetes; order Streptosporangiales; family Nocardiopsidaceae; genus Nocardiopsis; species Nocardiopsis sp. LOL_012. The sequence continues at coordinate 54,139 of NZ_JBHMIV010000021.1, read as the reverse complement.
TCGACGCCAAACGGGTGAGCTACGGGATCCGCTGACCCCGTATCCGCGCCATTGGGCGACGCCACTGCTCCCCTGCCCGTGGCGCCGCCCATCCGCACGGCCACCGGTTCACCGGGGCCGCGTCCGTACCCGCGTACCGCCGCTCTCGACGGGGCGGCGCGGGGTCTGGCGTCGAGGTTCGTCCTGGGGCGAACCTCGACCCGAAAAACCGTCGTGGGGCGAACCTCGACGGCGATCCCGGGTTCAGGTGAGTTCGAGGCCGCCGTCGATGGTGAGGACCTGCCCGGTGAGCCAGGTGGTGCCCGGGTCGGCGAGCCGCAGCACCCACTGGGCGACCTCGTCGGGCTCACCGCGGCGGCCCAGCGGGACCCGCGCGGCCTCGGCCTCCTTGACCTGGGCGACGGCGGCCTCGGGGAGCCCGGCCGCCGACAGGGCCTCGCTCTCGGTGGGGCCCGGCGCCAGGGCGTTGACCCGCACGCCCTCAGGGGCCAGTTCCAGCGCCCAACTGCGCGTCAACTGCTCGATCGCGGCCTTGGAGGCCGCGTAGTGGGCGGCGCCGGGCAGCGGCCGGTGTCCGTAGGTGCTGGAGACGTTGACGATCGTGCCGCTCGCCTCGCGCAGGTGCGGCAGGGCCACGGCGGCCAGGAGGCTGGGGGCGGTGACGTTGAGCGCGAACAGCGCGGTGACGCGGTCGGCGCCGGTCTCGGCCAGCGGCATCATCGCGGTGGCGCCGGCGTTGTTGACGAGGACGTCGACGCGGCCCCACCGCTCCGTCGCGGCTTCGACCACCCCGGCGGGGGCGTCGGGGTCGCGCAGGTCGGCGGGGTGGACGGCGATGCCGGGGTGCTGGTCGGCGGTGGCCTGAAGCGCCTCCCGGCGGCGGCCGACCCCCAGGACGCGGGCTCCGGCGCGCGCCAGGGCGATCGCGGTGGCGCGGCCGATACCCGATCCGGCACCGGTGACGATGGCGGCCCGCCCGTTGAGGTCAATGTGCTGGTGGTGCTCTGGCCCGGTCAACCCGACTCCCTTGTTCGTTGTTCGTCGAACATCGAACAAGCTAGCATGGGCGCATGAGAAACGCACACCATCCGGCGACCGAGGAACTGTCGCTGCCCGACGTGATGGCGGCGCTGAGCGACCCGCTGCGCATCGGGCTCGTGCGGCTGCTCGCCGACGGCGCCGAGCGCGGGTGGGGCGAGCTGCGGGCACCGGTGGCCAAGTCCACGCTCAGCCACCACCTGCGGGTACTGCGCGACGCGGGGGTGACCCGCACCCGCCAGGAGGGCACCCGCTGCTTCGTCACGCTGCGCCGCCAGGACCTGGACGAACGCTTCCCCGGGCTGGTCGGGGCTCTGCTGGGGGCCGCGGACGCCGAGGGCGTGGGTGGCGACATCCACCTCGCACCCGGCGCCGCCCCCGCGCCCGCCCCCCGCTGACGGCGCCCTGCCCCGTCGGCTCCGAGCGTGCGGGCCACGGGAGCTCCCGGCTCCGTGCCCGCTCCGCTGGGCGGCACCGCTCCCCCGCGCCGCGCCGCCGCCATCCACGCGGCCGTAGAGCGAGGCACCGGATCCCCCGGACGCGCCGCGCCACCCGAGCACGCGGCCGCGGAGCAGTGGCCGACGGCACGGGAAGCCATCGGGTCGGCGCGTCCGCGCCGACCCGAAGTCATCGCTGCCCCCACACGAAGGACGTCCCAGACGCCGCGTCCGCGCCGTCGGGAGAAACCGCGGAGCGGGTCAAGGCCCCCGCGGAACGGGGCCGGTCCGTGTCCCGACCCTGGACGGCTAGGGTCTGGCCGATCCCACGAGCGCCTTGTCGGCGCCTTCGCGGTAGGCGACCAGGTCGAGGCTGGACACGGCGATGCCCAGCGCGTAGCGGTTGTTGACGGAGAGCAGGGCCATGATCCTGGCGATCCTGCGGCGTACCGTCCGCACACTCATGAGCGCGCGACGGGCGATCTGCTCGTCGCTGGTGCACTCGGCCAGAAGGACGAGAAGGTCGCGGTCCTCTTGGGTGAGCAGGTGCGCTCCACCCATCGAGCTGTTCACGATATCCCCCTGCGAAGAATTTCGCCGCTTCGTTAACTGAAAAATAAAATTAAGTTACGCACGGAGATCGGCCGTCCCTTCCAACACAACCGTACTTCCCGAACCAATGTTTGTGATCTGCGCCACTTTCTCGCCACGGCGAAAAGCAACACGTCTGACCGCGCAGAGGATCGGACAAAGCATGTCTACACGAAGCGACCGGAAGACACAAGACGACCTTGGGTCCGATGAAAATTTGGCAGCATTGTGCCAAGCGCGACCGCTTCCTTGACACTCGCCCAGAGCGCTTGCTGTACTGAGATCCAAGCATTCGGGGAATTACCGGGAACCAGGATATGCATCGCCAATAGATGCGAAGCGAATAAGGGACCCCCCTCCCCTCCTCACCAAGATCCTTTTCCTCACCCATACCCTCGCGGGTCAAGAATGGGGATGAAGTGACGCAAGCAACACTGGAATCCTTCCTTCCGGAACACGGCACCGAGCCGGAGCAACTGGTCCACCGCATGGGGATCGAGATCGCGGCCTGCCGGCCCGGCCGGGTCGTCGGTTCGATGCCGATCCGGGGCAACCACCAACCCCTGGGCATCCTGCACGGCGGAGCCAACGCCGTCCTGGCGGAGACGCTGGGCTCCCTCGCGGCCTTCCTGCACGCCGGCGAGGGCGGCAACGCCGTCGGCACCGAACTGTCGTGCACGCACCACCGGTGGGCCTCGTCGGGAACGGTGACCGGGATCTGCACCCCACTCCACGAGAGCGGTTCGACCGCCAGCTACGAGATCGTCATCACCGACCACACCGGACGCCGGACGTGCACCGCCCGACTCACCTGCGCGATCAGGCCCCGGCTCCGAAGAAACGGCGAAAGAACAGCAATAGCAAGCGCGAACGGGGCTGACCAGTGAATTCTGCACCGACCCCGACCTTCCTCTCCTCCGTGGACGACCAGCTCGGCCCGAGTGAAAAGAGATTCTTCGGAAAAGGTTTCCGAAGGGTCTCCTACGAACACACCGATATCCGAGTCACACGGACCACAGATGTCACAAACGACGTCCGAGTCACCTCCAGCCTGGCGGTTCGTTACCCGGACGACTGGTCGAAGAAAGGCGCGAAAGGGCAACTGCCCCCGCACTTCAGCACGATCGACGGACTGGTGACGGCCGCTGAACTGAGCGAACTCTGCATCGCCGGAGACGGACCGGCGGGTACGGAGCGGGCGTGGCTGCGCTCCGTCAGGATCTCGGCCGGAACCACACCGATGGAGGACCTGGGGGACCTCCGCGCACACGCCGTACGGCGCAGCCGCGAGCCCTCGCGGGCCGACCCCTCCCTGTGGGTCTCCCTCGTGGACTGCACCGTCGGAACGATGCGGACCAGGTGCGAGGTGGTGCACCCGGCGACCGACCCCGTACCGGGCGAACACGTCCACGCCTCCCCCGACGCCCTTCTCGGCCCCGCCGAACAGCGGTACTTCGGGCAGGGGTTCCGGTCCCGGCGCCAGGAGATCCGCAATGTGTCCGTCGACCCCGGCGGGCTGCGCGCCGAGGCCGACCTCGCCCTCGCGGGCGATGGCCCGCACCCCTGGCCGACCAGCGGTCTCGAAGCAGCGCACCAGCCGTCGGTGACCATGGTCGACGCCTTCGTCACCGCCCTCCAACTGGCACAGGTGATGCTCTACGACCTGGACGGGATGCGGCGCGCGGACAGCGACACCCTGTGGATGCGCCGGACCGCCATGTCGGCCGCACGCCCGGACCGCCCCACCGGACACGGGGTCCGTGTGGACACCGCCATCGAACACCCCCTGCTCCTGGAGACGGACGACGCCGTCTGGCGCACGGCGGACATCGTCGGCGACCTCGGAGGAGTGCACGTGGACTGCGCCGTCGCACACCGGCTGCGCACCGCCTGACAACGTAGGGAGAACCATGGGACCCACAGCGGTCGTCACCGGCGTGGGCGGCGCCCTGCCGCCCCGAGTCGTCACCAACCACGAACTGGCACAACGCCTCGACACCTCCGACGAATGGATCCGTACCCGTACCGGTATCCGCCAGCGCCACGTCGTGGAGGCCGGAACCTCCACAGGGGACCTGGCCACCGAAGCCGGGTCCCGGGCCATGAAGCAGGCCGGCCTGGACTCGGTCGACCTGGTCGTGGTCGCGACCACCACACCCGACCGGCTCTGTCCCGCCACCGCGCCGACCGTAGCCAGCCGCATGGGGCTGGTCGGCGCCTCCGCCTTCGATGTCTCCGCGGTCTGCTCCGGGTTCGTCTACGCGCTCCAGACCGCGACGACCGCCATCGCCGCCGGCACGGCCGAGAGCGCCGTCGTGATCGGCGCGGAGTCCTTCAGTACCCTGCTCGACCCCGAGGACCGCTCGACGGTCGCCATCTTCGGCGACGGTGCGGGAGCGCTCGCCCTGCGCGCCGGAGACCGCTCCGAGGACGGTGCGGTCCTGGACTTCGACACCGGCAGCGACGGGAGCCTGCGCGACCTGATCACGGTCCCGGGCGGCGGCGCCGAGCAGCGCGCCTCCGGCCGGCCTCCCGCCATCGGGGACACCTACTTCCGCATGGAGGGCCAGCCGGTGTTCAAGCACGCGGTCCGGCAGATGAGCGAGACCTCTCTCAAGGTCCTCGGCACCAGCGGATGGGCGGTCGAAGAGGTCGACTGGTTCGTCGGCCACCAGGCCAACATGCGCATCCTCCGGGCGGTGGCCGGACGGCTCGGCATCGACTCCGACCGGGCCGTGTCCAACATCGAACGCGTCGGCAACACCGCCGCGGCCTCCATCCCGCTCGCCCTCTCCGACAGTGCCGCCGAAGGACGGCTGGGACGCGGCGACCGCGTCCTGCTGGCCGCGTTCGGAGGCGGCGCCACCTGGGGAGCCGCCACCCTCACCTGGCCCGAACTGCCCCCTCTCTGAGACCTTCCACCACCAGCCCCGGCCACGCGCCGCGAAGGAGCGACACCATGCCCATCACCGAACTCATCTCCGAGATCCTGACGACGAAGTACCAGGTCCCGCCCGAGGAGATCTCCCCGGAGTCCAGGTTCGAAGAGCTCTACCTGGACTCCCTGGCCCTCATGGAGGTCGCCCTCCTGTTGGAGAAGCAGTTGGGGGTCAGCATCGCCGAGGGCGTCATCACCCCTGAGCAGAGCATCGAGGAGACCGCCTCCGCCCTGCTCTCGTTGCGGGCCGGGAGCTGAGCGCGTGCGCGCCGCACTGGTCCGCCACGGCCAGACCCCGCTCAACGCGCAGAACCGCTTCCAGGGCCGAAGCGACGCCCCCCTCGACGAGGAGGGCAGGCTCCAAGCGAAGCGGGTCGCGCGGTCACTGACCCCGGGACGGTGGACCGCCGTCTACTCGTCGCCGATGCTCAGAGCGGTCCAGACCGCACGGGCCGCGGCCCGCCGCCTGGACCTGACGCACACCGTGTTCACCGAACTGGGGGAGCGCGACCTCGGAACGGTGGACGGCCTGGAACGCGGCGAGTTCTCCCGCCGGCACCCGGACGTCCTGCACCGGCTGCGGTCCGACCCGGGGTTCGCGCCCCCGGGCGGTGAGAGCGGACGCGCCGCCCTCGCCCGCTTCTCCCGCGGCCTCGGCCGTGTGGCGGCGTCGGCGCACGGGGGCGGGCCCGTCCTGGTGGTGACCCACGGCGGCGTCCTCGACCTCCTGGCCCGCGCGCTCCGGGGGTCGCGGCACTCCGGGATGGTCGGTACCTGCCGGGCCGCCTGCGTCGACATCGGAACCGACGGGGACGGCCCGCCGACCGTCTCCCTCCTCCAGTGGGACGTCGACCCCCGCTCCTGTGAGGACGCCTCGGCCGACCTGCCCGGTCCACCCGCCGCCGTCCATCTCGTACCGAAGGGAAACGCACTCCTATGAGCATCCAGATCGTCGTGGTCTTCGACGTACGCCCCGAGCACTTCGACACCGCGGTCGCCGCCTTCCGCGACCTGGCCGCGCGGACCATCGAGGAGGAGGGCGCGCTGCGCTTCGACGCCTTCCTCTCCCAGGGCCGCGACAACACCGTCGTCCTGGTCGAGGAGTGGGCCGACCAGGACGCCATCGACCAGCACATGAAGGAGGACTGCGTCCGTGAGTTCCTGGACCGGGTGGAGGGCTGCTTCCGGAGCGAGGCCACCGTCCACCGGCTCGAAGCGGTCGGCGCCTGAGGGGGGACCGATGGACGAGGGCGCGCACCGCCCCCGCGTCCTCATCGTGGGGGCGGGGCCGGTCGGACTCGTGCTGGCGTGCGAGCTCCTGCACGCCGGTGTGGACGTGGAGATCATCTCCAAGACCAAGAGGGAGAGCCCGCACTCGCGTGCCACGATCCTGTGGCCGCGCGTCCTGGAACTGCTCGACCGCGTGGGGGTGGCCGGCCCTCTCGTGGAGGGCGGCCACTACTTCGACCAGATGAACTACTACTCCGAGAAGCGCATGATCGGCCTGGTCAGGTTCGACCGGCTGCGGGGGGCCGGATACCCGTTCGCCATCACGATCCCGCAGTGGCGTACCGAGGCGATCCTGGAGGAGCACCTCGCCTCCCTGGGCGGCTCGGTGGGCTACGACCGCACCTTCGTCGGAGGCGAGCAGTCACCCGACGGCGTGACCTGCCGCATCACCGGTCCGGACGGTCGGACCAGGAGCTGGGCCTACTCCTGGGTGGTCGGCGCCGACGGCTACGGCAGCACGGTGCGTGACGCCTTCGGGTTCGGGTTCGCCGGACGCTCCATGCGCACCCGGCTGGCCATCACCGACGCCGAGATCATCGGCGAGAGCACCAGCAGCGAGGCCGCCTACTACCTGACCCGTTCGGGGAACATGGTGCTCGCCCCGCTGGGCGACGGCGTGTTCCGGGTGGGAGCCAGTGTTCCGGACGGCTACGGGGAGGACACGGTTGACCGCGCCTTCTTCGAACGGCTGCTCCGGGAGCGGGTACCCGGGGAGCGCAGGCTCGGGGGCATGCGCTTCAGCGGGGTCTTCACGGCGCACGTGCGATCCGCCGACACCTACGCCCGGGGCCGGGTGTTCCTCGTGGGCGACGCCGCCCACGCGATGAGTCCGTCCGGGGCGCAGGGACTGAACACCGGCATCCAGGACGCGGTGAACCTGGGGTGGAAGCTGGCGGGGGTGGCCGGGGGACGGTACCGGCCGCACCTGCTGTCCAGCTACGACACCGAGCGCCGCCCCGCCGTGGACCAGGTGGCCGGGCTGTCGACCCGCCTGGCCCGGATCGGACTGTACTCGCGGCGGTCCCAGACACTGGTCCGCGACACCGCGTACCGGCTCGGGACCGCCACCCGCGTGCTGGAGCGCTCCCTGGCGCCCCGGCTGGCCCAACTGGACACCCACTACGGGCGGCGCACCGTCCGGCGCGGGTTCACGCCGGGCGAGCGCCTGCCCCTGGGATGGCGCTCCTCGGACACCGCGCCGGTCCTGGCCGTGGACCGGTACACCGTCCTGCTCTGGCCGGGGCTGGAGTACCGGTTCGGCCGGTGGGCTGCCTTCGTCGACGCGGTGCGCCGGACTGTGGACGGCGTCCAGATCACGGACCTGGGCGGACGGCCGCCGGGGGCCCTGCTGTCCAGGCTCGGCCGACACGCGTCTGCCCTGGTCGTCAGACCCGACGGGCACCTGGACGCCCTCCTGCCGCTGTCGGGCGGCACCTCGACCGACCGTGTGGAAAGGCTCGGACGCCTGATCGCGCGGAACACCCTGCGGTCCCCGGAGACCGCCCCCGTCCCGGCGCCCCTGACCCCGGCCCACGGCTGACCCACCCACCGTCGTTCGCGACACCACAGGAAGAGAGACCGGAGATGTCCGTTCGCGTCACCCTGACCGAGGTTTCCGACATGTCGCCGGAAGAGCTCGCCGTCTATGAGAAGTTCCAGTCCAACCTGACCCGGGCACTGCTGCTCACCAAGGGTTCGGCGGCTCCGCACCTGGCACTGGGCGCCTCCTTCACCGTCGGGCTGCTGAGCGATCTCGTGCGCGAGGTCATCGTGCTGCGTGTGGCCAAGCTGCGCGAGAGCGAGTTCGAGCGGCGGCTGCACCACCCCCTGGCCCTGAAGGCCGGGCTCAGCGAGGAGGAGATCGCGGTCATCGAGGAGGGCGACTTCGCCCGTATGGAGGACGACCGCGCCGCCCTGGTCCACTACGTGGACGAGTGCATCCTCCGGCACCGGGCCGGCGAAGCGGCCTTCCGCGCCCTGAACCGGCACTACACCCAGAACGAGATCGCCGAGGTCACCCACCTGACCGGCCACTGCGCCATGACGGCGATGTACCTCGACAGCCTGGCCATCCCCCTGGACGAGAACATCGCCTCCTGGGGACGCCTCACCGAGATCCAGGACTGAGGGGACGCGGTGGAGTACGCACGACTGGGCTCCTCCGGGCTCAAGGTGTCCCGCCTGGCCCTGGGGTGCATGAGCTACGGGGACCCGAACCTGGGAACCCATCCGTGGTCCCTGCCGGAGAAGGAGGGGTCCCGGTTCATCGCCGAGGCGCTGGACCTGGGCATCAACTTCTTCGACACCGCCAACATCTACTCGCTGGGCACCAGTGAGCGGATCCTCGGCGCGGCGATCGCACGCGAGGCCAGGCGTGAGGACGTCGTCATCGCGACCAAGGTCTACGAGGCGATGCACGACGGCCCGCTCGCCAAGGGGCTGTCCCGGCAGGCCATCATGCGCGAGCTCGACGCCAGCCTGCGCAGGCTCGGCACGGACTACGTCGACCTCTACATCGTCCACCGGTGGGACTACGAGACCCCTGTCGAGGAGACGATGCAGGCGCTCCACGACGTGGTCCGGGCGGGAAAGGTCCGCTACATCGGCGCCTCCTCCATGCACTGCTGGCAGTTCGTCAAAGCGCAGTACGTCGCCGACCTGCACGGGTGGACACGTTTCGTCAGCATGCAGAACCACTACAACCTCATCAACCGCGAGGAGGAGCGGGAGATGCTGCCCTACTGCGCGGAGGAGGGGGTCGGGGTCACCCCGTGGAGCCCGCTGGCCAGGGGGAAGCTGGCCCGCGACTGGGACGCGCGCTCGGCCCGCACCGAGGGCGACCCGATCCAGGAGCGCTTCTACGGTCCCACCGAGCGTGCCGACCGCGCCGTGGCCCGTGCGGTGGCCGACGTCGCCGAGCGCCGCGGGGTCCCGCCCGCCCGGATCGCCCTGGCCTGGCTGCTCCAGCAGCCCGCCGTGACCGCTCCGGTCGTCGGCGCCACCAAGAGCGGCCACCTCCGCGACGCCGTGGCCGCACTGGACGTGGCCCTGGACGAGGGCGAGGTCGCCGAACTGACCAAGCCCTACGTCCCCCATCCCGTCGTGGAGTACGTCTAGCAGCCCCCGCAGAACACATCGGAGCGACCATGGGCATCACCGATTTCACCATCGAGATACCTCACGAGACCCTCGGCGTCGAGGAGATGAGCCGGAGGTCCGGCATCGGCGTCGACAAGATCCGCGAGATCGTTCCCAGCGGGAGCGTCTCCGTCCTCTCCCCGGAGCAGAGCGCGTGGAGCATCGGACGCGACGCGGCCGCCAAACTCCTGGCGCAGAACCCGGTACCGCTGGAGGACATCGGGCTCGTCGTCTACGCCGGGTCCAGCGAGTGGGGGACGCCGTTCTGGTCCCCCGCCGCCAAGATCGCCCTGGAACTGGGCATCCACCGGGCGCACTGCTATGAGCTGTCCAATTTCTGCAACGCGGGCACCGCAGCCCTGGCCATCGCCGACGAACAGGTCAAAGCGGGCAAGCACCGGGCGGCACTGGTGATCGTCTCCGACCGGCTCAGCCAGTTGGTCGACTACAGCACCGGCTACGTGGAGCTGTTCAACTTCGCCGACGGCGCGGCGGCGGTCCTGCTCTCCCGGGAGGCGCGGTACGAGATCCGCGGCTCCGCCCTGCGCACCGACCCGGCGTGGGTGGACTACTACTACGGCGAGACCACCGCGGGGGGTGTCCGGGTCGAGCGCACCGCCAAACGCGACGGGCTGGGCGACGCCTTCACCGCGAACTTCACGGAGCTGACCGAGTCGGTCCTGGCCGAGATCGGGACTCCGGCGGACGAGGTCGCCTACTACCTGGTCACCCACGGGAACCAGGACCTGCACCGCGACTACCTGAGGGCGATGGGGGCGGCCGCCGACAGAAGCGTGTTCACCTACGACGGGAACGGCCACCTCGGCGGGGTGGACCCCTTCCTCGCCCTGGCGGACCTGGAGCGCGGCGACCGGCTCTCCAGCGGAGACACGGTCGTCATCGCGACCGCCGGGTCCGGGTTCAGTTGGGGGGTCATGGCCGTCCGGGTGGTCTGAGGGCCGCCGGGGCCCCGTGTGCGCCCGCCGGCGGGCGCACACGGGGCCCCGCGGTCTCCGGCCTCCCCTTCAGCGGGGGCCGGGCCGGTCCGCCTCCATGTCCATGCCGAGCAGGCGCAGAGCGGCCTCGTCGGGGGAGCCGGGGTCGGTGAAGTACAGCTTGAGCAGGTGGCCGTCCTGGAGGGCCGCGGTCTGGTACTTCAGCGTGATCCGCCCCACGACCGGGTGGTCGAGGGCCTTCTCCCCGTCGGTGCAGTTGGCCACGTGCTGGCTCGTCCACAGGCGGACGAACTCCGGGCTCTGGATGGCGAGGTCGCCGACCAGCTCCGCGAACCGCGGGTCGCCCCGGTACCCCGCCGCGATGTAGCGCAGGTAGGAGACGTTGTACAGCGACTCCAGGGACCAGTCGGCGTACAGGCCCCGCACGTTCTCGTCCAGGAAGTTGAGCTTGATGACGTTGGGGCGGGTCTCCGGGGATCCGGGGGCCTCCACGTCCAGGTGCGGCGCGATGAGCCGGTGGTAGAGCGGGTTCCACGCCAGGATGTCGCACCTGTGGTTGAGCACCGCGGCGGCGACGTCGCTCAACGACTCGACCAGGACACGGGTGTGCGGGCTGACCTCGTCGGGCACCGGCTCCCTCGGCTGCCTCGACGGGGCGGGCGTACCGATCCTGAGCAGGTAGTCCTGCTCGTCCTGGCTCAGTTCCAGGACGCGGGCGATCGACAGCAGGACCGACGGGGAGGCGTGCGGCACCTGGGACTGCTCCAGGCGGGTGTAGTAGGGCTGGCTGACGCCGGCCAGCGCGGCCACCTCCTCCCGCCGCAGCCCCGGGACCCGGCGCTGCCCACGGGTCGCCAGGCCGATCTCCTCCGGCTGGATCCGCTCGCGCATACGGCGAAGGTAGTTCCCGAGATCCACGTTCATGTGATCGTCCACCCCTTCATGCTCACACACGCCTGTTTCCGCCACCCGCACGGCGGAGGGAAAACGGACGTTTTCCCCGAGGCCCCCGGTGCGTCGCCCCGGGTTCGTCGGAGAGGCCCTCACACCGAACACAACGCCTCCGGCGCTCGGGGGTCAACGGCCGAACCTGACCCTGTCGTGGTCAGCCACGGTGGGGCTACCCACGGCCGGGGGCTGGCTGGACCCGACGTGCCGTACGACGGTGGTGGCATGACCACCGAAAGGGCGACGGAATCGGCGTCGCCACCCAAGATGACCAGCCGTCAAGTCGTCGTCCTCACCGTGCTGCTCGCCTCGCAGTTCCTGATGGCAGCCGACTTCTCCATCCTCAACGTCGCACTTCCACGGGTCGGTGTGGACCTCGGGTTCAGCGCGGGCAACCTGCAATGGATCACTACGGCCTTCGCCCTGTGCGCTGCCGGGTGCACCCTGGTCTTCGGCCGCGTCGGCGACTACCTGGGGCGCCGGCGGATCTTCGTCACCGGGATGCTGATCCTGGCCGTGGCGTCGGTGGTCGGCGGCCTCGCGACGTCGCCGGAGCTGCTGCTCGTGGCGCGGACCCTGCAGGGGCTGGCGACCGCGGCGGTCACCCCGGCGGCCCTGGCACTGCTGACCACCACCTTCACCGAGCCGGGCCTGCGCGCGCGGGCGCTGGGGCTCAACGGCGTGATGATGAGCTCGGGCTTCAGCGTGGGCGCGGTCCTGGGCGGCGTCCTCACCGACACGCTGTCCTGGCGCTGGGCGTTCTTCATCAACATCCCCGTGGCCCTCCTCGCGGTCGTGGTCGTCTCCGCCGTGGTCGCCGAGAGCCGTGCCGAGCGGCGCGGCGCCCTGGACCTCCCCGGGGCCGTGCTCATCACCACCGGCCTGTTCAGCGGGGTCTACGGCATCACGCAGGCGGCCGAGAACGGGCTCGGCACGCTCCCGGTCCTGGCGATGGTCCTGGCCGTGGTGCTCCTGGGCGCCTTCTGGGTCGTGGAGTCGCGTACGGAGGAGGCACTGGTACCGGTCCGCATCCTGCGCCGTCCCGAGGTCGCCTTCAGCAACATGTCCGCCCTGTTCATCTTCGGCGGGGAGACCGCCCTGATCTTCTTCACCGGTCTGTACGTGCAGAACATCCTGGGGTTCTCCCCCCTGGTGGCGGGCCTGGTCCTGCTGGGCATCGGTATCGGGCAGATCCTCGGCGGCATGCTCGGACCGCGCCTGATCGAGCGGATACCGCCCCACGCCCTCCTCGGCCTCTCCCTGGCCGGCCAGGGCGCGTTCATGCTGCCGATGCTCGTGATGCCCCCCACGCCGGAATGGATCCTGCCGCTGATCGCCACCCAGTTCGTCAACGCGGTCTTCTCCATGACGGCGATGCTCGCGTTCATGGTGATCGCGACGTCGGCTGTGGGTACCGACATGCAGGGGATGGCCACCGGCATGGCCACGCAGAGCCAGCAGGTCGGCATCGCGATCGGCATCCCCGTGCTCAGCGCCGTCTTCACCGCGGTGGTGGGCGCGGAGGCGACGGGGAGCGAGCAGATGCCCGGCATCCACACCGCGGTCGCCGTGGACGGGATCCTTCTCGTCGCCGCCGGTGCGCTCCTGTGGCTGGTCCTGCGCCGCCACTCCCCGGCGGGCTCGTCCGCGGGCGAGCCCGCGGCAGACGAGAACCGTTGACCCGTACACCGAGAGAGAGGATCCTGTCGTGCGCACAGCCACACTGGGAGACCTGAAGGTCGGCCGTATCGGCCTGGGTGCCATGTCGATGTCGGACTACTACACCGGGGCCGGCAGCGACGAGGACGAGGCGATCCGGACGGTCCACCGCGCGCTGGACCTGGGCGTGACCATGATCGACACGGCGGAGATCTACGGCCCCTACGCCAACGAGGAGCTTCTCGGCCGTGCTCTGCGCGGTCGGTACGGACACGTAGCGGTCGCGACCAAGTTCGGCCTGGTGTCGCACTCGGGCGGGGGACCCAACGTCCTCGACAGCCGTCCCGCCAACGTACGTGCGGCCGTCGAGGGGTCACTGCGCCGTCTGGGCACCGACCGCATCGACCTGTACTACCAGCACCGGGTCGACCCGGACACGCCGATCGAGGACACGATGGGCGCGCTGTCGGAGCTGGTCTCCGAGGGCAAGGTCGGCCACGTGGGACTGTCGGAGGCGGGGGTGGAGACGGTCCGTCGCGCGCACGCCGTGCACCCCGTCGCAGCGGTGCAGACGGAGTACTCGCTGTGGTCGCGTGAACCCGAGGAGGAGCTGCTGCCCGTCCTGCGGGAGCTGGGCATCGGGTTCGTGCCCTACTCGCCGCTCGGGCGGGGCTTCCTGACCGGTGCCCTGCGCTCCCCCGACCAGTTGGACGAGGGCGACTTCCGCAGGACGACACCCCGGTTCGCCAAGGACAACTTCGAGCGGAACCTGGGTCTGGTGGACGAGGTCGCCGCGGTGGCCAAACAGGCGGGTGCCACCCCCGGCCAGGTGGCGCTGGCCTGGCTCCTGGCCCAGGGCGGCGACATCGCACCGATCCCGGGGACGCGGCGGGTGTCGCGGGTGGAGGAGAACGCGGGGGCCGACGCGGTGGAACTGCCGCCGGAGGCCCTGGCCCGGCTGGACGCGCTCGCACCCGCCGCGGGTGAGCGCTACGCGCCCGCGGACCTCGCGCGCACAGGGCTCTGATCAGTAGGCGGTGCCGTCCGTGCCGGAGCGGGTCCAGGCCGATCCGTCCCCGTTTGGGCCTGGATCTGCTCCCGTGCGGACGGCATTGCCGCGAACACCGGTACCACGGGCGGCGGGGCCGCTTCGCCCACCGGCCGCGGTCGCTGCGGTGCGAACGTCAGGTCCGCTCGTCCCCGACGAGGTAGCGCAACTCCTGGACGGCGAACCACATGAGTTCGCGGTGCTCGGCGGCGCCGGAGGCGGGGTCGGCCGCCGCCTCGGCGATGTCGTCGGCGGCGCGCTCGTCGTCCACGTGGGCCGAGGCCAGGCGCTTGTAGGGCACCGGGCCCCTGAGCCGCACCCGGAGCACGCCGGGGCCGGCACCGCCCGCGGGCTCGACGGCGCGATCGGGCAGGTTCGCGGCGAGCACCACCCGGCGCCGGGGCGCGCCGGGGTCGGCGGCCAGCAGCGCCAGGGACTCCTCGGCGGCCGCGTACATGGCGTCGTAGTCGGCCTCCTCCTCGTCGGCCCCGGGGCCGGGGTCGGCGGTGAAGGCGGGGCCGACCGGCACACTCCCCTCCTCCAGGGCCCGGGCGAGGGCGGGCACGGTGCTGGGCAGGAAGACGTACATGGGCTCTCCGGGAACTCGACGGACACCACGAGTGTCCCAAGGGATCCCGGGTGCCCGCGCCCCGGCCCGGTGCGTGTCAGGCCGCGGGCGTGTCCTCGAAGACGGCGGCGTCGATGGTCAGCAGGCGGCTCAGCTCCCGGCGGGTGGCGCGGGTGTCGGTGTGCAGCAGGCCGACCATGCCGAGTTCCTCGGCGGTGCGCACGTTGTGCTCCAGGTCGTCGATGAACACGCAGTCCTGTGGGGACAGGCCCAGGCGTTCACATGTGTGCAGGTAGATCCGGGGTTCAGGCTTGCGCATGCCCACCTCGCCGGAGATGACCACCTCGTCGAAGGTCCCCGCGAAGTGCTCGCGCGGGTAGCCGTTGCCCCAGGAGTTGGACAGCAGCGCGGTGTTCAGGCCGGTGCGGCGCACCGAGCGCAGCGTGTCGTACATCTCGTGGACCGGGTCGAAGCGGGAGAACATGCGGTGGATGAGGCCCTCGGCGTCGACGGTGCCGCCGTCGGCGAGCCGGAGCAGGGAGGCGATCTCGCGCTCGAACCCGGCGGTGTCGATCTCGCCGCGCTCCAGCGCGTGGACGGGGTTGTCCTCCAGGCTGCCGTCGAAGTAGGGGCGCATGGCCTGCTGGTAGTGGTCGCCGTCGATGCCCTCGGATTCGAGCCAGGCGGCGATGGAGTCGGGGAGCGGTGTGGTGAGCACACCGGCCCAGTCCGAGATGACTGCCTTACGGACGCGGTCCATCCGATCCCTCCGTTCACGTGGGGAAACGTTTTTCCCGTTACGCGCAGATTTCAACCATCTCAGACGTTCTTTTACCGTCCCCGACCCGCGCCGCCGCTCAGAAGGTGAGCCCCGTCCCAGCGTCCACGCCCGCGCCGGGGATGTCCACCGGCAGCGTTCCGGAGGGCTCCACCGCACCGGCGATCACCCGCGCGGCGGCGTAGCGCGACACCTCCACCGAGGAGTAGACCGCCAGGAACGCCTCGGCCTCCGGGAACACCTCAAGGTCGTAGGGGCCGCCCTGGGCGACCACGATGACGGGTTTGCCCTGCGCCCGGGCGGCGGCCACCACGGCCCGCTGCTCGGCCGAGCCCCGGGCTCCGTCGGTGCCCACCACCACGACGTCGGCGCGGGCGTCGGCGTCGGGGCCCAGCCCCACGACGTCCACCCCGGCCTCGCGCAGCGCATCGGTGATCTCGGTACCGCCCTGGCCCCGGACGCTCACGCCCGTCCCCTCGGCGAGCGGCAGCAGTCCGCCGCCGTCGCGCAGCACCGTCACGGAGGCGTCGGCCACGCGCTGGGCGGCCTCGGCGTGCTCGGGGTCCTCCAGAACGGCCTGTGCGGCCGCGGCGTCGGCCGGCTCGGCGTCCAGGACGCCCCGCTCCTCCTTGAGCGTGAGGATGCGCAGCACGGACTCGTCGATGCGCTCCTCGGTCAGCCGCCCCTCCCGCACGGCGGTCCGCAGGGCCTCCAGGACGGCGGCCGGGTCCGGCGGCATGAGGAGCTGGTCCACACCCGCCTCGATGGCGCGGACCGCGATCTCCCCGTCGCTGTGGCTCTGGCGCACACCCTCCATGTTGAGGGCGTCGGTGGTGACGACCCCGTCGTAGCCGAGTTCCTCGCGGAGCACGCCGCCGATGATCTCCGGGGACAGGGTGGCCGGGTTCTCCGCGTCGAGCTGCGGCATGACCACGTGGGCGGTCATGATGGCGTCCACCCCGGCGTCGACCGCGGCCCGGAACGGCGGCAGGTGTTCGGCCTCCCACTCCTCGCGCGGCAGGTCGATGACGGGCAGGCCGGTGTGGCTGTCCACGTCGGTGTCGCCGTGCCCGGGGAAGTGCTTGACGACGGAGGCGACGCCGCCCTCGGCGAACGCCCCGGCCTCGGCCACGGCCATCTCCGCCACCAGGGCGGGGTCGGAGCCGAAGGAGCGGATGCCGATCACCGGGTTGTCGGGGTCGGTGTTGACGTCGGCGACGGGCGCGTAGTCGAGGTTGATGCCCAGGACGGCGAGCTCCTCGGCGGTGGTGGCGGCCAGCAGCTCCGCCATGGCGGGGTCGCGCGTGGCGCCCACGGCCATCGCGTCGGGGAAGCGGGTGCCCACCGGCAGGCGCGAGACGAGCCCCTGCTCCTGGTCGATTCCCAGGAACAGGGGTACCCCGGCGCCCTGCTGCGCGGCCAGCTCCTGGAGGCCGTTGGACATGTGCACGATCTTGCCGGTGCCGGTCAGGTTGGCGGTGAAGTAGATGAGCCCTCCGGGGCGGTAGGCCTCGATCTGCGCGGTGTTCTCCTCCGCCGAGGTGCCCTGGGCGGACAGGACCATGAGCTGGCCGATCTTGTCGTCCAGGTCCATCTCCGCCAGCAGTTCGGGGGCGAGCACCGGCTGCTGCGCGCCTTCCTGTCCGCCGTCCTCGGGCGAGGCCTCGCCCGGTTCCTGGGAGGTGCACGAGGCAGCGGTCAGGGCGAGCAGGGCACAGAGCGGGGCCAGTGCGGCGCGCAGGGAGGGTCTCATGGCGGTCGGCGTCTCCGGGGAGTGCGGGTGGGTGTGGCCGGAGGGTACCGTCTCACGGCCCCCTCCGGCCCCCCGGATCCCGGGAACACGCCGGTCAGGCGGTCTGGGTGACCTTGTTCAGACCGCGCGGCAGGTCGGGGTTGTAGCCCAGGCGGCGGGCCAGGTGCTCGGTGAGCAGTTGCGCCGGGACGATGAGGTTCATCGGCGCGACCCACTCGGGCACGTCGGGCACCGGCACGGACAGGTCGCTGGCGGCGGCGAGGGCCGCTCCGCCGCCGAACCCGAACACGGGGGCTCCGGCGGAGCGCACGCGCTCGGCCAGGGCGACCGTGCCCTCCAGGGTCGGGCCCGTGGGCGCGGCGACGAGCAGCGCGGGGGTGCGCGGGTCGACGACGGCGATGGGGCCGTGCAGCAGGTCGGCGTAGGACAGGCCCATGGCGTGCAGGTAGCACGCCTCCTTGAGTTTGAGGGCGGCCTCCAGCGCGGTGGAGTAGGCCATGCCGCGGCCGGAGACGACCGCGCCCTGGACGGCGACCATCCGCTCGACGATCTCCTCCAGGGCGTCGGTGGGCAGGGCGAGGCTCTCCTCGATCCCGTCCGGGACGCGCGCCAGGTCTCCCTCGTCCAGGTCGGCGCCCAGGCCCAGCGCGAGCACGGCGATGGCGGCGAGCTGGGTGCTGTAGGTCTTGGTGGCGGGCACGGCCTTCTCGTGGCCGGCGCGGGTGAGGAGGGCGACGTCGGCCTCGGCCGCCATGGGCGAGTCCGCGCCGTTGGTCACCGCCACCGTGCGGGCGCCGCAGTCGGCGGCCCAGCGCATGGTCTGGACGATCTCCTCGGTCTTGCCTGACTGGGAGACGGCCACGGCCAGGACCCCGGAGAGGTCCACGCGGGCGCCGTAGGTGGTGGCGATGGAGGGCGATGCCAGGGTGGCCAGGCGGCCGGTGTGTGCCTGGAGCAGGTAGTTGCCGTAGACCGCGGCGTTGTCGGAGGAGCCGCGCGCGATGAACAGGACCTGCCTGCTCTCGCGTGCCAGGGCCGCGATCTCCGGACGCAGGGGCAGCAGCTCCGCGAAGGTGCGGCGCAGGGCTTCGGGCTGTTCGGCGATCTCGGAGCGCATGACGCTGGTCGTCGTGGTGGTCATGGGGGCCTTCCCTCGGGGTCCGGGTGGATTGACACGCGGTCGGGGCTGTGGTCTAGTCCGGACTATACCAGTATGGACCACACCGTTCCGGGGTCCGGCCGCCGTTGAACGCTCTCCGCCCTCCGGGCCCCGACGGGACTCGTACTAGGGTCCCTCTAGCGATCTCGTCCACCGAACCGAGAAGGCGGTCCGCGCATGCCGATCGACCCCGCCAACCCCCTGCCCAAATACGTGCAGCTCCGCGACGCGATCCTGGACTGGATCACCGAGTCGGGGCTGGGCGTGGACGACATGGTCCCCTCCGAGCGCGAGCTCAGCGCCCTCTACGGGCTCTCGCGCATGACCGTGCGCCAGAGCGTCGACCTGCTCGTCACCGAGGGCCGCCTCTACCGGGTCCCGGGCAAGGGGACGTTCGTCGCCCGGCCCAAGATCGAGATGTCGCTGGTCCTGGCCTCCTTCAGTGAGGACATGCGCGCCCGCGGCTACGAGCCCGGCGCCCGCGAGCTCATCCGGCGGACCATCCCGGCCAGCGGGCACACCGCGCGTATGCTCGACATCGCCCCCGGCACCCCGGTCCACCACATCGAACGGATGCGCACCGCCGACGGCGAACCGATGGCCGTGGAGCGCTCCAACATCCCCGCCGCCGAGGTGCCCGGGCTGGAGGGCTTCGACCTCTCCGCCCGCTCCCTGTACGAGGTGCTGGAGCACGAGTACGACATCCTGCTGGACTCGGGCGAGCAGACGATCGAGGCGGGCCTGTGCGATTCCTCCGACTCGCGCCTGCTCGGTTTGCCCGCCGGGAGCCCGGTGCTGGTGATGCAGCGCCGCAGCTTCGCCAAGGGGCGGTGCGTGGAACTGGCGCTGTCCACCTACCGCGCCGACCGCTACCAGTTGCACTCGCGCCTGGACCCGCGGCGGCACGGCGACTGAGCGCCGGGGCGGGAAAATCGCGCGCGGGGGTCGCCCCGCGGCCGTCGGCTCCGAATCACCGGTGGTGACAGTTCCCAGCCCTGGAGGCAGAGCGATGGATTCCCAGTCCCCCCGGCGCCCGTGGTGGCGGCGCCCCCTGATCGCGGTCCCCGCGGCCCTGATCGCCCTGATCGTCGTCGCGGCGGGCCTGTGGGCCTTCCAGCCCTGGCGGGTGCTGACCACCCGCACCACGGACGAGGCGCTGCCGACGGCGTCCGAACCCGCCGCCCCCGGCGCGGACGCCTCGGAGGAGGGTGCCCCGGACGGGGAGCCGACGGAGGAGGCCCCCGAGGAGGAGCCCGCCGACACCGGGCCCGTGATCCTGGCCGAGGGCGACTTCATCACCCAGGAGCACAACACCTCCGGCACCGTCCAGGTCCTGGAACTGGCCGACGGGTCGCGCTACGTCCGCTTCGAGGACCTGGCCACCTCCGACGGCCCCGACCTGCACGTGTGGATCACCGACCAGGAGGCCGGCGGCGACTGGTTCAAGTACCGCGACGGCCGCTACGTGGCCCTGGGCGAGCTGAAGGGCACCCACGGATCGGCCAACTACGAGATCCCCGCCGACGCCGACATCTCCGGCATGACCAGCGTGGTCATCTGGTGCGACCGCTTCTCGGTGGCCTTCGGGTCGGCCCCGGTGGCGCTGTAGGACGCACCGACGCCTGTGGGCCCCCGAGGGGGCCCACAGGCGTCGCACGGCTGCGGCTCAGGTTGCGGCCGGGGCTCCGTGGCACTTCTTGTACTTCTTGCCCGAGTCACAGGGGCACGGCGCGTTGCGCGGCGTACCGGCGTACTCGTCGGCGGACTCGCTGCGGCGCTCCACCGAGCCGTCCTCGCTCGGGGCACTGTACTGGAGCTCGGCGGGGCGGTCGTCGGAGATGCCCGGGATGACCACGTCCTCCTCGGCCTGGGCCTCCTCGTCGGGAGCATCGGCATCAGCGGCCTCGTCGTCGGTGTCCACCGAGGTGGCCACGGCGGTGGCGCCCCCACTCCCTCCGACGGCCGCGGCGGTCGTGGCGGCTGCGGAGGCGGTGAGGGTGGGCTCCTCCTTCTTGCGGACCTGGACCTCGACGTTGAAGAGGTAGCCGACCGACTCCTCCTTGATCGCCTCCAGCATCTGCTGGAACATGTCGAAGCCCTCGCGCTGGAACTCGATCACCGGGTTGCGCTGCGCCATCGCGCGCAGACCGATGCCCTCCTGGAGGTAGTCCATCTCGTAGAGGTGCTCGCGCCACTTGCGGTCCATCACCTGGAGGATGACCCGGCGCTCGACCTCGCGCATGGCCTCCTCTCCCAGCTCGGACTCGCGGTCCTCGTAGGCGGCCTTGGCGTCCTCCACGACCCGGTCGGCGATGAGCTGGCCGGTGACCGAGGCGAGGTCGCCGTTCTCCTCGATGAACTCGTCCGCGGTGAAGCTGACCGGGTAGATCTGCCGGAACGCCCGCCAGAGCTTGTCGAGGTCCCAGTCGCCGGAGTCGCCGGCGGCGGTCTCCTCCACGACGTAGCCGCGGAGCACCTCCTCCAGCATGTCCAGCACCTGGTCGCGCAGGTCCTGGCCCTCCAGGACCTTGCGGCGCTCGGCGTAGATGACCTTGCGCTGGCGGTTGAGGACCTCGTCGTACTTGAGGACGTTCTTGCGGATCTCGAAGTTCTGCGTCTCGACCTGTCCCTGGGCGGAGGCGATCGCCTTGCTGACCATGCCCGACTCGATCGGCTGGTCGTCGGGGATGTTGAGCTGGTTCATGAACGCCTCCAGCCGGCTGCTGTTGAACAGCCGCAGGAGGTCGTCCTGGAGAGAGAGGTAGAAGCGGGACAGACCCGGGTCGCCCTGGCGGCCGGAGCGGCCGCGCAACTGGTTGTCGATGCGCCGGGACTCGTGCCGCTCGGTGCCCAGCACGTACAGGCCGCCGGCCTCGACGACCTTCTCGTGCTCGGACTCGAACTCGGCCGTGGCCTTCTCCAGGGCCTCCGGCCAGGCCGCCTCGTACTCCTCGGGGGTCTCCAGCGGGCTCAGGCCGCGGGCCTGGAGCTCCTCGTCGGCGAGGAAGTCGGGGTTGCCGCCGAGCATGATGTCGGTACCGCGGCCGGCCATGTTGGTGGCGACGGTGACCGCGCCGAGCTTGCCCGCACGGGCGATGATCGAGGCCTCACGGGCGTGGTTCTTGGCGTTGAGGACCTCGTGCGGGACGCCCTCGCGCTTGAGCATCCGCGACAGCCGCTCGGACTTCTCGACGCTGGTCGTACCGACCAGGACGGGCTGTCCGGCCTCGTGGCGCTCGGCGATGTCCTCGGCCAGGGCCTGGAACTTGGCGTCCTCGTGCTTGTAGACGACGTCCTTGACGTCCTGGCGGATCATCGGCTTGTTGGTGGGCACCTGCACCACACCGACGTCGTAGGTCTGGTTGAACTCCGCCGCCTCGGTCTGGGCGGTACCGGTCATGCCGGATAGCTTCTCGTAGAGGCGGAAGTAGTTCTGGAGTGTGACCTTGGCGAGCGTCTGGTTCTCGTCCTTGATCCTGACGCGCTCCTTGGCCTCGACGGCCTGGTGCATCCCCTCGCCGTAGCGGCGCCCCGCCAGTACGCGGCCGGTGAACTCGTCGACGATGAGGACCTCACCGTCCTTGACGATGTACTCTTTGTCCCGCTTGTACAGCTCCTTGGCCTTGAGGGAGTTGTTGAGGAAGCTGATCAGCGGGGTGTTGACGGCCTCGTAGAGGTTGTCGATGCCCAGCCAGTCCTCGACCTTTCCCACACCGGACTCGGTGATGCCGACGGTGCGCTTCTTCTCGTCGACCTCGTAGTCCTCGTCCCGGCGCAGGCGGGGGGCGATCTTGGCGAACTCGGCGTACCAGCGGGAGTTCTGCTCGGAGGGGCCGCTGATGATGAGCGGCGTGCGCGCCTCGTCGATGAGGATGGAGTCGACCTCGTCGACCAGGGCGAAGTAGTGGCCGCGCTGGACGGTGTCCTTCAGGGACAGCGCCATGTTGTCGCGCAGGTAGTCGAAGCCGAACTCGTTGTTCGTGCCGTAGGTGATGTCGGCCTGGTAGGCCTTGCGGCGCGCCTCGGCGGGCATGTTGGGGCCGACGACGTCGACCTCCAGGCCCAGGAAGTGGTAGATGCGGCCCATGTTCTGGGCGTCGCGGCGGGCGAGGTAGTCGTTGGTGGTGACGACGTGGACGCCCTTGCCGGTGAGCGCGTTGAGGTAGACCGCGAGGGTACCGGTCAGGGTCTTGCCCTCACCGGTCTTCATCTCCGCGATATTGCCGAAGTGCAGCGCGGCGCCGCCCATGATCTGGACGTCGAAGTGGCGCTGGCCGAGGGTGCGCTTGGCCGCCTCCCGCACGGTGGCGAAGGCCTCCGGGAGGAGGTCGTCGAGTGACTCCCCGTCCTCGTGGCGCTCCTTGTACTCCTGGGTGAGTTCGCGCAGCTCCTCGTCGGTCAGCTCGGTGAAGTCCTCCTCCAGGGAGTTGACCTGGTCCTTGAGCTTCGTGAGCCGGCGCAGGAGCTTTCCCTCACCCGCGCGCAGGAGCTTGTTGAGTATCCCTGGCACTTCCTATGCGCTCCTCGCAGATCGCGGTCGGCTCCACACACGTGGAGAGTCACACCCGGGCCCTCGGACCGCTCTCCCGTGACCGGGTGTGGACATCGGGGGTTCCTGGACCCTCGGGGCACCATCCTAGAGGACCGCGGGCCCGCGGCCGATCACAGGAATCGGCCACGGTCCGCTTCGGCGTCCTCACCGAGGGAAATCCTGCTGGCCCGCCCCTTTTCTTTCTCTCCTACGAACGTGTGGACAGGGTTCGGATGTTCCCCGGCATTTCGCATGCGTTTGTGAAACCCGTGGTGCGGTAACGGGTAATGGAACCCTAGAGGCCGTGCCTGTGGCCCCGCATCCGTGGTGCCACCGAACGCCACGCGCGGCCCGGGGGGATCGCCATGGAAGAGAGCCAGGAGAGGAAGGGCGCGGTACCGGGGACGGGCCGTCGCGCCCCGACCCCACGCACCCCGTTCGAGGTGATCGAGCGCGTGCTCCGGCAGGAGCGCGCGGAGCCCGACCCCGCCGCTATGGACAGCGACCCGGGGGCCGGCTGGGAGCGGCACGTGCCGACGAAGGAGGAGTTCGGCGACATCCGCGGCTTCCAGCGGCAGGGGGGCGGCATCGCGCCCACCATGCACCACCGAGGGAGGCCGATGTCGTGGGTCTCGGTGGCGCTGGCCTTCGCCGGGTTCGCCCTCGGGGGGCTTTCGGTGGTTCTGGGGTGGTCACTGTGGCCCCTGGTCCTCGCGGCGGTCCTCATCGGGGCCGCCCTCGTGGTGGCCGTGGTGTTCGACATCCTCGCCGACGTGGTGCTCGACCCGCCCCGAACCGAGGCGGAGGAGCGCCACGACACCCCGCTGCACAGGATCAAGCACAACCTGGCCGCGCGCGGCGGGAGGGCCAAGGCCCCTGAGGGACGGGGGGAGCGGGCCGAGGGGGACGTCCCGGCCTGAGGAACACCGCACCGCGCGAGGGGCCCGCCCGGAGGGGGCCCCTCGTCGGACCCCCGCTTCCGGAGCGGTGGTCCGGAACGAGGATCCACACACGGACGGGAGGCGGGATCAGTCCATGAGGCGGAGGACGCCGTAGTTGAACCCCTTGCGGCGGTAGACGACGCTCGGGGCGTCCTTCACCTCGTCGTGGAACAGGTAGAAGTCGTGCCCCACCAGCTCCATCTCCATCAGCGCCTGGTCGATGCTCATCGGCTTGGCCCGGTGGAACTTCTCCCGCACGACGACGGGGTGGTCCCCCTGGGTGTCGAGTTCGACGAACTCGTCGGAGAACCGTTCGGCCGACGTCGTGGCCGTTCCGGGCTCCTCCGCTCCGCTGCGCTGGGCGGGGGGCGCCTTCTCGGCGAGAGCGGTCCCCACGGGTTCCGTGGGCAGGTTCGCCGTCGCGGCGGCGACGGAGACCGGCGTGTGGTTGCCGCGGTGGACCTTGCGGCGGTCCGCGGCCTTGCGGAGGCGGGCCTCGATCTTGTCGAGGGCCAGATCGAGGGCTCCGAACCGGTCCGCGGCCGCAGCCTCGCTGCGGATGACCGGGCCGTTGGAGTGGATGGTCAGTTCAACCCGCTCGCGGACGTCGGCGAGCTTGGGGTTGCGTTCGGTGGACACCTCCACATCGACGCTCATGCCCTTGCGTTCCCACTTCGAGAGCCGTTCGAGCTTGTCCTCGACGTGCTCCCGGAACCTGTCGTTCACACCGGTGCGTCGACCCTTGACGATGATGTCCATAGGACCCCCTTCATCGCGTGACCGCCTAAAGGCGACGGCCAGGCTGGTTCTGCCCCCTCCCGCCTCGGGGCGGAAGGGTGTCGCACGCATACCCCCCTTCCGCTGCTCTCCCGGTCCCGTGAGGACCACGGTTCGGTTGGATGTGCGTATACCCATGGAAAGCACGGTCCTCACGTACACCGGGGGTGCGAATGGGCCACCTGGTGCACAGGGCGGACGGACGACCGACACGGCCGGAGCGCCCGGACCGCGTACGGGGAGACGGCGGTGGGGTGCTGGGACGGCGCGGCCCCGGCTCGGAGGCGCGCGGGGAGGCAGCGCCCTCCCGGACCGGCGCCCTCCGGGGCCCACCGCAGGGGAAGAGCCCTCGGAGGGCATGCCACCCGCCCGGCCGACCTGGTCTTCGTCCCCACATCCGCCTGCTGAGAGTGTCGCCGCTCTTATCCGCGACTACTGCTCTTCTCCCTGTCATGAGGGACATCCGGACCCTCCGCGGGGCAGGGCTTACCTCTAAGGCGCACCGTGATCGGTCGACGAAAAGTCGCCTTACGTGGGCCGTTTCGCCTGCGCCTGGCATCGGCTTGCCGAAGCGACTCCCCGGTCTCCCCGGGAGTTCGACCGCTCCGACGCAACCACGGACCCGGACGGGTGCCATACCTGTGACCGTAACCTGTCCGGGCGCGTATGTCAGGTGCCACCGCCCCGGCCGCCCCGGCCACAGCCCCCGTGACCCCCTGCGCACAGGGGTTTCTCAACCGTTCGCGGATGTTCGTAAAACCTTCACCGCGAACGGTGCGCGGCCCTGCGGCGGGCCTCCCCAGCCCCCGGAGCACCCCATCCGCCCGCGAACCTCCACAGTGGGCGGCGGGGTTGCCTACACGGTCACCGACCGACCGCGACGCCTCCCCGGCGGACCGCGCACGTGCCCCGCCGTGACCCTCACGGCCGGCCCGGGAGCCGCTCCGCGAGGACCAGGGCACCGGCCACGGGCAGGCCCGCGCACCGCAGCGCACGGGCCGCCTCGGCGACCGTGGCGCCCGTGGTCAGCACGTCGTCCACCACCACGGCGCGGCGCGCCGGTCCGGGACCCGGCCACGGGTCCGCCGCGAAGACGCCCACCCGGTTGGCCAGGCGGTCGGCGCGCCCCAGGCCCACCTGGGGAGGCGCCGCGCGCCGGTACCGCAGGAGGGGGGCCACCGTGCCCGCGCCGCTGGCGTGGGCCAGGCAGGACCGCGCCAGGCGCGCCACGGCGCTCCGCGAGGGCTGCGGAGGACCCCGTCCGGGGACCGGGACCAGCAGGGTGTCCGGCGCGGCCCACCCCGAGGCGGCGTAGGCGGACGCCAGGCGGCGGCCGAGGGGGTCGGCCAGCGCGTCGTCCCCGCCGTTCTTGTGGGCGAGCAGGACGCGGCGGTGGTACCCCGCGTAGGGGCCCGCCGCCCACACGGCGGGGCATCCCGCCCGCGGCACGCACGGGTGCGGCCGCCGGTCCAACAGGGCCAGACAGGGGCCGCAGAGCGGGCCGGGGAAGGCGCCGCAGGCGGCGCAGCGCCGCGGTAGGAGCAGGTCCAGCAGGGGTTCGAGGATCGGGGCGAGGACACGTGCGGCCGTGTACGCGCCCCGGCGGAGGGGGCCGTCCATGACCTCAGGATCGGCTCCGGCAGCGCGGCGCGCCAGCCCCGCCTCCGGGCTGTGGACAACCGCGGTCCCCTCAGCCCGGGTAGGTGGGCAGGACCCCCTCGGCCACGATCTGCCAGTTCAGCCGGTCGCTGATCCACACGTTGCCGTCCTCGGCCCCGGCGATCAGCGGCTGTCCCGGAGCGGCGGCGACGGTCTCCATACCGCCCACCGGCGCCCCCGCGCCCGTGGGCGGTGTGCCCCCGTCCACGGAGACCAGGAAGGCCTGGCTGGTACCGCCCTCACGGCTACCGAGGGCGACCAACTGGTCCGAGGAGCGCCAGGCGAAGTCGGTGACGTCGGCCAGTTCCCCGGCCAGGGGGAGGAAGGCATCCACCGTCACCTGGCCGTCGCCGTCCACGACCACGCGCCCCACCTCCAGCGAGCGGCGGCCGTCCAGTTCGGTCAGGGCGGCGATCCGCGTCCCGTCCCTGGAGACGGCGGCGTCGATCACCGAACGGTCCTCCAGTTCGGAGAGGTCGACCCCGACCACCTCGTCGCCGCCGCGCAGCATCCACAGGGCCGTCCCGCCTGGGGCGGGCACGTCCTCGTCGGCGCCCTCGACCACGTCGGTGCCCCCGTCCTCGCCGGGCTCCTCCGGTTCCGTCCCCTCCTCCAGCTCCTCGACCACCCACAGGTTGTCGTCCACGTCCCAGGACAGGCTGGTGAAGACCCCGTCGGAGAGCACCTCCACCGCGTCGGCCCCGGCCTCGACCTCGCTGGTCACGACCGAGTCCCCGCCCGCGGTGACGCCCGCGACGGTGTCCTCGGCCAGGGACACGGCGAAGCGCTCCAGCCGGATGTCACCCGCGCCCAGCGGTCCGGGGACCGGTTGGGCGGTGTCGAAGGTGTCGGCGGTCGGCTGGGGCGTCGACCAGATCTGCCCCTCCTGCATGTAGTAGGCGCCGACCTCGGGGTCCGTCCCGCCGGGGGCGACCCCGGACCAGTGGTCGCTGCCGGGGCGGGGCCGGTAGGCGCTCTCCCCCTCGGCCCGGGGGTAGGCGATCTCCTCGCCGTTGAGCACGACGGTGAACTCCTGGATCTCGGGCAGTTGGCGCAGGGTCCAGGCGATCTGGGCGCCCACCCCGAACTCCTCGATCTCGGGCACCCCGCCGATACGGACGCGCGCGCTCTCCTCGTCCACGTTCAGGGTGAGGGAGGCGCCCTCGGGCAGGGTCGTGGTCACCGCGGGCTCCGACCAGGCGGTGGGGCCCTCGAAGAGCTGCCGCAGGAGGCGTTCGGCGAGGTTGTCGTTGCTGACGGGCAGGTAGACGGGGTCGGGGACGAGCGTGGTCAGCTCGCGGTTGTAGTAGTAGAGGTTGAACGACCGGTGGGTGCGCTCCACGTCGAGCCGGCTGAGGATGAGCTGCTCGGGCAGGCTCCGCACGCGCCACTCCCCCTCAGGGTCGCCGCCCTCCCGGGCGAGGCCGAAGGAGACGTCCAGGAGCGTGCCCTGGTCGCTCGGCAGGTACCTGCCGCTCTCGTCGATGGTGGCCACCAGCCGGGTGCGCATCCGCACGGTGGCGGTGAGCCCGTCTGCCGCGACCTCGGGTTCGAGGCTCACCGTTCCCGGGTCCCCGAACACCTGGACCGTGCCGTCGGGGGTCCACTCCTCGCCTGTGTCCTCCAGCATGTAGCTGCGGGCCGCCTCGTAGTTCTCCTCGAAGCTGCCCATGTCGCGGAGGAAGCCGTCGACCAGGGCCTCGGGGCCCACCCCGGGCTGCGGGCCCGCCGGGAGGAGCCGCACGTATCCGTCGTAGGGGTCGGCGGGCGACCCGCCGCCGTCGCCTGGGACGACCGGCCCGGTGACGGGCACGGTCGCGCAGGAGGCCAGGAGCACGCAGGACAGCGCGGCCGCGGCGGCGGCGCGCACGAGGGGGAACCGATGCGGACCGTTCACAGCGTGCTCTCCTCGCCTTGGTCGGGGCCCCGGTCGGCCGGGGAGGGGCGGTCGGGTCCCTTGGCGGCCGGGACGGCCCTGCCGAGCCCGATCTCCGGGGGCACCAGCGGGAGCGGGGATCCGCGCAGCTCGGCGCCGGAGGTGCGCGGCAGCGACAGGCGGAACTGGGACCCCTCTCCAGGGCGGCCCCAGGCCTGGAGCCAGCCGCCGTGCAACTGGGCGTCCTCCTTGGCGATGGACAGGCCCAGCCCGGTGCCGCCGGTGGTGCGCACGCGCGAGGAGTCGGCCCGCCAGAAGCGGTCGAAGCACAGGTGCTCCTCCCCCTCCTTGAGCCCCACGCCGAAGTCGCGGACGGCCACGGCCACGGCGTCGCGGTCGCCCGCCGCGGTGACCACCACGTCCTTGCCCTCGCTGTGCTCGATGGCGTTGACGACGAGGTTGCGCAGGACGCGGTTGATCCGGCGCGCGTCGAACTCGGCGACGCAGGGTTCGGCGGGCAGGCGCAGGACGACCTTGATCCCCCTCCGCTCGGCGATCTGCTCGGCGTCGCCCACGGCCTTCATCACGGTGTCGCGGATGTCCACCGACTCGGCGCCGAGCGTGGCGGCGCCGGCGTCGTGGCGGCTGATCTCCAGCAGGTCGCCCAGGAGCTCCTCGAACCGCATCACCTGGCTCTGGAGCAGTTCGATGGACCGCCCCTGTGTGGCGTCGAACGACTCCCGGTCGTCGAAGAGCACGTCGCTGGCCATTTTGATGGTGGTCAGGGGGGTGCGCAGTTCGTGGGAAACGTCGGAGACGAACTGGCGCTGGAGCTTGGACAGCTCCTCCAGCTCCTGGATCTTCTCCTGGAGGTTGCCCGCCATGTCGTTGAAGGACACGGCCAGTCGCGCGAGTTCGTCCTCGCCGCGTACGGCCATGCGCTCGGCGAGGTCTCCGGCGGCCAGCCGCTCGGCGGAGTGCGCGGCGGAGCGGACCGGGCTGACCACCTGCCGGGTGACGACGTAGGCGATCAGGCCGAGGAGCACCACGAGGAGGACGCCGACGAGGCCGACTGTGCCCTGGACGAGTCCGAGGATCTCCTGCTCGTGCTGGAGCGGGAAGATGTAGTACAGCTCGTAGGCGTAGGTCATCTGGGCGCCGACCACGAGCGCCGGTTCGGCGGATCCGTCCTGGTCGATGCTGGTGTAGGTGTGGTACTGCTGCTCGGTGCGCTCGGAGCGGCCGACCTGTTCGGTGAGGCGCTCGGGGATGCTCTCGCGGTCCCCGGTGGCGTATCCGCTCTCGTCGCCCACCGACGGCAGGATGACGACGCCGTACAGGCCGGTGTCGCCGCTGCGGCTGGTCAGCTCGCTGGTGATGTTGTACAGGAGCCGGTCGCGGTCGCCCGCCTCGTTGCCCTGGAGTTCGGCGATCGCGTAGTCGAGCCCGGCCCTGTGGTCGTTGACCGCCGTGGCGATCTTGGCGTCCAGCAGGCCGCCGCGCACCTGGGAGACCAGGACGTAGCCCAGTCCCAGCATGACCACCAGCGACAGCACCAGCGTCGTCGAGATCACCCGCAGGTGCAGCGACCGGCGCCAGTTGGCCTGGACCACGCGCACCAGGGCGCGCGCGGCCCGCTGGGAGAGCAGGTAGACCCGGGTCAGGCCACTGCTCTGGTCCGTCCCGCCGTCGGCGGGCGCCGACGGCGTGCGGACGAGCCGGGCCCGGTCGTCCTCGGAAGCGGCTGGCGTCATGTGCGGCGGGCCCCGATCAGGCGGTGCCGGCCTTGTACCCGACACCGCGGACGGTCACGACGACCTCGGGGTGTTCGGGGTCCTTCTCGATCTTGGCGCGCAGGCGCTGCACGTGGACGTTGACCAGGCGGGTGTCGGCCGCGTGGCGGTAGCCCCAGACCTGTTCCAGCAGCACCTCGCGGGTGAACACCTGGCGCGGCTTGCGGGCCAGGGCGACCAGGAGGTCGAACTCCAGCGGGGTGAGGCTGATCTGCGCGCCGTCGCGGCGCACGGCGTGCCCGGCGACGTCGATGGTGATGTCCCCGATCTGGAGGACCTCGGGCGCGGGCTCCTCGGTACGGCGCAGCCGCACGCGGATGCGGGCCACGAGTTCCTTGGGCTTGAAGGGCTTGACGATGTAGTCGTCCGCGCCGGACTCCAGTCCCAGGACGACGTCGATCGTGTCGCTCTTGGCGGTGAGCATGACGATCGGGACGCCGGACTCGGCACGGATCTGGCGGCACACGTCGATCCCGTCGGCGCCCGGGAGCATGAGGTCCAGGAGCACGAGATCGGGCTTGGTCTCCCGGAACATCTCCAGGGCCTTGTCCCCGTCGTGGACGAACGAGGGCTCGAAGCCCTCTCCGCGCAGGACGATGCCCAGCATCTCGGCGAGAGCGAGGTCATCGTCGACAACCAGTACTCGTCCCTTCATAGGTGGTACGGCGCCGACCGTCCGGTGGACGGACCACACAGCGCCTACTCCTCTCTCCTGGAACAGTCAAGCGTCGGATGCGGGCGGTGCCCGTGGCCCCCATGCGGTGGAAGGCCGCGTTCGTCCCCCAACTCTGCCAGTTCCGGCCGGTGTTGGGAGAATGGTCGATCGTATTCGGTTGCCCGTTCGGTCCCTTTCCGGATGCGGCTGCTCTCGGCGCTCCACCTGTGCTGAGCTGCGCCGGAGGCCTCACCTTGTGGACCGGTGGGTAACAGAAAGCATACAAAAGGAATGAAGTGCATCGGTTGTGCTTCGATCTGCTCCTACCCGACCGAACCCCGGTACCACCGGCCGGTAGGTTGGTGGCCGAGTACACGCATCAAGCGGGGTTTCGGACACCGAAAGTGACCGTCACCCCACGGAAGGTGGGGAAGATGAGCCAGGAGGACGACCGCCGGGGCACGCCGGGCGGCACCCCGGACGGCCCTGAGGCCCAGCCGTCCTCCGGTTCCGGCGGCCCGGAGCAGGCGGGCGGCGGCTGGGCGGCCCCCGGGCAGGAGGCGGGCACGCCCCCGGACAGACCGGACTTCGCACCCCCGCAGGCCCCTCAGGCCCCGGCGGGCCCCCCGCCCGGTCAAGTGCCCCCGGGTCCCGGGCCGCAGGCCTACGGGCCCCCACCGGGTTACGGGCCCCCGCCCGGCTACGGGCCCCCGCCCGGCTACGGGCCGCAGGCCCAGGGGGCGCCCGGGTACGCGCCTCCCGGATACGGGCCGCCACCCGGTTACGGACCCCCGCCCGGCCCCCAGGCCCACGGCCACCCCGGGTACGGGCCGACCCGGGCCCTCAAACCGGGCGTCGTCGCCCTGCGGCCGATGAACCTCGGCGACCTGCTCAACGGCGCGTTCACGCTCATCCGGCACAACCCGAAGACCACCGTCGGCCTCTCCGCCGTCATCATGGCGGTCGCGAGCATCGTCACCGCGATCGGCTTCGGCGGCTACATGGCCGACTACGGCGTGTTCATGGACCAGATCGCGAACGACCCGTACTCGGTCGGCCCCGACGACCCCTTCCCGTTCTCCGTCTGGTCCCTGCTGGCCACCTACGGCGGCGCCCTCCTCTCCCAGGCCGGTGTCGTGGTGGCGACCGGCCTGCTCACCGCCGTGATCGGGATGGCGGTACTGGGACACAAGCTCAGCCCCGGGCAGGCGTGGGCGGCGGTGCGCGACCGGATGGGGGCCGTCATCGGCCTGGCCGCCGTCCAGTTGGTCATCTACTTCGCGCTGAGCTTCGTCATCATGCTGCTGCTGATCGGCGGTTTCGCCCTCGGCATCGCGCTCATCGCCGAGGGGGGCGCATCCGGGGCCGGTGCCCTGGTGATGGTCGGCGGAGTGATCGGGGCACTCGCCGGCGCCTGCGCGGCCGTGTGGATCGGCATCCGCATCTTCTTCGCCATGCCGGCCGTCATCCTCGAACGCGTCGGCGTGTTCGCCTCCCTGGCCCGCTCCTGGCAACTGACCCAGGGCAGTTGGTGGCGCCTCTTCGGGATCGTCCTGTTGACCATGGTCCTCATCCAGCTCGTCGTCGGCATCCTCTCCACACCCTTCGGCTTCGCCGCCGGGATCATGGTGGCCGTCTGGCCCACCGCGCCCTGGGTGGCCGTCGCCTCCGGTGCGGCCATGTACGTCGGCTCGGTGCTCGCCAGCGCCATCTCCACCCCCTTCACCGCCGGTGTGACGACCCTGCTCTACATCGACCTGCGCATGCGCCGCGAGGGCCTGGACCTGAAGCTGCACACCGCCGCGCAGGCCGGACACGACGTGGGCCCGGAGATCTACCTTCCGGAGCCGCGGACGTGATCCACTCGGCCGCGGAGGTGACGCGGGAGGAGGGCCGGCGGCGTGCGCTGGAGGAACTGTCCGACCCGCTGTACGGGGAACGGGTGCCCACGCTGCTGGACCGGTTCATGGAGTGGCTGCGCGAACTCCTGAACGGGGTGGTCGGCTCCGGCGTCTTCGGCGGCTGGGCCGTCCTGGGGCCCGTCCTGGCGGTCCTCGCCGTGCTGCTCGTCTGGCTGATCGTCTACCTGCGGCCGTCGGCGAGCCGGCGGCGGGGCGCGGTCGTGCACGAGGAGGACGCCCGCTCCGTGGCCGACCACCGCGCCGCCGCCGAGGCGTGCGAGCGCGCCGGGGACTTCGCGGGCGCCGTCACCGAGCGGATGCGCGCCATCAGCGTCTCCCTGGAGGAACGGGCGGTCATCACCCCCCGCGCGGGCCGCACGGCCACCGAACTGGCCGACGAGGCCTCCGCCGTGCTGCCGCACCAGCGCGGAGGCCTGGCGGAGGGCGCACGGCTGTTCAACGACGTGGCCTACGGCGACCGCCCCGCCACCGCCGACGCCGCCCGGACCCTGCGCGAGCTGGACGCGGCCCTGGAGGCCGCCCGGCCCGTGCCCGCCGGTGAGGGGGTCGCGTGAGCGCACCCGCAAGCGACGCCGCCCGCGTGTGGCGGGCGATCCGGGGCCCGCTCGTCCTGGTGGCCAGCCTCGTGACGGTGGGGGTTCTGCTCTCCCTCGGCTCGGAGACCTTCCCCGAAGGCCACCTGGAGCCGGAGAGCCCCGCCCCGGAGGGCACACGCGCCCTGGTCACCCTGCTGCGTGAGGAGGGTGACGTGGCGGTCGTCCGCTCCTCCGAGGCGGCGGCGGAGGCCGTGTCCGGAGCCGGTGACGCGGTCCTGTTCGTCTCCCTCGACCACCGCCTCCTGCCCGAGGAGCTGGACGATCTGGCCGGACTCGGCGTCGACACCGTGCTCGTCCGGCCCACCCTGGCCTCCCTAGAGGCGTTCGCCCCCGGGACCGACGTCACCGGCCGGACCGAGGACGGCGACCCCCTCTCCCCCTCGTGCGGCCTGCCCGCTGCCACCACCGCGGAGGACGCCTCCCTGGGCGGCGAGCTCTACACAGCACCCGCGGGCTCGGTGTCCTGCTACCCCTCGGCCACCGGCGACGCCCTGGTCCGGGTGGAGCGCGGGGAGGCCGCCACCACGGTGCTGGGCACCGGCCACCCCCTGACCAACGCCGCGCTCGGCGCCCGCGGCAACGCCGCGCTGGCGCTCAACCTGCTGGCCGCGGACCAGGTCGTGTGGCTGCGACCCGACCCGCCCCGGGAGGCGGGCCAGACCTCCCTGTGGGAGCTGATCCCGGAAGGGGTCCGCTGGAGTCCGCTCGCGCTGCTCGCCGCGCTCGCCCTCCTGGCACTGTGGCGGGGCCGCCGCATGGGCGCCCTCGTCCCCGAGTCGCTGCCCGTGGTGGTGCGCGCCTCGGAGACCACCGAGGGGCGGGCCAGGCTGTACCGGTCCCGGCGCGCCCGGGACCGCACGGCCGCGGCCCTGCGCACCGGCTTCCTCGAACGGAGCGTGCCAGGACTCGGACTCGCCCCGGACTCCTCCCCCGAGGCCGTGGTGGCGGCCGTGGCCGCACGCACCGGCGACCGGCCCGAACGGCTGCGGCCCCTGCTCTACGGGGCCGCACCGGACCCGCACGCGGCTAACGACGCGGCCCTGGTCGCCCTGGCGGACGCACTGGACGAACGCTCCGAGAAACTCCGGTAGAGAGAGGTAGCACGTGACATCCGAGGTACTGCCCTCCGCCGACGAGGCGCGGGCGGCCCTGACAGCCCTGCGCCGTGAGGTCGGCAAGGCGGTCGTGGGCCAGGACGAGACGGTGACCGCGCTGGTCGTGGCACTGCTGTGCCGTGGCCACGTACTCATGGAAGGCGTGCCGGGTGTGGCCAAGACCCTCCTGGTGCGCACCGTCTCGGCGGCCCTGTCGCTGGACCACAAGCGGGTGCAGTTCACCCCGGACCTGATGCCGGGCGACGTGACGGGCTCACTCGTCTACGACCAGCACACCGCCAAGTTCGAGTTCCTCAAGGGCCCGGTCTTCACCAACCTGCTGCTGGCGGACGAGATCAACCGGACGCCGCCCAAGACCCAGGCCTCCCTCCTGGAGGCGATGGAGGAGCGGCAGGTCACGGTGGAGGGCGTGCCCACGCCCCTGCCCGACCCGTTCATGGTCGCCGCCACCCAGAACCCTGTGGAGTACGAGGGCACCTACCCGCTGCCCGAGGCGCAACTGGACCGGTTCCTGCTCAAGGTCACCGTCCCGCTTCCCGAGCGCGCGGCCGAGGTGGACATGCTGGGCCGCCACGCCGCCGGGTTCGACCCGGGCGACCTGGCCGCCGCCGGGGTCGTGCCCGTCGCCGGGGCCGCCGAACTCAGGGCCGCTCGGCTGGCCGTGGAGAAGGTCAGGGTGGCACCCGAGGTGCTCGGCTACATCGTCGACCTGTGCCGGGCCACCCGGCTCTCCCCCTCCCTCCAACTGGGGGCCTCGCCCCGCGGCGCCACCGCGCTGCTGCGCACCAGCCGCGCGTGGTCGTGGCTGACCGGCCGCGACTACGTCACCCCCGACGACGTGAAGGCGCTGGCCAAGAGCACGCTGCGGCACCGGATCTCGCTGCGCCCCGAGGCGGAGCTGGAGGGAGCGACCACCGACGGAATCCTGGACGGCGTGCTCGCCTCCGTCCCGGTGCCGCGCTGATGGCGGTCACCGGACGGGCGGCCCTCCTCGGCTTCCTCGCGGTGGCGGCGGTGGCGATCTCGGGCTCCCTGGCCCCCCTGGTCACCGCCGTCGCGCTGGGCCTGATCGTCGTCCTGATCGTGGTGGACCTCGTGCTGGCCGCGAGCCCGAAGGGGATGGCGCTGTCCCGCGAAGGGGACACGGCCCTGCGCCTGGGCGAGGAGGCGACGGTACACCTGACGCTGTCCAACCCGACCGGGCGGAGGCTGCGCGGAACGGTCCGGGACGCCTGGCCGCCCAGCGCCCACGCGGGCCCGCGCACGGCACCGGTTCGGGTGGACGCCGGGGAGCGCCGCCGCCTCGCCACGACCCTGACGCCGACCCGGCGCGGCGACGCGCACGCGGCGGGCGTCACCGTGCGCAGCATCGGCCCGCTGGGGGTCGCGGGGCGGCAGCGGACCCTGTCGGCGCCGTGGACGGTGCGGGTCCTGCCGCCCTTCCACAGCCGCCGCCACCTGCCGGGCAAGCTGTCGCGACTGCGGGAGCTGGAGGGCCAGCACACCGCGATGGTGCGCGGCCAGGGCAGCGAGTTCGACTCGCTGCGGGACTACGTGCCCGGCGACGACGTGCGCTCCATCGACTGGCGCGCCACCGCCCGGGGCGACGGCGTGGTCGTGCGCACCTGGCGGCCCGAGCGGGACCGGCGGATCCTGATCGTGCTGGACACGGGCCGCACCGCCGCCGGACGGGTGGGCGACACCCCGCGCCTGGACCACGCCATGGACGCCGCGCTGCTCCTGGCGGCCCTGGCGGGCAAGGCGGGCGACCGGGTGGACTTCCTGGCCTACGACCGCCGGATCCGCGCGCAGGTGCGCTCGTCGGGCAAGGGCACACAGATCGGGCGACTGGTCGAGGCGATGGCGCCGCTGGAGGCGGAGCTGGTGGAGTCCGACCCGGCAGGCATGGTGGGTGCCGTCCTGGGGACCCAGGGACGGGCGCGCCGCCTGGTGGTGCTGCTGACCGACCTGAACGCGGCGGCGCTGGAGGAGGGCCTCCTGCCGCGCCTTCCGGCCCTGACCTCGCGGCACCTGCTGATGGTGGCCTCGGTGTCGGACCCGGCCGTGACGGAGATGGCGGCCGAGCGCGGAGGCGCGGAGGCGCTGTACCGGGCGGCCGCGGCGGAACGCACCCTGGGCGAGCGCCGCCGGGTGCGGGCCGAGCTGCGCCGGATGGGTGTGGAGGTCGTGGACGCCGACCCCGAGCACATCGCCCCGGCGCTGGCGGACGCCTACATCAACCTCAAGGCCCAGGGCCGCCTGTGAGCCCCGGGGCGGGGCCGGGCGGCCACCACGCGTCCGACGAGGCGGAGCACGAGTACCTCGACCTGCTTTCCCTCAACAGGGAGCACCACGGTTTCGACCACGAGAACACCCTCGACGCACGTTTCCAGCTCGCTCTCATAGCCGCCCGCCGGGAGAGGTGGGAAGCAGCCGCCGAAACCTTCCGAGCGCTGCGGGATGACTGGCAGCGGGTGTCCGGGGCATACGCTCCACAGGCTCTGGCCGCGTGGGAGAACCTGGCCTACGCGGTGATGTGCCAGGGCGACCCGGCCGGCGCCGAACACGAGTTCCGAGAGATCCGGCTGATCCGCGCGCACCATGGGCGAACAGCATCCGTTGACCGCCCAGGCCGACTACTGCCTGGGCCGCGCCGCCTTCGAACGCGGAGACCTCGCCACCGCCCGGAGCCGGTTCGAGTCCTGTCTGGAGGTACGTGAGAAGGCCCTGGGGGCGGACCATCCGGACACCGAACGAACCCGCGTATGGCTGGAGCGGACCGTGTAGGAGCCGCGCGAGAACCGGTGAAGGACCGACGGTCGCCCAACGGTCTCACACGGTCAACCCGATGATGCGCCCACCGACCGGACCAGGAAGGACCACTCACATGGATCAACCTGGAGGCGGCCCGTCCGGGGACTGAGGGAATCGCGCATCCACACCACACCCTCGGAAGCTCCGAAAGCCACTTCCACACAGTGATGGCTCTCGGCGGAACTGTAGGAGCTCTTGAACCAGCGGGGGGCGTTCCCGTCCATACGGGCGATGCTGCCACAGAGGGCACCGCGCCCCACCGGCCCTACGCCACGGGAACGGCCTGCGGGGCATCCCTCAGGTCGCCCGTCTCGCCCTCACGGTGCGCCCTCCGGCCGAGGGTGAACACATACGCCAGGAACAGGGCCTCGGCGACCGCGCCGATCCCGATGCGCAGCCACGTGGTGTGCACGTACCCCGTCACGAACCCCTCGATGAGCCCGGACAGGAACAGCACCACGACCAGCCCCAGCACCACCGCGACCGCCGCGCGGCCCTCCTCGCCGAGCGCCCGCAGCCGCGTCCGGTCCCCAGGGGAGATGATCGTCCACCCGAGCTTGAGCCCCACGCCGCCGGCCACGAACACCGCCGTGAGCTCCAGTAGGCCGTGCGGCAGGATCAGTCCGAAGAACTCCGGCCCCCGGCCGTGCGCGATCATCAGCCCCGCCACCTGGCCGATCGCGACCGCGTTGCTCGCCAGCACCCACAGTGTGTACAGGCCGAGGAAGGCACCGCCGACGATGGCCTGCGCCGCGATCCACGCGTTGTTGGTCCACACCTGGGCGGCGAACGACCCGGACGGGTTCTCCACGTAGTAGTTGCCGAAGTCGTGCTCGACGTACTGCGCCATCGACTCCGGGGTGCCCAGCGAGTGCAGGACCTGCGGGTCGCCGACGATCCACGCCGCCGTCGCCGAGGCCAGCAGGAGCATCCCGGCGGTTGTCCCGATCCACCACCAGCGCATCCGGTACAGCACCGCGGGGAACACCCGGGTGAAGAAACCGGCCACGTCCCGCCAGGCCGAGGTGTGCGCACCGGTCACGGCCGACCGCGCACGCGCCACCAGCGCCGACAGGCGCCCCACCAGGGCGGGATCCTGTCCCGAGGAGCGCACCACCGACAGGTGGGTGGAGACGCGCTGGTACAGCTCGACCAGTTCATCGATCTCCTCGCCCTCCAGGCGCCGGCGCCCGCGCACCAGACGGTCCAGCCGGTCCCACTCCTGGGCGTGTGCCTGTGCGAACACGTCGATATCCACGCATGAGACCCTACTGGGTCCGGTCGTCGGCGCCACGGCCGCCGGGAGCGTTCCCGCCGGTCGGCGGTAGTGTGCAACACGTACGGTTCGTACCTTCCACGAGGGAGCGTGTGCAGGTGTCCCATCCCGGTACACAGGCCCATGGGGACGTCTACGCGGCGTCGCCCCTGGTGACGGGTGACGCGGTGGTCCTCGACCTGCGTCCGGCCGGTTTCGCCTCCCGGGCGGCGGCCGCCCTCATCGACGTCCCGCTCCAGTTCGTCGCGCTGGTCCTGTTCAACACGCTCACGATACGGATCGCCGACGGTGTGGACCCGGCCGCCACCGCCGCGATCGCCATCACGGGGACGGTCCTCATCATCGTCGGGTACCCGGCCGCCTTCGAGGCGCTCTCGCGCGGACGGTCGCTGGGCAAGATGGCCCTGGGGCTGCGCGTGGTGGGCACGGACGGGTCACCGGTCCGCTTCCGCCAGGCCCTGGCCCGTGCGCTCGCCGCCTTCCTGGAGATCTGGGTGACCGGCGGTGTGATCGCGCTGTTCACCTCGATGATCAACCGCGACGGCCGCCGCGTGGGCGACTTCGTGGGC
Source organism: Nocardiopsis sp. LOL_012 (assembly GCF_048060475.1). Lineage (NCBI taxonomy): Bacteria > Bacillati > Actinomycetota > Actinomycetes > Streptosporangiales > Nocardiopsidaceae > Nocardiopsis > Nocardiopsis sp. LOL_012. Next base: position 15,314 of record NZ_JBHMIV010000021.1, on the reverse strand, counting down.
GGGACCCTGGTCGTCTCCGAGCGCGCGGGGGGCCGCCGGGACGAGTTCGTACCGATGCCGCGCCACCTCGCCGACTGGGCCGCCGCCACCGAGCTGTCCAGGCTCTCCCCCGAGACCGCCGCGGCCGCGCGCCAGTACGTCCTGCGGTTCTGGGAGCTGACCGACCGGGCACGGCACGAGATGGGCGCCCGGCTCGCCTCCGAGATGGCCGCGCAGATCAGCCCGCCCCCGCCGCCCGGCACGGCCCCGCCGGAGTACCTGGCCGCCGTGCTGGCCGAGCGCCGCCGCCGACACGAGGCACAGATGCGCCCCGGCGGCCCCTTCCCCGGCTGAAACAGGCGTGCAGCACATGGAGGCGGACATGAGCACCTTCGCGGTCATCATCGAGCGGGCCGAGGACCGCGGGTACGCGGCCTGACCGTTGGGCCTCAGGGGCGCCAGGAGCTCAGGTAGCCCTCCTGCTCCCCGGTGAGCGCGTCGATGGCCACACCGAGCTCCGCGAGTTCGAGCCGGGCCACCTCGGTGTCGGTCTCCTCCGGCACCTCCACCACCCCGGGCTCCAGTTCGGCGTGGTGGCGGGCGAGCCAGGCGGTGGTCAGCGCCTGCACCGAGAACGACATGTCCATCACCGCCGCCGGGTGGCCCTCCGCGGCCCCCAGGTTCACCAGACGCCCCTCCGAGAGCAGCAGCACGCGCCGACCGTCGGCGAACACGTACTCGTCGGCCTGCTCCCGCACGCCCCGGTTGACCTCGACCGCCCTGCTCTCCAGCGCCACCAGGTCGATCTCCAGGTCGAAGTGGCCCGAGTTGGCGAGGATCGCGCCGTCGCGCATCCGGTCCAGGTGCTCGCCCCGGACCACGTCCCGGTTGCCGGTCACCGTCACGAACACGTCGCCGAGCCGGGCCGCCTCGGCCATGGTGGTGACCGTGTACCCCTGCATGACCGCGTCCAGCGCCTTGACCGGGTCGACCTCGGTGACCACGACCCGGGCGCCCATGCCGCGCGCCCGCTCGGCCAGGCCGCGGCCGCAGTAGCCGAACCCGGCCACGACCACGGTCCGCCCCGCCAGCATCGCGTTGGTGGCCCGCAAGATCCCGTCGATCGTGGACTGCCCGGTGCCGTAGCGGTTGTCGAACATGCGCTTGGTGGCGGTGTCGTTGACCGCCACCATCGGCAGCCGCAACTGCCCCTCGGCGCTCATCCGGCGGAGCCGGATCACCCCGGTGGTGGTCTGCTCGCAACCGCCCAGCACGCCCTCCATGAGGTCGGGCCGGTCGGTGTGCACCGTGTTGACCAGGTCGCAGCCGTCGTCGAGCAGCAGGTGCGGCTGGGACTCCAGGACGGCGACGAGGTTGCGGTCGTAGGCGGCCGGGTCCATGCCCGCCCAGGCGTGCACCGCCACGCCGTACTCGCCCACCAGCGCGGCGGCCGTGTCGTCCTGGGTGGAGACCGGGTTGGAGGCGGCCAGCCAGACGTCGGCGCCGCCCGCCCTGAGGGCCCGCAGCAGGTTGGCGGTCTCCGCGGTCACGTGCAGGCACGCGGCGACCCGCAGGCCTTCCAAGGGCCGCTCGCGCTCGAAGCGCTCGCGCACCTTGCCCAGCACGGGCATCGACCGCTCGGCCCAGGCGATCCGGCGGACCCCGGCCCCGGCGAGGCCGAGGTCCGCGACCTCGTGTGAGGGTTCGGACATGGCCTAGTACCGGTAGTGGCCGGACTTGTAGGGGCCCTCGACGTCCACGCCGATGTAGGCGGCCTGCTCCTTGGTGAGCCGGGTCAGCTTGACACCGAGCGCGTCCAGGTGCAGGCGGGCCACCTTCTCGTCGAGGATCTTCGGCAGCGTGTACACGTCCGTCGGGTACTCGTCGGGCTTGGTGAACAGCTCGATCTGCGCGATGACCTGGTTGGTGAAGCTGTTGGACATCACGAAGCTGGGGTGGCCGGTGGCGTTGCCCAGGTTGAGCAGGCGGCCCTCGGAGAGCACGAGGACGGACCGGCCGTCGGGGCGGGTCCACTCGTGGACCTGCGGCTTGATCTCCTTCTTGGCGATGCCGGGGACCTTCGCGAGCCCGGCCATGTCGATCTCGTTGTCGAAGTGGCCGACGTTGCCGACGATCGCCTGGTGCTTCATCCGCATGATCTGGTCGGCCATGATCACGTTGAAGTTGCCGGTGGTGGTGATGAAGATGTCGCCGGTCTCCAGGACGTCCTCCAGGGTGGTGACCTGGAAGCCGTCCATCGCCGCCTGGAGGGCGTTGATCGGGTCGATCTCGGTGACGACGACGCGGGCTCCCTGGCCGCGCAGCGCCTCGGCGGAGCCCTTGCCGACGTCGCCGTAGCCGCACACCACGGCGACCTTGCCGCCGATGAGGACGTCGGTGGCGCGCATGATGCCGTCGGGCAGCGAGTGGCGGATGCCGTACTTGTTGTCGAACTTGCTCTTGGTGACGGAGTCGTTGACGTTGATCGCCGGGAAGGCGAGGACGCCCTCGCGCTGCATCTCGTACAGGCGGAGCACGCCGGTGGTGGTCTCCTCGGTGACGCCCTGGATGCCCTCGGCGATCCGCGTCCACTTCCGCGGGTCCTCAGACAGGCTCCGCTGGAGCAGGGTGAGGACGACCGCGAACTCCTCGCTGTCGGCGGTGGAGGGGTCGGGGACCGCACCGGCCTTCTCGTACTCGGCGCCCTTGTGGACGAGCATGGTGGCGTCGCCGCCGTCGTCGAGGATCATGTTGGGACCCTCGGCTCCCGGCCAGGTGAGCGCCTGCTCGGTGCACCACCAGTACTCCTCCAGCGTCTCGCCCTTCCAGGCGAACACCGGGACGCCCCGGGGGTCCTCGGGGGTGCCGTCGGGGCCCACCACGACGGCCGCCGCGGCGTGGTCCTGGGTGGAGAAGATGTTGCAGCTCACCCAGCGCACCTCGGCGCCCAGGGCGACCAGGGTCTCGATGAGCACGGCGGTCTGCACGGTCATGTGCAGGGAGCCCATGATGCGGGCGCCGCGCAGGGGCTTGCTGTCGCCGTACTCGGCCCGCGTGGCCATGAGGCCGGGCATCTCGTGCTCGGCGAGCCGGATCTCATCGCGGCCGAACGCGGCCGAAGAAAGATCGGCGACCTTGAAGTCGAAAGCCATGGATTCCTCAACTCTGATCGTGGTGGCGCCCCTGATTGTAGGGCTGTTCCACCAGCGGAGAGGAAAAATTGACATTGTATCGGCAGATTTTCCCTGGCCCCCGGAGAAGTTCGTTAGGCTCGACCCATGGCCGCCCTCGACGACACCCCGCCCGCACCCGCCCGGACGACCGGCGCCGTCCCGATCTCCGCGGCGGCCGAGCGGGTCGGCACCACGGCGCGCATGCTCCGCTACCGGGAGGCGCTGGGCCTGCTGCCCCGCACCCAGGAACAGCCCACGGGACGCGGCCACCGGCACCGGCGCTTCACCGAGGAGGACCTGCACACCATAGCGGTGGGGCTGCGGATGGAGCGCGAGTTCGACATCCCTCCCGCCGCTTTGGCGTTCGCGCTGCGCGTCCTGGCCGAACCCGAGGTCCTGGCGCGGGTGCGCGCACACGGGGAACGGCTCGGCCGCCTCGCCCCGGCTCCGGCCCGCGCGATGGACTTCGACAAGCAGAAGGCGATGCGTCTGCTCCGCCGGAACGGCCCGTGAGCGACGCGCACGTCCACCGGAGGTTGTCCCGCGCACGCGTCCGGTAACGGCCATCCCGAGAGGTTTCACCGCTCGGTCCACCGGCTACGCATCACAACGTGGACACCCTGCGCAGCGACGCTGCCTCACATCCTCTTCCCGCCCGTGTCCGTGACGAACTCACGGACGTCGACCGGCTCCGGACCATCTGGGCGGGCCAGCGCGACGGGCGACCCCGGGACGCCCGCGCGGCCGCGCGGCAGGAGCTGGTGCACCGGCGCGTCCGCGAGCTGGGCGGCGGACCCGACCTGGTGGACGCGGTGCTCTCCGTCTCCAGAGAGGGGATGGCGGGACAGCCGGTCTGCGCGGACTACGTCATGGAGCTGTCGGCCCGCGCCACCGCCTTGCCCGCCGACCGGGCCTGCCGGGTTCCGGAGCGCCGACTGGACTGGAACGAGTCGCGGCGCCTGGCGGAGGCCGCGGAGCTGCCCGCCCACCCCGTGGTGCGCGCCGCCCACGTCCTCGCCGAGTGCGCCGACCTCCTCGGCGCCACGGGCACGGACCCCGACGACGACCTTCCGTGGGTGCTGCCCTGGATGCTCGCCTCGGCTGTGCTCCAACGCGCCTGCTACCCGCCGCTCCTGCCCGACCCGCTGGCCCTGCGGCCCCCGGTCACCGTCCGGGATCCCGGCGAACGGCTCGCCGGGCTGGTCCACCACGTCGCCCGCCTGGCCACCGGTACGCTGCGCGACGAGCTCTGCTGGGTGCCCGCGGGGGTACCCGAACCCCGCGGGAGCCGACCGCCGCTGGCCTCGGTGACGTGTCGACGGATCGAGGCCTACGTCCGCTTGCGGGGGGAGGCACTGGACCTCATGCTGCGGGCCATGGACCCGCAGGCGGGCACGACGGTGCGTTCGGGGGGCTCCGGCGACGCCCCGAAGCAGGACCCGGGCAGCGCGCCCGCCTCGCGCACGGTCCTCACCCCGGGCGCCGCGCACTGGTGGACCTCGCTGGAGCTGGTGGTGGGCGACGCCTCGCTGACCCTGTTCGTGGTGGTCCAGGAGGTCGGACGCCCCGAGACCGGGGTGCTGGCGGTCACCGCCGACGGCAGGCTCACCACGCCCGAGGGCGTCAGGGACACCCTGGACATGTCCCGGGCCGACAGCGTGACGGTGATCCCCACCGACTCCGTCGACGAGCGCTGGCCGGAGATCCGCGACCTCGTGGACGAGGCGGTCTCCCGCTCCATGAACGCCCTGACCCGGGTGTGATGACCGGTTCCCGGCGCACGATCGGGCGATACGGTCGGGGCCGTCGTTTGAGGGCGGTGGAGGGTGACGGACAGGAGGGCTGCCGTCGCGGGCTACTGGCTGACCGCGATCAGCACCAGCAGCAGAACCAGGATGACGATGGTGATCAGGACGGCCGGGATCACCCAGCTCTGCTGGAGCGGCGAGGGCGGCTGCGCCGGGCGCGGCATCGGGCCGGGGCGCGCATAGGTCTGGTTGGGGTTGGCACCTCCTGCCATCGGCATGCCGGGCGGCACGGGCCGCTGCTGGGGGTGGGGCGGCCCGGGGTTCGGGTACATCCCCGGCATCCCGGGCCGGGGGTTGGAGGTGCCGGGGTGGCCGCCGAACCCGGGACGCGGGTTGGAGTTCACGGGATGGCCCACGGTGCCCGGCCGCGGCTCGGATGTGGTGGGGCCGCGCCCGGGGTCGGACACGTGCGGCGGGTAGCCTCCGAAACCCTGTTGGGGGCCGGTGCGCGGCGGCTGCTGCACCGCGGGCGGAACCTGCGCGCCGGTGGGCAGGATGCCCGTCTGGGCGATCTGCTCGCCCTGACGGAAGGCCTCGTCGGTGGAGGCGGCCGCGTCCTCGGCGCTCTCGTGGCCGAGCAGGCGCATGAGCAGGCTCTGCGCGTTGGGGCGGCGGTCGGGGTTCTTGTCCAGGCAGGCCTCGACGACGGGGCGCAGGGTCTCGTCCATACCGTCCAGGGCGGGCGGAGCGCTGACCACGCGGTGCACCACCGCGGGCACGGTGTCGGAGCCGAACGGGGCGTTGCCGGTGGCGGCGAAGGCGATGACGCAGCCCCAGGCGAAGATGTCGCACTTGTCGGTTATCCCGCGGCCCTCGATCTGTTCGGGCGCCATGTACGAGGGCGTTCCGACGATCGAGTTGGTCATGGTGGCGGTGCCGTCGTCCATGCGGGCGATACCGAAGTCGATGACCCGCGGTCCGTCCGGGCCGAGCAGGACGTTGCCGGGCTTGAAGTCGCGGTGGACGATCCCCGCCTTGTGGATGGCCACCAGGGCGGTGGCCGTGGACACCGCCAGCCGCTGGAGTTTGGACCCCTTGAGCGGCGCGCCCTTGGCCACCGTGTCCTGGAGGTCCTTGCCGGGCACGAACTCGCTGACCACGTAGGGCGGGTCGTCGTCGAGCTGGGCGTCGAGGATCGCCGCCGTACAGAACGAGGCGACCTTCTGAGCGGCGCGGACCTCCTTGGCGAAACGCTTGCGCAGGTCGCTGTCGGCGGACCACTGGTCGTTGAGGACCTTGACGGCCACCTGGTCGCCGTCGGTGTCCTCGGCGAGGTAGACGATGCCCTGGCCTCCCTTGCCCAGGCGTCCGGTCACTCGGTACTCGCCGAACTCCGCGGGGTCGCTCGCCTGCAGCGGTTCAGGACCGGGCATCGGTGTCCTCCAGGGCATTGGTGATGAGCGGGGCGCGCAGCAACAGGTTACGGGTTACCGGGCACACGTGATCATGGCCGCACACACCCGGCGGCACCGGGTCCGGTGTGCCGTCACCGTTTTGACCGTCGCGGCGGCCGAAGCGTTCCCTTCCGGCCTCAGTCGATCCTGCGGGCCTCATCGACGAGCAGCACCGGGATGCCGTCTCTGATGGGGTAGGCCAGACCGCTCTCGTCGCAGACCAGTTCGTCGGTCTCGGGGTCGTGGCGCAGCGGGGCCTGGCTCTGCGGGCAGACCAGGATGTCCAGCAGCCATCCGTCGATCGTCGTGCTCATCGGTGTTCCGGGCGCGCGGGCCCGGCCCTTCGGGGCCGGGAGGGCACGCCCTCCTCCTTCTGTGTGGTGTGGCCGCGGCCGTCCGCTCCGGGGCGGACGCGGGTGTCGCCGATGCTGTGGACCGTTCCGCGGCCGGTGGTGCTGTCGAAGCTACCGGAGGTGCGGGGCCCGGAGCACACGCCCCGGGCCCGGACCACGGGTCAGGCGCGGACGATGCCGAGGACCTCGTCGCGCAGTTTGGCGACGGTGACGTCGTCGGGCGCCTCCACGTTGAGCCGCAGCAGCGGCTCGGTGTTGGAGGCGCGCAGGTTGAACCAGGACCCGTCGGGCAGGGTGACGCTCAGCCCGTCGAGTTCGTCGACGGTGACGCCGTCCCCGCCGGCGAAGGCCTCGCGCACCTGTGCCATCCGCGCTCCGGCGTCGGTGACGGTGGAGTTGATCTCGCCCGAGGCCGCGTAGCGCGAGTACTCCGCGGTGATCTCCGAGAGGGGCCGCTCCTGGGCGCCCAGGACGCGCAGGACGTGCATGGCCGCGAGCATGCCGGTGTCGGCCCGCCAGAAGTCGCGGAAGTAGTAGTGGGCGGAGTGCTCGCCGCCGAAGATCGCTCCGGTCTCGGCCATGGTGGCCTTGATGAAGGAGTGGCCGACCCGGGTGCGCACGGGGACCCCGCCCCTCTCGCGCACGATCTCGGGGACGGCCGCGGAGGTGATGAGGTTGTGGATGACCGTGGCCCCGGGCTCGCGCTCCAGCTCCTGGGCGGCGACCAGCGCGGTGACGGCCGACGGGGGGACGGCCTCGCCGCGCTCGTCGACGACGAAGCAGCGGTCGGCGTCGCCGTCGAAGGCCAGGCCGAGGTCGGCTCCGGACTCGCGCACCTTCGCCTGGAGGTCGACCAGGTTGGCCGGGTCGAGCGGGTTGGCGGGGTGGTTGGGGAAGGTCCCGTCCAGTTCGAAGTAGAGGGGGACGATGTCCAGCGGCAGCCCCTGGCCCAGGACGGCGGGGACGGTGTGGCCGCCCATGCCGTTGCCCGCGTCCACGGCGACCTTCAGGGGGCGGATGCCCGACAGGTCGACGAGGCCGCGCAGGTGCTCGGCGTAGCCCGGCAGCAGGTCGCGCTCGGTGACGGTGCCCGCGGGCCCGTCGAAGGCGGGGACGCCCTCCTCGGCCAGGCGGCGGATCTCGTCCAGCCCGGTCTCGCCGCTGATGGGCGCGGCGCCGGACCGGCACATCTTGATGCCGTTGTACTGGGCCGGGTTGTGGCTGGCGGTGAACATGGCACCGGGCAGGTCCAGGTGGCCCGAACCGTAGTACAGCAGGTCGGTGGAGCCCAGACCCGCGTGCACGACGTCGACCCCCTGGGAGGTGACCCCCTCGGCGAAGGCCGCGGTGAGTTCCGGTGAGGAGGGGCGCATGTCGTGTGCGACCACGACGGCCGCTCCGCCGACCACCCGGGCGAAGGCCGCCCCGATCGCGCGGGCGACGTCCGCGTTGAGGGTGTCCGGTATCACACCGCGTACATCGTATGCCTTGAAGATGCTTCCGAGATCAGCCACGTCTTCTCCGGCCCGTCGGGTCCTGCACCTGGTTCGGTGGCGCGGGGGCTTTCCGCGCGGTACAAAACTAGCAAGGCGCGGCGGACGGCCCCAGAGGCGCCGCCGCGGCTGTGGACGGCGGGCTCAGTTCCGGCGGCGCGGGTCCCGGTCGCCCGTGCCGGGGTCGGAGCGGACCACACGCAGGTGGCCGCGGCGCAGAGTCTCGGTGCCCTCGCCGACGGCGCCGGAGGGACGGGCGCCCGAGGGCGGGCGGGCCGCCTCGCGCACGGCGTCGGCCAGGGCCTCCAGGTCGTCGCTGCCGGGACCGCCCCCGGCGGTCTCCACGGGCAGCCGTACGACCTCCCAGCCCCGGGGAGCGGTCAGGCGGTCGGCGTGGACGGCGCACAGGTCGTAGCAGTGCGGCTCCACATAGGCGGCGAGAGGCCCCAGGACGGCGGTGGAATCGGCGTACACGTACGTGAGCGTGAAGACGGCGGGCTGCCTGCACGCGGTACGGGAGCAGCGGCGAACATGGCTCACAGCGTTCGACTGTATGCCCTCAGGGAGGGACACGCCAGCACGCCCCGTGAGAACGGTGGGTTTCGTCCCGAAAGGAGGCGGGGCCTACCGGTTTCGTGCGGTCCCCTGTTTCCCCCGCATCCGGACTACGCCGGAGGCCTCCGATGGCTTAGTCTCGAAGTGTGCGACGAGTGCGCCTTTCCAGTGGCCAACCAGACCGAGTGCGGCGCCGGGACCGCCGCGGCCGAGGTGTCCGCGGTCCTCTGGTGCCCTCCGACCTGCCGGTGTTCCGCAGCCGAGCACAGGCGTTCGACGACCTTGTGCTGGACGCCGTCGAACGCCTGGAGCGGCTGTGGGCGCGCGAGCTGGCGAACGTGGACTTCCTCGTCGAGGACGTCCCCCCGATCCCGGCAGGCGTCCCCATGACCGAGACGATCCCCTTCTCCCGCCTGGAGACCGACCCCGCGGGCAAGCCCCGCATCGTGGTGTACCGCCGTCCGGTGGAGATCCGGACGAAGGACCCCGAGGAGATGGCGCTCCTGGTGCACGAGGCGGTCGTGGAGGAAGTGGCCAACCTGCTGGGCGTGGAACCGGAGTCCGTCGACCCGGAGTAGGCCGCCTCAGGGCACCACGCCCACCATGGTGTCCCGGACGACCGGCAGCTCCACCTCCACGGGTGCCGGGTGGACCGGCAGCACGCTCCAGCCCTCCGGCGTGCTGAGCCGCCGTGCGGCGTACACCGGACCGGAGCCCTCCAGGAGCTCCAACCGCAGCGCGTAGCCTCCTGCCGCCGCTGGAGCCGTCCAGCCTCCGGCCCCGCTGCCGAACACGTGCGTGGTGCCCGGGGCCAGGTCCACGCGCACCGCGTCGCCCTGTGTCCCGTCGGCCCCGATCGGGGTCACCACCACGTGCGCCTCACCGTCCAGGGCCGCCATGGCCACCTCTGCCGCCACACCGCCGGGGACGTCGGGGATGACCGCGGTGGTGTCCAGCGGGGCGCTCAGCGGCTCTACGGCGGCCGCGTAGGCGGTGTCCAGAACCGTCGCGGACCCGTCCTCGGCGTACTCGGTGTACTCGGAGTGGACCCCGGCGACCACGGGGGCGTCGGCCTCCACCACGACCGTCCCGGTCCGACCGCGCAGGCCCGATTCCAGGGTGAGCCAGGCGGACGCGGCCGGGGGCACGTGCACGACCAGCGGTTCGCCCTCGCCGTCCGCGCCCTCCGGGAGCAGGCGGACCCTGGCCTCGACGGGTTCGTCCCCGGGCGCGGCCACGAGCAGGCGGCGCGAGCCGTCGCCCCCCGGCACCCCGGGGATCACGTGCTCCTCCGCGGGCGCCCGGGTGGGCGGGACCCAGCCGGTGGCGCCGGAGGAGTGCTCTGCGAGCAGGGACGCGGCCACCCGGCCGGTGCTGGTGCGCACGTGCACCCCGAGGGCGGCCGTCTCCTGGGCCAGCCCGGTCAGGTCCAGTTCGGTCGACGCACCGGCGGGGAGGGGGATCCCGCGGCTCTCGGCGGAGTAGGCCGGGCCGTTCTGGGTGTAGAGGTCCACGCTCACGGTGGTCCGCGTCTCCGTGGGGTTGGCCAGGTGGGCGGTCAGGGACGCGACCTCCACGGCCTCGGGGTCGGTGCCGCCCGGAAGGGCGAACCACAGGTCGGTCGAGGGCTCCTCGCAGCGGACCTCCGTCACGCCCGTGTCGGACACGGTGGTCTGCGCGGAGTCCAGTCCGGCGGCCAGGGCACCCTCGGCCCGCAGCGCGGTGGGCCGGAGGGCCTGCCCGGTGTCGGCGCGCCAGACGCCGCCCGGTTCGGTCCGCTCCTCCCCGAGAGCGGAGGCGTCGCCGCCGCCCGGAACCGGCACGGCCCACAACCGGCCGGTGTCGTCGCGGCCCACCCTGGGGGCGAACGCCGCGACGGTGCTCTCGGCTCCGTGCCCGGCCGTCTCGTGCGGGGCGGGGCACACCCGGGTCGCGCGTTCGGGGCGGAAGGTCCCGGGTTCGGAGACGCCGATCCCGATACCCGCCGAGCGGCTCGCGAACGCCAGGCCCAGCAGCAGTGCCAGGGCCAGTGAGACCGCCCCGAGCAGCGCGAGCCGGCTCTCCATGATCAGTCTCACGGCTGTTCTCCCTCCTCGGCCGGCCCCTCGCCGGGGGCGGGGTGCCCCGCCCTGCGGCGGCCGCGCCTACGGGGCCCCCGCCTGGCCCGGCGCCCCGGTGCGCTCGGGAGGACCTTCCACCGCGGCACACGTGGGCTGGGCGCCTCGGCGGACTCGATCAGCCGGGTCTCCTCCTCGGTCCGCACCGCGGGGGCGGCGAGCACCGCGACGACGAGCAGCAGGACGCCCTGGGCGACCGCCCAGCCGGTGTGGACGCGGTCGGTGTGCCACACTCGCAGCGCGCCGCCGCCGGGGGGCAGCTCCCAGGCCTGGGTGCCGTGCTCCGTGGCGGCCGGAGCCAGTTCCGCGCCGTCGAGGGCGGCCCGCCAGCCTCCGTCGGCCGACTCGGCGAGGGCGAGCACGCGGCCGGGGCCGCCCTCGGGCAGCCGGGCGGTCAGCTCCCCGTCCCCGGAGAGGGCCAGTGCCTCGGCCCCGCCCCCCTCGTCGACCACGCGCAGGCGCCCGCTGGAGCCGTCCACGCGCCAGAGCCCGTAGCGGTCCGACAGGGCCTCGCGCATCAGCCCGGGGGTGCCGTCCAGAGTGGTGGCCAGGGAGGCGTCGTGCGGGCCGCCCGTCTCCGGGCGGGGGTAGAGCACGTACCGGATGCCGAAGTCGGCGAGGACCTGCGGGTTGGCGTCGCCGCGGCCGCCCGCCATCTCGGCGACGACCCGGTCCATGGCCTGCCGCGCCGCCTCGGCCGGGACGAGGCGTTCCTCACCCAGCCGCGGCTCGCGCCCGCGGGCCACGACGTAGTCGACACCGCCGTCCGGGCCGGGGGTGATGACGAGGGTGCTCGGCCGGGTGCCGTCGCTGCGGACGGCGGCCAGGGCGCCGGGGATCACGGAGGAGTCGCGGGTGGTGAGGGGGCCGTCCGCCCCCTCCCAGGCCCAGAGGGCGGCGGCGGAGAGCGGGGTGGTGACGGCGAGCAGGGCCACCGCCACCGCGCAGATCCGCCGAAGCCAGCCCTCGGCGGCCATGCGCACGAACGAGCGCACCGCGGTCGCCGCGCACAGGAGCACCATCAAGGCGGCGAAGGACAGCGCCGTCCCGGGCCAGACGGGCGCCGGGGGCCCGCCGAAGTACGGTTCGACGACCAGGCGGCTGGTGAGGACGGCCAGGGCCAGGCCGAACAGGGCCAGTGCCCAGCCCGCGGCGACGAGCAGCCGGTTGCGCAGGAGCAGCAGGGCGCACAGTGCGGCGGCGAGGAGCCCGGCCGTGACCCAGTACGGAGGGCTGCCCGGCCCGCCCGGGGAGAACAGGACCATCTGCCGTGCGGTGGCGGCGGGGTCGGAGAGTCCGGGACGGTGCAGCCCGGCCTCCAGCAGCCACAGCGTGGGGTGGGCCAGCAGGCGCAGCGTCCACGGCAGGAGCAGCACCAGGGGGACGGCGAGCCCGATGGCGAGGTCGGTGTACAGGCGGCGCCCCATGTAGCCGAAGGCGGCCCCGACCAGGGCGGCGGCGGCCAGGGCCAGCAGCCAGGCGATCGGGACGAACGCGGTGGCCGCGGTCAGGACCAGGCCGAGCCCCCACGCGGCCCGGCGCGCCGGGCGGGGCGGCATGGACACCACGCGCATGAGCAGCAGCGCCGCCACCGGCAGCAGCACGTGGACCAGGGCCGTGCCCACCCGGCCCTGGGCGATGGCTCCGGTGGCCACGGGCAGCAGCGCGTAGGTGGCCGCCACCCACACCCGTGCGGGCCGAAAGCCCAGGACCTGGCAGGCGAGCAGGTAGGAGGTGAGGCCGGACAGCGGCACGCAGCCCAGCAGGACCAGGCCGACCGCGATCCAGGGCTGGCCCAGGGTGAGGGTGGAGAGCAGGGCGAGGAACCCGACGTAGGGGGGTGCGGACCCGTCCGAGCCGAGTCCGCTGTCCGGGGCCGCCGACAGGTACAGGTCCCACAGGTCCCACGCCGCGCCCGAGACGGGCGGCAGGGCCCCGCCCGCGAGGAGGTCGCCGAAGAGCAGGGAGCGCTCGGCGACGAGGGCGAGGGCGGCCAGGGAGAGCACCAGCAGCACACCGGGCCTGCGCAGGGTGCGGCGCACGAGGCCGGTCCGGTCGGTGAGCGCCTCGTCCTCCTCGTCGGTGCCGGAGGCCGCCTGGTGGCGCCCGGGGGCGTCCATGACCGGTTCCCCGGCCAGGAAGCCGCCGATGGCGTCCGTGGCCTGGCGGAGGAAGATCCCGCGCGCGAGGTAGGGCCGGATCGCGCTGTAGGTGCGCTTGCGGTCGCGGCGGCGCCGGAACCGCGCGCGGATCAGCCGGAAGGGGCGCAGGTACACGAGGATGATGGCCGCGGCCTCGTCCAGGGCGTCCGCGGGCTGCTTCATGAACAGGTACGCCGCCACGCGCAGCAGGGACGCGACCGAGTTGCGCGCCAGGGCCGCCACCATGCCCCCGGTGGGCAGGTTGGCCAGGAGGACGAACACGGCGTGCCTGCGGTCGATCCTGCGCGGGTGGTTGCGGGTGACGGTGATCGTGCGCCGTCGGCGGGCCGAGGCTTCCGCGTGGTAGGCCACCGCGTCCGTGACGACGCGGGTGTGCAGGCCGGCGCCGCCCACGCGCCAGCAGAAGTCGATGTCGTCGCGGAAGAGGGGGAGCGCCGGGTCGAACCCGCCGAGCCGATCCCACACGTCGCGCCGGACGAGCATGCCCGCGCTGGACACGGCGAGCACCCGGCGGTCGCCGTCGTGCTGCCCGTGGTCGAACTCGCGCTGTTCGAGCCCGGTCTCGCGGCGGCCCGCCCCGTCGATGGTGACGCCGACCTCGATCAGGCGGCGGCGGTCGAACCAGTCGCGGAGCTTGGGGCCGAGCACGGCTGTGCGCGGGTCCTGCTCGGCGGCCCGCAGGAGGCGTTCGAGGGTGTCGCGCTCCGGGGTGAGGTCGTCGTGGAGGAGCCAGATCCACTCGGTGGCGGCGTCGTCGAAGCCGTGGACTGCCGAGGTGGAGCGCCGAAGTTCCAACGCACCGCGGACGGCATCGCCGTAACCGGTGCCGGCGGGCAGGTCGACGACGGCGTCGGGGGGCAGGTACCCGGCGAGGAGTTCGGTGCTCTCGTCGGTGCTGCCGGTGTCGGCGGCCACGACCCTCTGGACGGGCCGTGACTGGCCTTTGAGGGCCGCCAGCGTCTCCGGCAGCCAGCGGGCTCCGTCGTGGGTGACGATGACCGCGGTGACGATGTGTCGGGCGGATTCCTGGGCAAGCACGGCTGTGGGGGTTCTCTTCCGGGAGAGCGGGGGCAGGCCCCGGGCCGCGGCGCGGACGGCGCCGATGCGCCCGGCGTCCACGGCGCGCCTCAGGGCATGGCGCGGGACATCACGATACGCCACCATGGGCCGTTACGGGGCTATTCGCCGGCATCCGTGGACCCACTCATATCCCCCTATTCGCGACAGTATTCATATACGGAATGATTCAGATGCGTGCCTCTGGGTGACACGAAGCACAGAAAAGGCGCACCCGGACCCGTGGTCCGAGCGCGCCTCACGCGTGCGCTCTAGAGCACCTCCGAGAGGAAATCGAAATCCCCTCCGGCGGCTTTCTTCAGCCTCCGGCGCTCGCGCTCGGAGAGTCCTCCCCAGATGCCGAAGCGCTCGTCGTGCTCCAGCGCGTACTCCAGGCACTCCGCGCGCACCTCACACGACTGGCAGACCTTCTTCGCCTCCCGGGTCGAACCGCCCTTCTCCGGGAAGAACGCCTCCGGGTCGGTCTGCGCACACAGGGCGCGTTCCTGCCAGCCCAGCTCCTCGTCCGAGCCGTGCGCCAGCGGGATGACCTCGCTCATGCGCACCTCCTGTTGCCCCCCATAGATGTCCCGGCCCTTTTCGTCCCCCGGGCCGGGTGGAATCCCACCCTCGAATTACACGAGGGCACCTCACTAAGAGTCAAGCACCCCACGTGGCAATCCACTGAATATCATGCACGGAACCGCTGGTGGCAGCCCTGCTGTGTCCGTTCTGTGAATTCCGCGCAATTCGCGCGGCCCACGAGAGCGGCGGGGGACGGTGGTGTGCAACGCGCTTCAGCGCCGCTCCTCCCCGCCGTACCAGCCCTGCTGGCCGCCGGAACCGTCCTGGTTGTGCTGGTCCGTACCGTAGCCCGCGTTCGGGTCGTACTGGCCGCCGTAGGGGGCGCCGCCCTGCCCGGAGGCGTCGGTGCCCGCGTTCTCCCCGGAGCCGGAGCCCTGGTACCAGCCGTACTGGATGGCCTCCTGCGCGGCCTGCTCCCCGGTGGTCGGCTGCTGGGCCTGCTCCGCGGCCGGCTGCTGCGGGTCGTAGCCCTGCGGTGCGTACTGCGAGGCGTCGTAGCCCTGCCCGTAACCGCCCTGCTGGGCCGCGCCCTGGCCGTACTGCTGGCCGTAGCCCTGCTGGGCCCCCGTCCCGTACGAGTACGCCTGCTGCTGGCCGTACGCCTGCTGCGCGGAGGGGTCGTAGGCCTGCTGCTGGCCC
>NZ_JBHMIV010000020.1:0-95664 GCF_048060475.1 Nocardiopsis sp. LOL_012 | reverse complement strand
CTGCTTGTCTTAGTTAGTGAACTTTAGCCCCTTGTGTCCCACTTGAGCCTGACACAGAGGGCTGGGACGGCGAGCGAGCGGACCTGGTGCTGTGCGTCCCGCAGAAGTCCTCCCACGTGATGAGCCGCGCGGCCTACCTCCGCAACGCGGAAACGGTTCGTACTGAATGCCACCGGATCGCAGGGCTCCGGCTTCCGGGGGGTGGCGTCAACATCCAACTCAACGCCCGCGACGTTCCCTCCCACGATGAGCTCTACCTGACCTACACCGGCAGCTCCATCGAGTCCGGGGACGAAGGCGTCGTCGGACGGGGCAACCGGGTCAATGGGCTCATCACCCCGCTACGGCCGATGAACATGGAGGGCGCCAACGGCAAGAACCCCGTCTACCACGTCGGCAAGCTCTATAACCTGGCCGCTGAGCGCCTCGCCCACCGTCTTCACGAGGAGACCGGTGAATACGCCGAAGTCCATCTGGTGAGCACCACGGGACAGCCGCTCGACCAGCCCGGGCGAGTCCTCGTCCGGCTCGCCGCACGGGACGCTCAGCCGGACAAGGTCCAGGCACTCGTGGCGGAGGCCCTGGGATCCTTCCCTGATCTGACGGACGAGATCGTACGGGAGGGCGTGTGCCTGAGCTGACTGGATCCAGGCTCTCCGACCCACCGCCAGGATGCCGTGACCGGCTCCTCACGCACTACGGTCCCGACGTCACGGACTGGCTGTCGACGGTTCCAGAGACGCTGGCGGACATAGGACAGAGGTGGGGGCTCACACCCGTGGGGTACCACGACGCTGGGCACGCCTCCGTCCTCGTGCTCGCCGTCTCCTCCACGGGTGAACGCGTCCTACTCAAGGCGTGGCCGGATTCTGACCGCTGTGCTCGGGAGACCGCAACCTTGCGGCTCTGGTACACCGTGCCGACGGCTCGTGTCCTGGAAGTCGACAGGGAACGGTCCGTCGCGGCCCTGTCGCTCATCGGCGGACGCCCGGGAGGTGGCCGGCGCTCAGTTGATGACGCACAGAGAGTCGCTGAGGTCATCCAGGCCGCCCACGATCAGGGGCGTGCTGTGGAGGGACACCACGAGTTCCCTGAGCTGTCCTCCTGCCTCGACGAGGAGGTGCGGCCCCGGGTGCTCCGGCGCCTGGGCTCCCTGGATCCGGACATGCCTCGTCCGCTGCTCCAGGCTGGGCTGCGGGAGCTCGAATCCCTCAACCAGACGCGTCAGCACAGGACGGTGCTCCACGGAGACCTGTACCAGGAGAACACCGCCTGCGACGAGGGGGGACATCCCCACCTCCTTGACCCCCTTCCGATGTACGGGGACGCGGTCTTCGACTGGGCCTTCTGGATCGTGTACTACCGGCTCGGACGAGGAACGGACGAACGCCTCGCACTGGCGGCTCGGGCGTCGGGGATCGGGGAGGGACGGCTGCGCTCATGGTGCCTGGCGACGTGTTTGGACGGGCTTCTCTACTACCTGGAGGTAGGTGATACCCGCGCTCCGGTGATGGCCCGGGTCATGCGCGGTCTGTTCCGAGGATCGGAGGTGGCCTGGTGACCACCTACTTCGTTCGGCACGGGCGTACCTCCTACAGCGCCCGCTACCTGGTCAACGGCTCCCCGGACATCCCCGTGGTCCTGGACGAGGAAGGCGTCCGGCAAGCGCGAGCGATCAGCCCTCGCGTTCAGGAGATGGCCGTTCGCTGCTGCTGGACGAGCTCCTTCCCCAGAACACGGCAGACGGCCCGCTTGGTCCTAGAGGGGACCGACTGTCCTCGATCCGTTGACCCCCGTCTGGACGAGCCCGATTACGGGGTGTTCGAGGGACGGCCCTTCCTGGAGTACGCCGCCTGGTTGAGGAGGCACGGGCCCACCGCGCGGCCCCCGGGTTCCCGGGAATCCCAGCGCGAAGCCCTGCTGCGGATGCTCAGTGGATGCATGTTCCCGCCCCCAAGTGAGGCACCCCGGCTCGTGGTCGCGCACGGCCTCCTCCTCTCGGTGCTGAACTGGTTCCGTTCGCGGGGACCTCGGACCAGCGTTCCGACCTTCTTCCCCGAGGCCCCCTACCTGGAGCCCCTCGCCGTTTCCGACCAGTGTCTCCGCGATTGGGTGACTCACCTGAGCGATGAGCTCCGTGAGGAGCTTGATTCCAACAAGGTCGGGGGTGGCTCGGGGATATCGTCAAAGGGCGATCGCACTGTCATCGGCCTGCCCGAACCAGTGCCCACATTCCTGGAGGAGACCGAATCCGATGCATGACGCCCGCGTACTGATCGACCTGGGCCCCGAAGCCGTTCGCAAGCTCGCCCGCCGCGGCTACTCTCTGGACCTGTCCTCTCTGGAGTCTCTCCAGTCGCGACGTGTGCAGAGCATCCGGTCCGCCGAGGAGATGCGGGCCGACGCCAAGCGCGTCGCCAAGGAGGTGCAGCGGACCGCCAAGGAGGGCG
This sequence comes from Nocardiopsis sp. LOL_012, assembly GCF_048060475.1. Taxonomy (NCBI): domain Bacteria; kingdom Bacillati; phylum Actinomycetota; class Actinomycetes; order Streptosporangiales; family Nocardiopsidaceae; genus Nocardiopsis; species Nocardiopsis sp. LOL_012. The sequence goes on along the minus strand of NZ_JBHMIV010000020.1, from coordinate 93,214 downwards.
GTGACATCACCGACCTCAAGGATCACGCCCGCAAGCTCAAGGAGCAGATCCGCGAGGTGGAGGCCGAGCAGGAGACGGTCCAGGAGGAACTGGACCAGTTCCTCCTGGGGACCCCGAACCTTCCCCTCGACGAGACGCCCGACGGAGTCTCCGAGGAGTTCGCCACCGAGGTGCGCAAGGTCGGCACTCCGCAGGCGTTCTCGTTCGAGCCGAAGGACCACGTCGATCTCGGCGAGGCCATGGGCATCTTCGACTTCGCGCGCGCCACCAAGCTCTCGGGTCCCCGCTTCACCGTCACGCGAGGTGTGGGAGCCGAGCTCGAACGTGCGTTGGCATCACTGTTCCTGGCCATCCACACCCGGCGGCACGGCTACGTCGAGCACGGAGTGCCGTTCCTGGTCACCCCGGCCACCATGACCGGAACCGGGCAGCTACCCAAGTTCGAAGAGGACCTCTTCAAGACCGGGGTGGCGGACCGGTCCCTCTACCTCATCCCCACCGCCGAGGTGCCTCTGACCAACCTGTACGCCGATGAGATCATCCCGACCAAGGAACTCCCACTCGCGCTGACCGCGCACACCCCCTGTTTCCGGTCCGAGGCCGGTTCCTACGGCCGCGACACCCGGGGCGTCCTGCGCCAGCACCAGTTCTCCAAGGTCGAGATGGTGCGCCTGTGCGCCGCCGAGGACTCCCAAAAGGAACTGGAGGCCATGGTCGGCCACGCCGAGGCCTGCATGAAGGAACTCGGCCTGGCCTACCGCGTCATCCTGCTGCCCGCTGGCGACATGGGCTTCTCCGCCCAGATGACCTACGACATCGAGGTGTGGCTGCCCAGCCAGAACACCTACCGCGAGATCTCGTCGGTCTCGGACTGCGGAACCTTCCAGGCCCGTCGAGCCAACATCCGCACCCGCGGCGCGGACGGCAAGACCACCCCCGTGGCGACCCTCAACGGGTCCGGTCTGCCCATTGGCCGCACCCTGGCCGCCCTGCTGGAACAGAACCAGCAGCAGGACGGCTCCGTCGTGCTTCCCGAAGCACTGACCCCCTATCTCGGATACCGCCGCATCGCGGCGGACGGCACCCCCCAGGAGTAGCGATTGCTCGTCGGCGTCTGCGATTTCCCCGGAACCTACGCTTTCCCACCCCACGGATACGGCGGAATCGAGCGGTGGCTGTGGGCCACCGCTCTCGGAGCCCGGGCCGCGGGCGCCGACGTCCACCTTCTCGGCCCCGCCTGGCGCGATGACCTCGGACCGGACTGGGAGCGCCATCCGGTCCGATTGGAGGACGTCGGGACCAGATCAACAGAACTCAAGGCACTACGGGAGTCCCGTTACGACCTGCTCATCGTGGGCCACGAGTACCCGTCACTTCCGGCATGGCGCGAGACCGCCGACACCCTCGGCTGCGACGTCGCCACCTTCCAGCACTCACCAGTGTTCCGCCACGACGCGGACGCCTTCGACGGGATCAGTCGCAGGCTCTACTGCTACTCACGGCAGATGGCCGACCGCTACCGCGAGCACGAACCGATCCAGGAACTGGCCGTACACGCTGGGCTGGATGAGCGAGAACCGGCCTCCGCGCACGGTGAGGGACTGGTGTGGGTGGGCCGCGTGGACAAAGACAAGTGCCCCCATCTGGCGATCAGGGCAGCCCAGATCCTGGGCAAGCGCATCCACATAGTGGGACCGGTCTTCGACCACGAGTACGCCGGCCGACACCAGCGCCTGTTCTCCGCCGATCATGTGGAATGGGTGGGGGAACTCGGCGGGTCGGCCAAGACTCGCGCCTTCCGCGACGCCGAGGTCTTCGTCTACACCTACTCCCGCGACTACGTGGAGGCCGGAGCGGCGGTCTTCGGGGAGGCCCTCCGCGCGGGCACACCCATCGCGGCGCTCGCCTGGAACGAGGGCACCTGCGTGGAGGCGGCCCTGTGCGAACGGACCGGCAGCCAGGTCGTGTTGGACCCGGCCGTGGACGACGAGACCGCCGCCCAAGCCCTGGCCCAAGCGATCGAGGAAGCGTCCGAGCTTCCGCATCGGCGTGTCCAGAAGATCGGCCTCAGCCGCTTCGACGTCAAACGACACTTCGAGGCGCTCGCGAGGACGCCGTGACGGAAGGACCCGACCCCTACCTCATCCCCCACCACCTCGGCCGCGTCCTGGGTCCCAACTGGGAGATCGAGACCGAAGGAACACGACTCCGGATTCGGCACGCTCATAGAGGATCCGCTTTCACACCCGCGCGCCGTCCTCTGCCCTGGGGCGAGTTCCTGGCACTGATCGAGGAAGCCTACGCGGCCCAGGGTGTGAGGCGCGCCGAGTGCTTGCCGCTGCGGTGGGGCCAGGATACCGACCTGGTCGTCTCCGCCGTGCAAGCGCTCGATCCCCTACTCAAGGGAGGACATGACCTCACCCACCGTCAAGGGTTCCTCCCCCAACCCGTCGTGCGCTTCACCGGCCGAAGAGACGCGCGGGGACGGCTCCTCGACGGCTTCCTGACCTCCTTCGTCAACGTCTCCCACGTGAGCCCGATCAGTGGAGTCAAGGAGTACGCCGAGGCCTTCGATTGCTGGTTGTCCGTACTCTCCCGCGTGGGCTTGCATGCCCGTCATGTCACGTTGAGCGGCGACCTGAGGGTGTGGCACCGCCGCGAGGTCTCGGGGGTCACGCTCCGCTTCCATTACGCGGGCGTCGGTCTCGGAGACATCGTTCTGCTGTGGAACGCGAACGACCCCCGGCGTATGGCGGTTGACCTCGGGTCCGGGTTGGAGAGGCTGGCGTGGGCAAGGACACGTCGGCCCTGGCCGGAACTGATCCACGACAAGTTCGCCCACCACGCGGACACGGACGTGCTGGACGCCGTGCGTACCGCGACGCTGATCCTCGGCCACGGGATCGCTCCAGCGTCACGAGGGGCTGGGGCAGCGGTACGACGTCTCACCCGCTCCATCCCGACCGGTACGGCGCCGTTCGGGCTCAGCTCGCTCTGCCGCGCCTACCACCGGCACTGGGAGACCTTCACCCCGATGAGGGTCGGTTGGCCACAGGTGACCACGCTGTTGGAGCGCGAGGTGTCCCGCGGACACGTTGCTGTACCCCAGGCGAGGATCGAGGGGCCCCAAGGAGTAGGCACCAAACGCCAGAATGCGGCACGGTCTTCGGTGCACGGCTGAACCGACTGGCGTCGACGGTTTCATCGTCACCATCAACATCAGCCCCGGCAAGAGACTGGGATACCGCCATCGTCGGCCGGAGCATCGCTGACGCCGTCGCTTCCTCTGGCATGGCGCACCAGCTGACCACCATCGTCCACCAGGCCCGCACCGAGGAACGCCCGTGATCGTCACGCCCCTTCGACTCGACCGGATCGGCGAAGTCTTCCACCTCATGGAGCTCGGCGAGCCGTACATCTCGACGACGATTGGGTGATTCGGCCTGGATCACGAGTCCGGGTCTTCCCGGTCCAGGAGCGCGAGCAGGCCGTTCACGTTCGCCCGAACGAAGTCGGCGAGCTGAGACGGAAGGAGACGGAGCTCCGAGACGGCCTCCCGTGTGGCGGGAACACGGACCACTTCGTAAATGCCGCGCCCGGGTTCGGCGAACTCCGGCCCTGTCCGGCTTTCCAGACTCATGGACATCAACCGAGCCGCGAAGACATGCTGGAGACCGATTCCATCGGAAAGGTGGTCGGTGATGAGCAGAACCGGGTGGACTCGAGCGATCCCACCACCGATCTCCTCCGCCACCTCGCGGTGCAGAGCGGACTCGACACTTGTGTCCCCAGGCTCCAAACCACCACCGACAGCAACCCAATAGGGCTCCCGGCCGGGTTTGGTGCGCTTAATGAGTACGAGCCGTCGGGCGCTATCGAAGATGAGGCCTCGGGCACTCTGCCTGACGATCCGATCCATGACCTCTCGTCTCTGATCGCCCGTTCGCGAGTCGTGTTCGGCAGTGTCTGCCGACCCGCCGCCTGTTCTCGGCCCGTCAGGAGTTGAGCCGGTCCAGCGCCGCCCGGAGCCGCTCCAGCGTGCGCTCACGTCCGAGCAGTTCCAGCGACTCGAACAGCGGCAACCCGACCGTACGGCCGGTCACCGCCACCCGCACCGGCGCCTGAGCCTTGCCGAGTTTGAGCCCCAGGGCGGCCCCGGCCTGCTCAAGGGCCCCCTTCAGGGAGTCGGCGTCCCAGTTCAGGGCCTGGTCGGAGTAGGCGGCGATCGCGGCGGTGAGCATCTCCGCGCCGATCCCGGGCTTCATCGCCTTGGCCCAGCTCTTCTCATCGAAGACCGGGGCGTCCAGGAACAGGAAGTCCACGTTCGCCACGATCTCGCCCAGCACCGCCACACGGCTCTGCGCCAACGGCGCGATCTGCGCGAAGACCTCCGCGTCAAAGTCCTCCGACCGCCACGGAACCCCCTCACCCTCCAGGTAGGGGGCGCAGCGTTTGGTGAACTCGCCGGTGTCCAGGGCGCGGATGTAGTCGCCGTTGAAGGCGCGCAGCTTCTTCTCGTCGAAGAACGCGGGCGAGGAGTTGACGTCGGCCAGGTCGAAGAGCGGGACCATCTCCTCGATGGGCATGATCTCGCGGTCCTCACCCGGCGCCCAGCCCAGCAGCATGAGGTAGTTGACCATCGCCTCGGGCAGGAACCCCTCGGCCTGGTAGGACTCCAGGGCGACCTTGTCGCGGCGCTTGGACAGCTTCTGGCGTTTTTCGTTGACCAGGACCGGGGCGTGCGCCCACACCGGAGGGGTGTGGCCGAGCGCCTCCCACAGCAGTTGCTGTTTGGGGGTGTTGGACAGGTGCTCCTCACCCCGGATGACGTGGGTGATGCCCATCTCGGCGTCGTCGACCACGTTCGCCAGCACGAACAGGGCGGTGCCGTCGCCCCGGGCGATGACGAAGTCCTCCAGGGCCTCGTGGCCGAACTCCACCCGGCCGCGGATCTGGTCCTCGACCACGGTCGGCCCGCCCTCGGGGATCCGGAAGCGCAGCGCCCGGCCCGCTCCGGCGTCCAGGCCGCGGTCGCGGCAGAACCCGTCGTAACCCAGGTTGGGGTTGTCGCGCCGCGCCTGGACCTGGTCGCGGGTGCAATCGCAGTAGTAGGCCAGCCCCTCCTTGCGCAAGCGCTGGGCGACCTCGGTGTGCCGGTCGGCGGCCTCGGTCTGGGAGTAGGGGCCCTCGTACTCGGTGGCATCCACACCCAGCCAGGCCATGGCAGCCAGGATGCCCTCGGTCCATTCGGGGCGGGAACGGGCGGCGTCGGTGTCCTCGATCCGCAACACCATCGTGCCGCCGGATTGTCGCGCGACCACCCAGTTCAGCAGCAGGGACCGGGCGTTGCCCACGTGGAACATACCGGTCGGCGACGGTGCGAACCTGGTACGAATCGAGCTATCAGTCACCCCACAGAGCCTAGCGCGATCCGCTGCTGCACCGGGGCGGGACAACGATTGGGCGGAAGAATCCAGGGCCGTGATCAGAGAGTCCGCTGGACACGACCCCGTACAGCTCAGCTCTCCTGTTTACTTCACGGGTACCGAGCCCACACGCCGTCGAAAGCGAGCCCTCCCGTGTCCGACACCCCCTCCGTCTCGCGCACTTTCCCCGTCTCGGTCAAGGGCGTCGCCATCCGCGACGGCCAGGTGCTGTTGTTGCGCAACGAGCGCGACGAGTGGGAGCTGCCCGGCGGCAAGATCGAGATCGGGGAGACCCCCGAGGGGTGCTTGGCCCGGGAGATCGAGGAGGAGACCGGCTGGCCCGTTCAGGTGGCCGAGATCCTCGACTCGTGGATGTACCACATCACCCAGGTGGACCGGCACGTCTTCATCGTCACCTACGGATGCCACGTGGGCTCTCAGGCCCCGGTGGTGGTCTCCAGCGAACACAAGGAGGCCGGGCTGTTCACCGAGGCCCAGGTGCCCGACCTGCCGATGCCCGAGGGGTACAAACGGTCGGTCCTGGACTGGTTCGCCCGCTCCCGCGCGTGAGCGCTGCTCCCGCCATCCGCTGGCTCTGGCTACTGCTCGAGGCACGCCGCGCCCTGAAAAGCCGGGAGTTGGCGGTGATCCTCCGCTGCCACCGGACACTGACCGGGTTGTCCCAGGCGGCGATGGGAGAGCTCCTGGGGTACGACCCCTCCTACGTCTCCCTGCTCGAGCGGCGGCAGCGCACTACCGCCAAGATCGGCGACCCCTCCGGCAGGTCAGAGGACCGCCCCACCCTGACCGACGCCGACATCGCCCGCAACCTGGCCACCTACCGCGACCAGGTCGCACCGTTCTTCGACTTCACCCGAGCCGACTTCCGACACAACAGCTCATGGCTCAGCGAGGTCCGGCTGCCCGAACTGATCGAGATCCTGGCCCAAGTCCCGGTGTCCATGTCACTGCAGCGCGAGGACTTCCGTACACGTCTGGAGCAGGGGCACGGGTTGAGCACGGCGGAGTTCATCTACTCCGTGGTCATGGCCATCGACTCGGTCAAGATCGAGGCCGACATCGAACTCGGCGGTGTGGACCAACTGCTCAACATGCAGATGGGACGCAAGGTCATAGAGATCACCGACCAGAAGCCCCAGCTCGTCGCCACGATGCCGCTTATCGAGGGCACCGACGGCACCGGCAAGAAGATGAGCAAGAGCATGGGCAACTACATCGCTCTGAGCGCCGCCCCCGAGGACATCTTCGGCAAGGTCATGTCGATCCCCGACCGACTGGTCAGCCCCTACCTGCGCGCATGGACCGAATGGAGCAACGCGGAGATCGACTCCGTGAACGCGCGTGTGGAGCAGGGGACCCTGCACCCGATGGACCTGAAGAAGGTCCTGGCGGGCGAGGCGGTCGCCGCGCTTCACGGCGTCGAGACCGCGATGTCGGCCCGAGCCGCGTTCACCGCCCAGTTCTCCCGTCGCGCGTTCGGTGACATCGACACGCTCCCGGTCGTGGACGCGGCCTCCACCAGTGAGGTTTTTTCAGTGAAATGATCTCCGCGGAGTGGGGTGATCCGCGCGGTCCCCGGCGGACCGGACGAGTGGCACCTGGATGCGAGCAGACGTAAAGCCCCTGGTAGGACAGGTCTCACCACAAGATCATGTCCACAGCTACCAGAGGCTTCACGTTGGTCACCTATTCTGCCATCCTCGACGTCCCACGCCACCTCGTCGAGTTCCTCGCCCGCCACCTGGCCGCCCACCGGCGGCGGATCGGCACCCCGAAGGGATCGCGGGCACTCGGACCGTTCCGCCAAGCGGTGCTGGTGCTGCGCTGGTTCCGCGAGCGCGGCTGCGTGCACTGCCTGGCCAGCGACGCCGGCGTCTCCCAGGCCACCGGCTACCGGCTACCGCTACCTGCGCGAAGGCATCGACGTCCTCGCCAGCCAGGCCCCCGACCTGCACGAAGTCCTGACCCGCTGTCGCCACGAAGGCATGGCGCACATCATCCTCGACGGCACGCTGATCGAGTCCGACCGCCTCGCGGGCGTCCGTGAGAACGGCAACGACCTGTGGTTCAGCCAGAAGCACAAGGCCTTCGGTGGCAACATCCAGTTCCTGTCTGCACCGGACGGTACCCCGCTGTGGGTCTCCGATGTCGAACCCGGCTCCACCCCCGACATCACCGCCGCCCGTATCCACGCCCTGCCCAACCTGTACCCGGCGGCCCGCGACGGCCTGCCGACACTGGCCGACAAGGGCTACCAGGGCGCCGGTATCGGCGTGCACACCCCCATCAAACGCCCGGCGGGCAAGGGCGAAGGGGCGCTCCACGTGGACACCCGGATGCACAACGCGCTGTTGCGGCACGTCCGTGCGCTCGGCGAGCGCACCGCCGCCGAGCTCAAGGAGCGCTGGCGGACGCTGAAGCACGTCACGCTCAGCCCGAGTCGGATCGGCGATATCGCCCGCGCGGCTCTGGTCCTCAACGGGCAGTGGAAATGATCTTCGTTGAGAAAACCTCACTCCGCACAAAGGGAACAAAGTTCCCAATTCCAGCGAAAACGGTGGCGGTTTCGCTGGGGTGGTTGATGGTGGCTTGGGTGAACGAGGTTCTTCAACACGTGTGGCCCGGAAACGTCACCGAATCCAGAATCACCACGGCAGACGGGTGCGCCCGGACCGGTCGAAAGCGGCACGAACCGTCAACGGCCCGCCCCACTCACCGGTGAAGTCCCAGTACAAGGCCATCGCGTCCACCAGCGCCAACCCGTACCCGCCTTCCAGCACGAGGGCTCCCCGCTCCGCCGGGCCGGCCGCGGTGGCGACTTCGGGAACGGTGATCTTCTCTCCCGGCCGAGGACCGTCGTCGGTGACACGGAGCAGGAAGAGGCAGCGGCGCCGCTCGATCTCGATCCGCACCCGGCCACCCGGAAGCCCCGAAGCGGTGTGCCTCAGGGCGTTAGCGTGCAGTTCGGCCAGCGACACGACCACGGGCTGGGCCACCGAAGGCGTCGCCCTGATGGCCCGCGTGGCCCATCGGCGCACGGTCCGCACGTGCTCGGGGTCGGGACCGCACACCAGGCCGCTCACATCGGGGTTCGTGTGAGGGATGCGCCTGGGCAGGTCGATCGTCGGCTGGACTGAAGCCATGGTTTTCCACCGAGTCCTTTCGCTGTCGCCTTGGCTGCCGTGGGAGAGCCCGCGCGAAAAGGATGTGGCCAGGACGATCGCCCGGTGAAGGCCGTACGGAGAGTTCCCGAATCTTCCATGGTCCTTTGGAATTCTGTGGAATCCCCCATCGGGCGTGACTCTTTGTGGTCACATGGCCTCATGCACACAGACGAACGTGCCCTCAAGGCCTTCGGACGGGAACTGCGCAAACTGCGCACGGAAGCCGAGCTCACCCAACAGGCCCTGGCCCGGCGGGTCAGCCAGCGCGGCACCACGATCAGCGACTCGCACGTGTCCGACATCGAGAACGGCCGGGCGATGGCCCGTCCGTGGCTACGGAAGTTCCTCGACGAGATCCTGGAGAGCGACGGCAGGCTGGAGCAGCTCTGGGAGGAGCTGACGGGCTCCGGCCGGCAGGTGTGGCTGCACGAGGTCACCAAGCGCACCCACGCCGCCGACGCCCTGTTCGAGTACCAGCCCCTGGTGTTCCCCTCATACCTTCAGACGGAGGAGTACGCTCACGCGCTCATCCGCTACGGATCCCCTGGCTGTCCGGGCGAGAGGTTCGGGCACTCGCCAAGGAGCGCCGGGAACGCACGGAGCGTATGGCGAAGGCCGAACTCCCCTCGCTCTGGTTGATCATCGACCAGAGCGTGCTGGCCCGCCGCTACGGTTCCCCGGGGATCCAACGGGAACAGCTCGCCCATGTCGCTAGCCTTGTGGACAGCGACCGGTTGACCGTGCAGATGGTGCCGACGAACTCTCCTCGTCACGCGGGGAACTCAGGTCCCAGGCGCATCATCACGACCGCCGACGAGCCGGAAGTGGTCTACATGGAATCCGCCGAAGAAGGCCGAATCATCACCGATTCCGCTGGTATCTTTCGTAGCCGCTTGCTGTTCACGGCCCTCCAGGGAGCAGCCCGCGACCCGCAGGAGACCTTGCAGGCCATCCGCGACGAGATGAGGAAGATCGACGATGAGTGACTGGCACAAGAGCAGCTACAGCGGCGGGTCGAACGAGTGCGTCGAGGTCCGCGAGCACAGCACCGGAGCGGACGTACGCGACACCCAGAACCGCGAGTCGGGACACCTGACCTTCAACGGTTCCGAATGGCGCGCCTTCCTCAACACACTCCACTCCACTAGCAAGTGAGAACCTACGAGACGGCCTGTCCGTTCTCCAGGTAGACCGTCGTGCCCTCCTCACGGGCTCGAGCACCATGGGTGATCCGGCGTGCGAGCCGGGGGATCGTCACCTCTGCGATCGTGTCCACGTCGTGGAACTCGTACCCGGTCAGCTCGGCTGGATCGAGGACGATCTGGTCCAGCCAGTCCTGGTCGAGCACGCCCCCGTCGAAGACGAAGAGCTGCTTGTCGCCCTCGGAGGGGTTGGGCGCCCAGTCGACAACGAGGAGTCGCCCGATCGGCGGGGTGATACCGAGCTCCTCCTTCACCTCACGAGCCACGGCCTGGGTCGGTGCCTCCCCGTGCTCGATGTAGCCACCGGGGATGTCCAGATAGTCCTTGTAGGAGGGGATCACCGTCATCACCCGAGCGAGGTGATCGAAGAACAGGGCGCCAGCGGCGACCCTCGGGCGGGCGAAGGATTCCGTGGGATCAGAGGCCATGCCCTGACACTAAAGATCCCCGTGCCAGGGCGCTTTCCTCCAGGACACCAGGGCTCAGCCCGTCTGTGCTGCGGCACACCCATCCGAATAGGACTCGGGCGCACCGCAGCCAGCACTCACTTCGCACCGAAGCGCAGATCGGCGATGGTAGACAGGTCGATGCCGTAGCGGGTGTAGACCTTGGTGGTGTTCTCTCCCGTCAAGTCCGCCTCTGCATAGCCGAGCAGCGCCGCGATGCGCACCACCTCGGCACGACTGTTCGCCTCGATCTCCAGGTAAGCGGGAATGCGCGGCCAGGAGTCAATCTCCAGCTGGGCCCCATCGAGGGTGAAGCTGTGCCTGCGGTTCTCCTGGTAGGCCTTGGGGGTGTAGCCGAGCTTGCCCAACAACGCGTTGGCGGTCTCGAAGTCACCGACGGCTGTCTCCGTCTCGCGGGTGCCTCCGATGGCGTCGGAATCGATCTCCTTGACCGTGAGCGTCACCTCGTTGCCGGTGTCGCGCAGCCGTACCCATCGCGAAGCATCACCGGGTTCGATGTCGTAGACGTAGCGGCGCTGGAGCACCTCCCCCAGCTCCTCGCCGCCCTTGTCGAGGATGAGCCGGGCCACCCGACCAGGATCAATGCCCAGCACCTTGGCCTCGTACTCGATCGCGTTCATGTTGTTGGGTTTCCTTCCGTGTGGTGTGTTGTCGTGGGCGAAGTGGTGGGGGTGCGGTGGTTGGCTTCCAGCCTGTCACGGTCGGCCTGGCGGAAGCGGAGGATCTCGGTACTCACAGGGCCGTTGAGGAAGTCGTCGATCGGTTGGCACAGGTCCATGCGCTGCAGGCACACGCCGGCCAAGTAGTTCCCTGGGCGGTCCCGGTACAGGCGCAGTCCGTAGAAGCCTTCCTGGCAGTCGGTGTCGTTGTTGAACCAGCACCCCCGACAGGTTGCGGGCAGGCGCACCGGGCGGATCCACTTGACGTGGATACGGCGCCGTCCGCCATCGATGCTGTAGGCGGTGCGCGCCCCGGAGGCTCCTGCCGTGAGGCGGCGGGCCTCGGCGACGGCGCCGCGCTGGGCCAGGACTTCGTGGATAGCGTCGATGGAGGCCTGACCGTGGTCAAGGGAGTTGAGCAGACGGACGGACAGCTCGGGCGCGTAGGTGTCCAGGAGACGGTGGACGCGGTCGATGTGGGTGTGGTCGAGGATGACGATGTTGGCGCTGGCGCGGACTCCGTGATCAACGCAGGCCTGGATGGAGGCGTGTAGGGCCTCGATCTTGGCGGTGGCCTTGGCGGGGTCGCGGAAGCGGTCGTGCTGGACCTGGGCGAGTTCATCGGGGGTGGTGCCGAAAATGGAGAAGTTGACCCGGTCGAGCCCTACATTCGCGCAGGCGGGTATCTGCCGGGCTCCGTTCTCACCGTTGGAGGTCATACACACCCGATACCCCTGATCGGTGGCGAGGCGGACCAGGTCGGGCAGACGCGGGTGGAGTGTGGGTTCGCCCCCGGTGAGGTGGAGTTCAGTGAAGCCCATGCGCTCACGCAATCGGTGCAGGGCATGAGCGAAGTCCTCATCGGGTGGGATCGTGGCCGGTAGGAAGCTGGAGCCATTGGTGGCAGCATAAATCGACGTTCTTCCGGAGCTTCCAGCGGTCAGAAAGGGTCCTGGGCCGCTGCGGCGGTTGTCGACCACGACAGGCGTGCCCTCGTTGTGGCAGAAGGTGCAGGTCATACCGCAGGCATCGAGGATTTTGACGCGCAGCGTGGTGTCGGTGTCGATGTGCGTCGGCAGTGACTCGACGGCCGATGAAGTGTCCATGGACGGACTCCTGTGACAGCGCTCTCGGTGGAGCGGGAGGGTGTGTCACAAGCGACGATCCCGTTGCGGGTACCGCCCTTCCCATCCCTGGTGGATATCCCCCCGGGGATGATTGAGGCCGCGTCCACGTCGACCTATGAAGGAATGGAAGGAAGCCATGCCCGGTCATCCCTGGGAGAGAATCGACATTCCGGCGTGGGCATGGGAGCGACAGGACACACAGCGGCTCCTACGAGAGCGCGACATCGCTGGTCTGCTTCGTCTGGCCCAGACCCATGGAGCGAGCCAGACCCGGATCGCCTCGACGACCGGCATCGCTCAGGGGCGGGTGAGCGAGATCCTGAGCGGAAGGCGGACGGTCAGCTCGCTGCATCTGATCGAGCGGATCGCTGATGGGCTCGGCATGCCCGACCGCTCCCGGATGTTGTTCGGCCTGGCACCCCAGCAGGCGCCTCTGGAGTCGGGGCGGTCTGCTGCCGCCAGCAACGCCACACGTGCCGCGCCGTCGGAAGCATCGGCCATCGACCACCAGGTGCGCGAACGTCTGGAGGTCGCGTCCATCGATCAGGCGCTCGTCCGTCTTTTCGGGCAGCAAACGCAGAACCTGCGGTTGATCGACCGAAAGCTTGGATCCCATTACCTACTGGCCCAGAGCCAGGCGCACGTTCAACAGATGCACGAACTGCTGCGCCACTCGATCCCCGGGCCCGTGCGGCGGGGCCTCGCCCGAGCCCTGGCCGAGGCCGCCTCCCTGACCGGATGGCAGGCACTGGACGCGGGGGGTGTGGCAACGTCCTGGCGCTATTACGAAATCGCCAAATCGGCCGCACGTGAAAGTGAAGACCCCGTGGTCCTTGCCCACGTGAGCGCCGAGCAGATCTACGTGCTCTTGGACAGCGGTCGGGAAAACGAGGCGCTGGCGGTTATCAGAGCGGCGCACGACGAGGGAGGAAAGGCACTGCCGCCCTTGCTGTGCTCGTGGCTGTGGGCAGCCGAAGGAGAGGTGCGTGCGTCGCTCGGCCAGGAGCCGCAGTCCCAGAGGGCGCTGGAACGGGCCTTCGCCCTTCTACCGCAGCAGCCGGACGACCCCTCGCTGCCGTTCCTGATGTTGGACCACACCCATCTCCTGCGCTGGCGCGGGCACTGCTTGGCCCGCTTGGGGCACAGCGAGGCGATCGAGGACCTCACCCGCGCGCTCGATGGCATCGCCCCGTTGGAGCTCGGACGCGCCGAGGCCGGACTGCGCACCGATCTGGCCGTGGCCTACTCCGTCCACGGCGACCTCGCTCAGGCCCGTCGCCAGGCACAGCGCGCCACTGAGCTCTCCAAGCGGTCCGGTTCTGTCCGTCAACGTGCCCGGTTGGCCCGGCTCCTGGAACCTCGGGCTCCGTCAGGAGGCGAGGAGGTGGAGCAGGGCGACAAGGGTGCCTGAGCTCTGTACTCGCCCCTCGGCGACCAAGCTGCGGACCTTAGCCAGGGGCACCCATTCGTAGACGCCCTCGTCGAACTCGGTCGGGTCCGCGACAAGCTCGGCGCCTCGACCGACGAAGACGTGGTGGGGGCTGCGGACCGTGCCGATCATCGGCTCGAACGTGGCCACGTGCTCCACCGCGCCGACCTGATGCCCGGTCTCCTCCAGGGCTTCGCGGACAGCGGTCTGCTCCGGCGTCTCCGTAGGGTCCAGGAGCCCTCCGGGCAACTCCCACCCCCACACATCGGGCACGAACCGGTGCCGGTAGCTCATCAGGACATCCTCTTCGGTCCGGTCCAGAATCGCGATCACTGCGGCCGAGGGCAGGGTGACGGTGTGGTGCTCGAACCTGTTCCCGGAGGGAGTGGTGATGTCGGCCTTGCCCAACCGCACCCACGGGTTGTCGTACAGGGTGCGCTCACCGTGCACCACCCAGCGGCCTTGGCCGTCCTTGGTCCCATCCATGCCCTGAAACTACCGTGTCAAGGCCCGAGTCGAAGGAACTGGTCCAGTTCCACCACCCGCCCGAGGCAATCCCAGCGCGCGCCAGAGTCTCCATCACACCCGGCACGGAACACTCCTGAAGGCGACGGCGCAGGGGGCGTCCAGACGGCCCCTGTGGGCGACGACCGCACCGGCCGCGGCCGTGAAGTGCGGGGCCAGGTGCTCGCCGTCGCAGGAGCTCAGCACCACCCCGCGCAGCCCGACGCCCAGTGCGTCCCGGTAGTGGCCCAGGGTCCCCGCGAGGTCGGCGGCGGGCACGTACTGCGCCTCGCCGTGGAGGTCCTCGAAGAGCAGGCGGTCGCCCTCGCCGTGGCAGGCCAGGTGGAGCACGTCGGGTCTGACGTCGAGCACCCGCCATACGTCGGTCGGCCCTGCGGCCTGTACCGTCTCGACCTCGGCTCCGACGGAACGGAGCGTGTCCACGACCGCCCGGGGGCGAAGTCCCCCACACCCAGCGGGGCGGCGGTCATCAGCAGCACCCTGAGGGGTGCCCGTCCCATGGGGAGGGGCCACGGGCTTGTGAACGGGGCTCCCCCCAGGAAGACGGGGTTGTGGGGATAGTGTCGGCGGGCCGCTTCCAACACACGGCGACGTCCGTCCGCCATCACGCCCTGGTCCAGTTCCTCCGCCACCCGGTCCCAGAAGTCGCCCGCGGTGTCGGTGCCCGTGGGGATCTCGGAGGACGGGAATCCCGCCTCATGCAGCAGGCGGCGCGCACGCTGCGCGGGAGGGAAGATCCGGGCGAGTTCGTCGATCTCCTCGGGGGTCATCCGTGTGTCCGCCACCAGGCCCTCACAGGACGTCAGCGAGTGTCAGCGGCTCGGGCAACACGCTCCTGTACCGGCGCAGCAGGTGCCCCCTGGTGCTGGCCCGGACCACGCCCGTGATCCCGGTGCTCACGCCCCGGCCGGAGCGCACGACGAGGACGAGGCGGTGCGAGCCGTCCAGAGGCGTCGACCGGGTGCGGGAGAACTCCCAGCCGGGGTCGTCGCGCAGTTCGCGCACCCCCAGGAGGAAGGGGGCTGTTCGGGTGTGGGAGCTGTGGGCCTCGTACCCGCCGAGGGTCAACTCGGCGTCCAGGAACCTGAGTTCGGGACCCAACCTGAATGTTCGCGTCATCTGTTTCACGTCGTCGACGCGCATCGGGGAGATCGACCAGGCCACCGGTGCCCGGACATTCTCCGCGGAGGACAGTTTGAGCTCCACCGAGCAGGTGTGCAGCTGGGACAGGCGGGGTCCGTTCCTGAAGGAGACCGACAGGTATACCAGGTGGTAGACGCTGTGTTCGGCCTCCTGTTCCACGAACATCCGCAATTGGGGATCGTCGGAGACGTATTCCGGGGTGAGTGGAACCGAGACCGGACCGCCGAGGAAGACACGTCCCTTCAGCGGGTCGGGGCCTCCGGAGACCGGCCGTACCGGCGAAGGCCCGTCCGAAGGTCCGTCCGGCCCTCGGGTTCCGTCCTCCGAATCGAATTCCAGGGGGGACTCGGCCAGTTTCGGGGGAGCGAACTGGAACATGGGCCTCCTTCGAGAGGAAACACCTGGGGGTAGGAAAATACCCGACAGAGCCCACCATAGCCGTTTCTCCGGTACCGCGAAGGTGACCGGAACAGGCGGTCGAACACTTTACGGACGGCGTCACCAGAAGGGCGAAGCGGTGTGACGGCTCTGACGTACCGTGGCCGTTCTGGTTCGGATACGGTCGGATACCGGAGCCCGGCGATCGGGTTCGCGGACGAGGGAGCAGTACCCGCACCACGACAAGACTGCCGGGAAGGGAGTCACCGTCATGGCGTGGATCGTGCTCATCGCCTCGGGCATGCTGGAGGCCGTCTGGGCCGCGGCGCTGTCCGCCTCCCAGGGATTCAGGTACCGGCGCCCCACCCTGCTGTTCTTCGTCTCCCTCAGCCTGAGCATGGGCGGCCTCTCCTGGGCCATGACCTCCCTTCCCACCGGCACCGCCTACGCGGTCTGGGTCGGTGTCGGCGCCACCCTGACGGTGCTCTGGGGGGTCTTCAGCGGCCAGGAGCGGATGACCACCGCCCGCCTCCTGCTGCTGCTCCTGTTGGTCGGATCGGTCATGGGCCTGAAGGCGGTGAACTGACGTGCCGTGGTTCGTCCTGCTCGCCAGCGCCGTGTTCGAGGCCGTCTGGGCCACCGCCCTGGGCATGTCGGACGGGTTCTCCCGGCCCGGACCCACGTCCGTGTTCCTCGCCGCCCTGACCGTCAGCATGCTCGGCCTCGGCTGGGCCGCCCAACACATACCGATCGGTACCGCCTACGCTGTGTGGGTCGGTGTCGGTGCGGCCCTCACCGTCGCCTACGCGATGGCCACCGGTTCCGAGAGCGCCTCACCCGTCAAGGTCGTCTTCCTCGCCGGGATCGTCGCCGCGGTGATCGGACTCAAGCTCGTCCCGGAAAGCCCGCGGACCGGTCCCAGGCGGAGCTCCGGGAAGGGCCGGGCACCGGACGGCGCCCCCGCGCACGGCCCGGAGTCCGACCGGAGGTGAACGCCGCACCGACGGTGTGCCCCAGCCCTTACCGGCCGGGGCACTGCGGATCCCCGCCAACACAGCGTGCACAGACAGGATGACCGAATGCGCCCGAACCTCACCCGGCGTTCGACCCCGCTGCCGGCCCCCGAGACCAGAGAGGGCTCCCCTCCCGCGCCGCCAGCGGACGGCAGCCGGAGCTTCCGCCCCGAGGTCCAGGGTCTGCGCGCCCTGGCGGTCCTGCTCGTCCTGGTGTACCACCTGGACGAGCGGCTCCTGCCCGGCGGCTACGTCGGCGTCGACGTCTTCTTCGTCATCTCCGGTTTCCTGATCACGTCGCTGCTGTACCGGGAGGCGACCGGGAACGGCCGGGTCTCGCTGGTCCGCTTCTACGTGCGCCGGGTCCGGCGGCTCCTGCCCGCCTCGATCGTCGTGCTCGTGGCGACCGGCGCCGCCTCGCTCCTGCTGCTACCGATCACCCGTGTCGCCGACACCGCCTGGCAGCTCATCGCCTCCGCGGTCTACGTCGAGAACCTCTACCTCGCCGATCAGGCCGTGGACTACCTCGCCGCGGAGACCCCGCCCAGCCCTGTACAGCACTTCTGGTCGCTGTCGGTGGAGGAGCAGTTCTACGTCGTCTGGCCGCTGCTATTCGCCCTCTGGCTGCCGGCCCGGCGGCTCTGGCGCAGCGGAACGGCGGTCCTGGTCGCGCTGCTGGGCGGGGTCTTCGCCCTGTCCCTGGCCGCCTCCGTCCTCCAGGTGGGGGGCGCGACGGCCTACTTCCTGCCCACGACACGGGCCTGGGAGCTCGCCGCCGGCGGCCTGCTGGCCGTCGCCCTGGCGCACGGCCACCTGCCCGCCGCGCTGCGGCCGTTCCTGGGCTGGGTCGGCCTGGCAGCGATCGTCGGCTCGGCCGCGCTCTACGACTCCGGGACCGTCTTCCCCGGCTGGGCCGCCCTCCTGCCCGTGCTGGGCACGGTGGCGGTGATCGCCGCGGAGGACTCCCCCGGCCGCCTGTCCGCCTCGGCGCTGCTGAGCACGCGTCCGGCCCGCTTCGTCGGCGACGTCTCCTACTCGCTCTACCTATGGCACTGGCCGGTCATCATCCTCACCCTCGCGGTGCTGCAACGGGACACCCTGGGCGTGCTCGGTCTCGTCTTCGCCGCCGCACTGTCCCTGCTGCTGGCGTGGGGATCGAAGGTGTGGGTGGAGGATCCGGTGCGCGACCGCGGCCTGGTCCCCGATGGGCGCAGGGCCCTCACCGTGGCCGTGGCCGGACTGGCGGTGGTGAGCGCCGTGGCGGCCGTGGGCCTGGTCCAGGTGGAGCGCGCACGCAGCGCGGAGTTCGACGCCGACGTGCACACGGGCCCGGCAGCGCTGGGAACGTCCGCCCCGTCCTCCGGGGACCTGCTGTACCCCACCCCTCTGGAGGCCGCAGAGGACGTCCCCGTGGTCTACGACGACGGTTGCCAGGCCCCCCATTCGGCCGCCGAACCCTCCGAGGGGTGCGTGTACGGCCCCGAGGACGCCGAAACGACCGTGGCCGTCGTGGGCGACTCCCACAGCACCCAGTGGTTCCCCGCGCTGGAGGAACTGGCGCGGGAACACGGTTGGCGCCTTCTCATCCGTACCAAGTCCTCGTGCGCGTTCACGGACACGCTGCAGCTCTACGACGGCAGCCCCTACCAGGCATGTCGGGACTACAACCGCGCCGTGGTCGACGAACTTCTCCAGGCCGAGCCCGATGTCGTGTTCACCAGCTCGTCGATCAGAACCGACCCCGCCGATGAGGAGGCCTCCGACGCGGAGGCCAAGACGGCGGTGGCTGAGGGGATGGCACAGTTGTGGCGGGAGGTCACCGCCGCCGGAACCAAGGTCGTCATGATCCGGGACACGCCCCGCACCACCGGTGACGTCTTGGAGTGCCTGGCCGCCAATGGCGACGACCTCGCACGGTGCGACCGTCCCGAGGAGGAGGCGCTGGAGCTCGGAGACCCCCAGGAGCAGGCGGTCGGCATGATCGGTGAGAACGCTGCGCTCATCGACATGAGCGACCGGCTCTGCGGGGAGGGCACGTGCCCGGCGGTGATCGGCAACGTGGTCGTCTACCGCGACTCCCACCACATCACCGCAACCTACGCGCGGATGCTCTCGGAGGACCTGGGCGAGCGCGTCGGCGCGGTGCTCGGATGAGCGGGGAGGGCCGCGCTCAGCCGTCGGTTCCCGGCTGCGGGCCGCCGCCGTCGGGCTCCGCCGTCCGCACGGTCTCCGGGAAGAGGCCGCGCAGCCGGTGCGCCACTTCGGTGAACCCGGCGCCCGCGAGCAGGTCCACCTGCTCGCGGGCGAAGTCCGCCCGCCGCTCCTCGTCCGCGGAGTCGATGAGGCCGCGGACGATCGCCACCTGGACGTCCTGTTCGGCGGCGGCCCCGACCGCGGTGCCCTCGGCCGGCCACCAATAGCTCTCGTACCCCTCCTCGTCGACGTCACTGCCGGGGCCGTGCTCCAGCGGCGGTCTGGCGTCGAAGGGGGTGAGCTCCTCCAGTTCCGCCAGATCGTCGGCCTCCTCAGGAGGTGCGGCCGGGGGGAAGGGGGGCGGGTCCAGACCGTCCTCGGCGGCGCGGATCGCCTCCCACAGCTCCCGGTCCTTGCGCAGACCCGCGAGCCTGCGCAGGCGCTCGGCGTCCGCGTCCGGCAGGCGCAGCCGCACGTCCTCGGCCCACGTGACGATCCCGGTGCCGGGCACCGACCGCTCGGCGGCGAGCAGCGCGCCGAGTTCGCACTCGGCCGGACCGGCGTCGCAGGGCGAGACGTCACGGGCGAGTTCGGCGGCGGCGGTCACCACGGCGTGCACGGCGGGGGCCGCCGGGTTGCGCAGGCGCAGGTCCACGTACCCGTCCCAGCGCCAGTGGACCACGGCGGAGAACTCCAAGCGGTGGTCGGTGGCGGCGCTGCGCAGCGCGACGGTGCGCACGCGCGTGCCCGGAACCGCTTCTTCGGCGGGGTCGGTCCGGGCCGGTTCGCCGGGGCGGTCGGTCTTCGGTGTGCCGCCGCGGGGCACTGGACGGCGTGTCCAGGGGAGCAGGGCGGCGGCGGCCAGGAGAAGGGCGGGGCCCCACAGCAGAAGCCATACCGGGGGAAGGAGGTAGGCACCGCAGGGGGCGATGAGCAGGAGCGCGCCGAGGGCCATGGCACGTGGACGGAGGACGGGGGACACGGCAGGCACGTCTCCTCTCGCGGTGCGTGGTGGGGGTGGGAACGGACGGCTACGGGGTCCGGCGGAGGGCCGCTTGCGCAACAGTCTGCCGGAGTGCCCGGCCTCGGGAGGCGGTAACGGCCCTCTTCGCGGGGGAAAGCGCGGAACGCACGGCCCGGTCGGTCCCTACGAGGGCGAGGGCGGGCCACCGGGACCGATCAGCCGTCGGGGCCAGGACGGGGGAGGCACGTGGGGACTTCTCCTTTCGGTGCTCCGACCGCACCGGACGAAAGCGGAGCGGAAAGGCCGGAGAGGAGGGGCGCCGCCGTTCGAACACGTCCTACGGTGGCACCAACGGCCGGGGCGATCAAATCAACCTGTGGAAAACGCACGCGGAACACCGCCCTGCCGCTCGACAGGGCGGAGAACACGTGTATCGACCGATGACGTCACCGATGGCGTTCGGACGCGCCTCGGGCACGCGGAACACCGATATCGGTATATCGGTGCAGCTTTTTCGGGGGGTCGGCCCTGACTGCTTTACGTCCTCTGGACGCCTTCGGGGGGCGGCCGCCGGTGAAACGCGGCGCCCGACGGCTCCCGCGCTCAGTTCTCCGAAGCGGCCTTCCGGTCGGACTTCTTCGATTCGGGCTTGGCCCCGGCGTTGTCCCGGTCGAACGCCTGCTGGGCCCGGCCGTCGCGCTCCCACGTGACGAAGCGCTCGCTCTCGCCCAGGAGCATGGTGGTGAGCCACACGGCGGCGCCGACGTCGTCGGTGATGCCCAGCAGCGGCACCAGGAGTTCGGGGATGAAGTCGACCGGGGAGAGGATGTAGACCGCCAGGAGGATCATCCCGGCGAACTTGGCGGGGGTGAGCTCCTTGTAGTGCCCCTTGGCCCGGGCGCCGATCATCCTCGGAACGGCCTTCACCCGCTGCCACACGGAGATGTCGCCGCGGGTGTTCTGGACGACCTGCCAGGCGGCGGCGCCCGCCGCGGCCCGATTCTCCTTGCGCATCGTTCTCCTCCTCGGGGGGACACACCGCTTCTCACGATGTGACGTGATCGGCGCCTGATTCGTTCCCCGATCCCGACAGGCCAACCGCTGTCCGGGGTTGTGAAACGGCGCCGTGGCCGACCTCACCCCGCACACCTCCGTCCACAGATTCCGGAGGAGGTGTTGAGACCGCCGCGCACCTGCGGGATCCTTGAATCGTCACGGCGCCGGAGAACAGGGCGCACACCCTCCCACACGACCCCTTTTCCCGACCATTAGCGATCACGCCCCGCTCTGTCCACGGTGTGGCCACATTCGGCCATCACCCCTACGGCATTTCGGCGGGTGCACAACCTCCTGTCCACTCCCCGCCCCCCACTGCCAGCACCGGAACCCGAAATACCGGCCACGTCCCTCCCACCGCACCACCGACCCCCTCGGGCACCGCCCGATTCCCACCGCCGAAAGGGGCGAATACGAGGACTCCCCCGCTGAGCCACACATTCGTTACGATGCGTCCGAGCGGCTTCTCCGAGCGGGAACGTCGGACCGGACCTCCCGTCAGCCCCCAGCGCTCAGAACCGATGGAGCTTGCCCAGTGTCCAATGCCCTTCCACGGTCGGCGACGACCGTCGCCCTGTTGGCGGACGTCCCCAGCACGGGCCACGTGGGTGAGGTCCGGGCACGGCGGTTCACGATGCACGGCGACGGTATCGGCGAACGCAGCGCCGAGTTCGTCTCCTTCGCCCAGCAGGAACTCGCCGCCGGACGCAAGGTCGTCGCCCTCTACCCCGCCTGGCGTGCCGAACGCGCCGAACGCGCGATCAACTTCGTACGCGGCGCGGCGGGCACCGACCACGTCGCGGGGATCGCCGTCGACCTCTCCCCCCTGGCCCTGTCGCTGATCGCCGACCAGCTCGCCTACCTCGCCCCCTACCTCCCCCCGGGGATGGTCGCCGCGCTCTGCGAGGAGCTGCCCCGGCACATCCTGGCCGGCGCGTGGCTGCGCTCGGTCTCCCATCTGTCCACCATCCCCACCTCCCTGCGCCAGCACATGGGCTCCTACGCGCCGTCGGTCTCCTTCCTCGCCTACTGCGCGCCCACCGCCCGCGTGGAGCGCCTGCGCCCCTCCGACCCGCTGGGGTCACTGCCCTTCCAGCCCGTGCAGCCGGTCCAGCTGCTGTGCTCCACCCCGGACCCGGGGATCACCCGGACCTTCGACGACCACCTGCCGCCCGCCATCCGGCCCGTGGCCACCCGCAACCTGCCCGCCCAGCCACTGGGGCCCGTGTACTGGGGCAGCGGCAGGTACGTGGAGTTCGTGGCGCTGAGCGCCCACCCCCAGGCCCTGGCCTACGCGGCCGGCTCCATCCGCGCCTCGGCCTGCTCCTGGTGCGGCGAGCCCACGGCCGCCCCGCGCTGCCCCTTCTGCTCCGCCACCGCCTCCCGGACACCGGTGCCGCCGATCGGGGGCCGACCCGCGCCGGCCCCCGGGATCCGCGCCGCCCCCCGCACCGGGCAGACATCCCCGTCCGAGATCGGTCCTCCCCCAGCACACCCCCCGCCGCCGACCTCCGACGCCTCCGCTCTCCCGCCCCGGACCCCACCGGTCCCGGGACCGCCTCCCCAGTCCGACCCCCACCGGTCCTACTCCCACTAGCGCTCTGTCCGCCTCGTGCGCCGCCCGATGACAAGGAAACGAAAGAGCCGTCCATGATGAACCCCCGCCAGCGACGAGGCGTCCTGCTCATGATCGTGGCGGCGATCGGCGCCGTCGCCGTGTTCGCCTCCGTGTTCACCTACCTCAGCTCCCAGCAGGAGCGGCTCGGCGACACCGCCACCGTCCTGCGCCTGGCGGCGGACGTGGACGCCTACCAGCCCATCGGGGAGGACTCCGTCGAGGCCGTCCAGGTGCCCCGCCTGTACTTCGACCCGGAGATCTTCATTACCGACCTCTCCGAGGTCGAGACCCCCGCCGACCAGCAACTGGTCGCCGCCGCCCACCTGCGGGAAGGCGTCTACCTCCAGCAGGGGATGGTGCTGCCCCAGCCCACCCTCACCGAGGGCGAACGCGAGATCGCCATCATGGTCAACGCCGAGACCGGTGTGGCCGGCAAGGTCACCCGCGGCTCCATCGTGGACATCTACGGCACCTTCCAGGCCCGCGACCACGGCGAGGCGTGCGCGGTGCGCGTCATCACCGAGGTGGAGGTCCTCGACATCGGCGAACTGCGGCCCCAGGAGAACCCCACCGGCGGCGTGGCCGGGGTCGTCCCCGTCACGTTCCGGCTCGAACCCGAGGACTCGCTCCGGCTCACCTACGCCGAGGACTTCTCCTCCACGCTGCGCTTGGCCCTGGTCGGCCCCGAGGGCGGCGGCTCCCTCGGATCCGGCGACTTCTGCAGCGGCGACTTCGACGAACTCATCGGTGCCGGGGACGGCACGGGAGACGCAGGCGGCGACCCCCTGGTCCCCGACCAGCGGCGCGCGCCGGAGAGGGGATAGACGGTGAACTTCCGCGTACTGGCGGGGATGCCCAACTCCGCGTCGGAGATGGTGCTCGCCGCGCGCTTCGAGGAACTGGACACGGCCGACCTGGTGGCCACCCGCCCCACCACCTCCACGCTGATCGACGCGGCCGGGGAGTTCCGCGACCTGGACGTGGTCCTCGTCCACCAGGACCTCGGCCCGGCCGCGGTGTTCGACGCGATCCGGGACCTGTCGCACCGCCACCCCCATCTGGCGATCCTGCTGGTGTCGACGACCATGGACCCCGACACCTTCACGGGGGCCATGGAGGCGGGCGCGCGCGGGGTGCTCCCCGAAGACGCCGAAGCCGCCGAACTGGAGACACGCGTGTCCAAGGCGGCCGAGTGGTCACGCACCCTGCGCCGCCACCTGGAGTCGGCCTCCCTGGACCTGCCGGCCTCCTCCGGGGTGCGCGGCCGCCTGGTCACGGTCAACGGCGCCAAGGGCGGTGTGGGCACCACCACCTGCGCGGTCCACCTGGCGATGACGGCGGCCGCGGCGGGACGCGTGGTCTGCCTGGTCGACCTGGACCTACAGACCGGCGACGTGCCCGCCTTCCTCAACGTGCGCCACCGGCGCTCCATCACCGACCTCGTGGACTCGGGGGACGACATCAGCCCCAGCATGCTGGCGGACACCCTCTACGTGGACCCGCGCGGCCCGCACGTGCTGCTCGCACCCGAACACGGGGAGCGCGGTGAGGACGTGGACGCCCGCGCCGTCCGCCGGGTCCTGTCTGCCCTGCGCTCACGGTACGAACTGGTCATCGCCGACTGCGGATCGGCCATGAACGAGGCCACCGCCATGGCCGTGGAGACCGCCGACGCCTCGGTGGTCGCCGTCACCCCCGACGTTCCGGCCATGCGCGGCGCCGGGCGGCTCATGACCATGTGGGAGAGGTTGCAGATCCGATCGCGCGACTCGGTGTTCGCCCTGGTCACCAGGCACAGCCGCAAGAACGAGGTCCAGCCGGACTTCGTGCGGCAACTCCTGGGGACCAAGGTGCTGCGCACCCCCGTCCCGGCCGACTACCGCGCTCTGGAGCCGGGGGAGAACAACGGCGACCCCACCAAGGTCACCGACGAGGCGCTGCGCAAGGCCTTCGGGCGGCTGGCGGCCGAACTGGGTCTGCTGGAGCCGCCCACCGGAAGCGGCGGCAAGGGCGGCTCCGCGCCCTCCGGCCCGGCGGCCTCGCCCTCCACCCACGACATGTCCGGGTTCCTGGACGCCTCCGTGCCCGGCCGCCCAGACGCCTTCCCGGGCGGCCGGGCGGCGGGCTTCGCCCGGGGCGGCCACGCGACCGGAAGCGGAGGGTTCGGTGGCTGAGCCGGCGACCGGGCGCGTCCGTCGGCACCGGCGCCACCGCTCCCCACTCGGTCGCCGGGGGCGCGGACGGGGCGACCGCGGCGGGGTGATCGTGGAGTTCGCGGCGACGCTGCCCTTCCTGGGGCTGGCCCTGGCCCTGGTGTGGCAGGTCCTCCTGCTCGGACTCACCGCCATGTACGCTTCGCACGGCGCCGCCGAGGCCGCACGCCAGGCCGCCGTGACCCCCGACGACATGGAGCGCATCGACGCCGAGGCCCGCAAGCGCGTCCGCGCCCCCTGGGACGGCGAGAACGTGCTCACGGTGGAGATCGTGGACCGCGGCGGCGCGCGCTACGCGCAGGTCACCCTGGCCATGCCGGTGTTCCTGCCCGGGACGGACGGCCCCTGGGACATCACCGCCGAGGCCGTGGTCGTGACCGAGGTCCGGCCGAGGGGGGTTCCCACGTGAGTGAGAGGACCGCCGCGCGGCGGGGCCGACGCGGACACGACTCCGACCGGGGCGGCCCCCTCATGGAGTTCGCGGCCATGTTCCCGTTCCTGCTCCTGGTCTGCGTCATGTCGATCGAGGTGTTCATGACCTTCGTGGCGGCCGAGCGCATGGAGTCGGCCGCCCGTGCCGGGGCGCGCGTGGCCGGGGAACAGTCGAGGCTCGGGGCGCTGCACACCGCGCGCGAATCCCTGCCCTCGTGGATGCAGGACAACGCGTGGATCGTCAGCGGCGACAACGACAGCGGCGGCTACTACGTGGAGATCACCTACTACCTGCCGGTCGTGTTCTCGTCGGTGCCGCTGGACCTGTCGATCACGCGCCGCGTGGACATGCCCCATGTGTGAGGTCGGTGCGGGCCCCGCCGCACGGGGCCGCGAGGGAAGGAGGCGACCGTGGGTCTGAGGGACCGTCTGGAGGAGGACGGCACCGGCGCGGAGCGCGGCGAGCACGGCGGGGTGACCCACTGGCGCCGCCGCCTGCTGGAGGAGATCAACCTGGAGGACCTCACCCGGCTCACCCTGGCGCAGCGCCGGGTGCGGCTGGAGAAGGTCGTCGGGCACATCCTCTCCCGCGAGGGGCCGGTGCTGTCGGACCGTGAGCGGTCGGTACTGATCCGCCGCGTGGTCGACGAGGCCCTGGGGCTGGGTGTGCTGGAGCCGCTGCTGGCCGACGAGACCGTCACCGAGATCATGGTGAACGGCCCCGACCACGTGTTCGTCGAGCGGGCCGGGCGTATGCAGCGCGTGGACGCCACGTTCAACGGCGAGGAGCAGTTGTACCAGACCATCGACCGGATCGTCTCCCTGGTCAACCGCCGGGTGGACGAGTCCTCGCCCATGGTGGACGCGCGCCTGCCCACAGGTGAGCGGGTGAACGTCATCATCCCGCCGCTGTCGCTGTCCGGGCCGGTGCTGACCATCCGCCGCTTCCCCCGGCCCTACCCCGTCGAGGAGCTCGTGCGCAGGGGCAGCCTGGACACGCCCACGGGCCTGCTGCTGGCCGCGATGGTGCGGGCGCGGTTCAACATCGTGGTCTCGGGGGGGACCGGCAGCGGCAAGACGACGTTCCTCAACGCCCTGTCGGCGTTCGTGCCCACCAGCGAGCGCATCGTCACCATCGAGGACTCCGCCGAACTCCAACTGATGCAGGAGCACGTGGTGCGGTTGGAGTCGCGCCCGCCCAACATCGAGGGCCGGGGCGGGATCGCCATCCGCGACCTGGTGCGCAACGCGCTGCGGATGCGCCCGGACCGCATCATCGTCGGCGAGGTGCGCGGGGCGGAGACCATCGACATGCTCCAGGCCATGAACACCGGCCACGATGGTTCGCTGGTCACCGTGCACGCCAACTCCGCCGAGGACGCGATCCACCGGTTGCAGACCCTGGCGACCCTGGGCGAGCAGCACATCCCCTACGAAGCGATCCGCGACCAGATCAACAACGCCGTCGACGCCATCGTGCACCTGGGCCGGTGGCCGGACGGGTCGCGCCGCGTCAACGGCGTCTCCGTGGTCTCCTCCCGCAGGCGCGAGGAGTTCCGGCTGGAGCCGGTGATGTCCTTCGACGCCCTGCCGATGGGCACCCACCGGTCCGTGGAGGGCACCTTCCGCCACCTGCCGCTGCCCCGGCATGTGGCGGGGCGGATCTACCAGGTGGGCGAGACCGTCCCCGCCGCGTTCGGCGTGGCGACCGAGGAGGCACGATGACCTGGCAGATGGCCGCGATCCTGGGTGGGCTGGCCCTCGTGCTCGCCCTGGCGCTGTGGGCGCTGTGGGAGTTCGTGGCCAGTTCCCGGCAGCGGCGGCTCATCGCGGCGCGCAGCGCGCTGGCGGAGGCCGAATACGCCGCTTCCACGCCCTCGGCCCGGCTGGAGGCGGCGATCCACCGCACCGAGTGGGGCGCCCGGCTGCACCGGCGCATCGCGCGCTCGGGCGCGCAGGTGCGGGTGTCCACCTTCGTCCTGGCCCTCGTGGGTTTCTCCCTGCTGGCGGTGGTCGTCGTGTGGCAGGTGCTGGCGCCCTTCTTCGGTCTGCTCGCGGTGGCGGGGGTGGCGTTCCTGTTCTTCTCCTACCTCAACCGGGCCGAGGCCAAGCGGCGCGAGGAGTTCACCGCGCAACTGCCCGACCTGGCGCGGGTTTTGGGCAACGCCACCTCGGCGGGGCTGGCGATGCCGACCGCGGTGGCCATGGCCGCCGAGGAGCTGGACGGGCCCGCCGGTGAGGAGCTGGGCCGGATGGCCGAGTCCATGAAGGTCGGGGCGAGCTTCGAGGAGGCCGTGCGGGAGCTGCGCGAGCGGATGCCCTCCCGGGAGCTGGGCGTGCTGCTGTCGACGCTGGTCGTGGCGTCGCGCTCGGGCGGTTCGCTGGTCACGGCGCTGCGCAACATCTCCACCACGCTGGAGAACCGCAAGGAGACGCGGCGCGAGGTACAGACCGTGCTCAGCGAGACCACGAGCACCGTGTGGGCGCTGGGCTTCATGTCGGTGGGCGCCCTGTTCATGATCAACGCCATCGAACCCGGGATCATGCGGACCATGACCACCTCGGTCGAGGGCATCGCGGTGCTCATGGTGGTGGCGGCGCTGTTCACGATCGGCTTCCTGCTGGTCGCCCGGATCACCAGGATCGACCTGTAGGAGACGACGTGCTGAACTCGATACCCCTGGTGCCGCTGGCCGCGGGCCTGGCCGCCGCCCTGGTGGTACTCCTGGCCTGCTACGGAGTGCACCTGACCACGTCCGGGACCCGGGTCCGGGTGGGCGGCCCGGCCGCACCGCAGCGCAGCGCGCCGGAGCGCACGTTCGTGCTGCACCGGATCACCGAGGCCGTCGGTCGGCCGCTGGCGGGTTCAGTGGTGGCCTCGATGTCCGAACAGCGGCGTGCGTCGATCATGCGGCGGATCGAGGCGGCGGGGCGGCCCGACGGGCTGACCCTCACCCGCTACGTGCGGCGCAGGATCGGCGAGACGGTGATCTACGGCGGAGGCGGCCTGCTGATGCTGTTCTCGGGCAACGCCATGCTCGCGGTGCTGGTCTTCGCGTTCGCGGCACTGACCGACTTCAACCTGTACGTGCAGGGCCAGGAGCGCTCGGACAAGGTGCAGTCGCAACTGCCGGACTTCCTGGACGTGCTCGCGGTGACGGTGAGCGCGGGGCTGTCGTTCCGGGCGTCGCTGGCGCGGGCGGCCGACTCGATGCCGGGTGTGCTGGCCGACGAGTTCAAGCTGGCGCTGCAGCAGATGGAGCTGGGGACCTCCCGCCGGGAGGCCTTCGACATGCTGCGGCGCCGCAACCGCAACGACTCGCTGAGCAAGTTCGTGACCGCCATCCAGCAGGCGGAGGAGCTGGGCGCTCCGCTGGGCGACACCCTGGTGGACATCAGCCAGGACATGCGCCGCGCGGACGCGCAGTACATGCGCCGCAAGGCCCAGCGGATGAACCCCCGGGTGACGATGGTGACGGCGGTGACGCTGCTGCCGGGGCTGCTGCTGCTCATCGTGGGGTCGATGTTCCTGGGCACGGAGGTCGACCTGGGCCTGATCCTGGGCGGGTGAGCCGCGGCGGGGCGGCCACGGCGAGCGGTCAGGGCCACAGGCCGTGACCTGCCGGGTCCCGGACACCTTCACGTAAGTTAAATATGGTGACATGTCGGATACCGCCGTGTGTGGTGCCGACTCTGCGGGTCCCTGCCCCGGCCCCGACACAGGCGCCCCCTTGGCCCTTGCCGCCCCTCCCGCAAGGAGTACCCGTGAAAACCAGCCTCCGTATCGCGGGCCGCTACCGGCTCGACGAGCTCATCGCCACCGGCGGCATGAGCGCGGTCTGGCGAGGCCACGACACCCGGTTGGACCGGGCGGTCGCGGTGAAGCTGCTGAAGGACACCGCCTTCCAGGACAACCGCCAGGCCAGGGAACGGTTCGAGCGCGAGGCCCAGGCCGCCGCCCGGCTGAACGGGCACGGGTTCGCGGCCGTCTACGACCGCGGCGAGGACACCGTGGGCCCCGACCACGTCGCCTACCTGGTGATGGAACTGGTCGAGGGCGAGTCACTGGCGGCCCTGATCGAACGCCGCGAGAAGCTGCCCCCCGCCCGGGTCATGGAGATCACCGCCTCGGTGGCCACGGCCCTGGAGACCGTCCACTCCGAAGGCATCGTGCACCGCGACATCAAACCGGCCAACATCCTCATCGAGCGAAACGGCACGGTCAAGCTCGTCGATTTCGGCATCGCCCGGATCAGCGGCACCGCCTCGCTGACCTCCACCGGCACGGTCCTGGGCACCCCCGTCTACGCTTCCCCGGAGCAGCTCACCCTCGAGGAGGTCACCGGGCTCGCCGACGTCTACTCCCTGGGCGTGGTGGCCTACCACGCCCTGGCCGGGAAACCGCCCTTCACCACCGACGACCACTACCGGCTGCTCTCGGACCACGTCTCGTCCCCGCCGCCCCCGCTGCCCAGCGACGTACCGGAACAGGTCGCGACCGTGGTGATGCGGGCGCTGGCCAAGGATCCGCGAGAGCGGTGGGGGTCGGCGGAGGAACTGGCCGCCGCCTGCCGAACGGCCGCCGCGGGCCGGACCGACCCGCCGAACACGCGAAGACCCGTGGCGCTGCCCGTCGCGCTGCTGGCGTCCTGCCTCGCCGTCCTGCTGCTGTCGGCCTCCCTCCTGCTGTGGTCACCGTGGTCGGAGGCCAACGGGGGCGAGTCCGCCCAGGGACCCGCCGGCTCCGGTTCCCAGGCCACCGCGCCGAGCCGGGACGGATCGGAGCCGACGTCCGGGTCAGCGACGGACACCGACGACCGGCCCGGGCACCGGGCCGCGGACCCCGGCGGCTCCTCCGGCACACAGGACGCCCCCGGCACCGACCCCTCCCCCACGGACCCGGCGGCCTCCCCCGGAGGCGGCACGGACCCCGGACCGGACCCGTCCCCCGCCGACCCGGACCAGACGCCCCAGCCGACCGACGGAACCGTCCCCGACATGGTCGGCATGACCACCTTCCAGGCCCTACAGGCCCTGCGGGGTCAGGGGTTCGGCGAGGTCTCCGGCGAACACCGCGCACCAGGGCTGCTCAACCTGCTCCTCGCCCCCGCCACCTGCGAGGTGGAGTCACAGAGTCCGGCCGCCGGAACGACGGCCGGACTCGGCGACCCGGTGGTGCTCACCTACTACGCGCCCAGCGCCGACGAGGACTGCGGCCTGTAGCGTTCGCTCGGCGCCCTCAAGCGGCGGGCGAGAACGGGATCGCCGACAGGACCGGGAACAGCTCCGTCTCCTCGTAGTCCAGGTGTGCCTCCGTCCCCGGCCGGAGAGCGCCCCCTGGTAAGCCGCCTGTCCGGGGAAGAGCGGCCGGGAACCGGAACGAACGGGGAACGAACACCTGAGGAACGCGCCGTGGCGGGGTGCGGCGCCCCTGAAGGCGCCACACCCCGCCACGGGTCACGGAAGCGGTGGCGACGTCAGGCCGGGGCCCCGATCGAGTACCCGATGGCGTAGGTGTCGGTCTCCTCGGCGGTGGGGTTCCCGTTCTCGTCAGCGGGCATCACGATGAGGATGACCTCCCACTCGTCGTTCTCGAAGGTGTGGGTGCCGCCGACCTCCTCCTGGTTCTCCTCCGTCTTGGTGAAGCCGTTGGCTTCGAAGTCGGCGAGCATGGCGTCCTTGTCCTCCAAGGAGACGCCGAACACGTTCACGGCGTAGACCTCACCCTCGGCGGGGTCGGAGATCGCCTGGAGCTCGTACCCCTCGGGGACGGGGATCTCCTCGGGCCAGTCCTCGGGCAACTGGTCCTGGGCCTCGACGGCGTCCTGGGCCTGCTCGGAGGACTCGGCTTCGGTCTGCTCTGCGGGCACCTCCGCCGGTTCATCGGAACAGGCGGTCAGCGCGGACAGGGAGAGCAGGACCGCGGCGAGCACGGCAGGGATGCGGGGCATGGGGGGTGGCCTTCCTGTGGGTGGTCGCGTCGGCCCACGGGCACCGTCCTGGGGCCGTGCGGACCGACTCCGCGAAGGGGTGCCAAGTCTTCTGAAAAGGGACTCAGGCGTCAATAGCCACCCATATCAGGGGAATCACCAGAGATCACGCCTGCACCGATACGCCCGATTTCTCACGGACTCAGAACCAGAAGATACCCGATTCCTGCATAGCCGAACAGAATACCGGAGCAAAAAGGGTGGAGCGGGGACGCCCCCGTAATCGGCCCCCGCCCCTCGCCCCCTATTGTGCCGGATAACAACTGGAGACGTGCACCTTTCCTGAAAGAGAACACCCAGGGATGCGGAAGCCACTTGACCCTCACCCCCACACCGACCACCGTGTGAGAAAAACGGACAGACACCCATGATGACCAGTACAAAGAGACGATCCACCATGCCTCCCCTCCCCACCTTGACCGCAGCACCAAACACGGGCAGGCGACACGCCCGGTTTCCACCTTTATGACGGCGCGCCATCCCTCAGTAAAACGAACTAAAGCGAAGAAGAGGCCAGTCCATTCCCATCCTCCCTCAAGGAGCGCTTCCCGAGAAATC
Organism: Nocardiopsis sp. LOL_012; assembly: GCF_048060475.1. Lineage (NCBI taxonomy): Bacteria > Bacillati > Actinomycetota > Actinomycetes > Streptosporangiales > Nocardiopsidaceae > Nocardiopsis > Nocardiopsis sp. LOL_012. The sequence continues at coordinate 61,636 of NZ_JBHMIV010000020.1, read as the reverse complement.
CAGAAAAACTACCCCCGGCCTCCCACACTCTCCATTACCCAACACTGTTCATACAGACGAACCCACTCGGTCACCTTTCCGATGAAAACGTTTGACGACCCCCATCCCCTCCTCTCGGGACCCCCGCCCCGATCCGCGCACCAACCGCCCTGGCCGCGGCCGGTTCCGGCCATACGTGCGCACTGACAACGCACCGGCCGTGACCTACGCTGGCGAGGACGGCGCCCGACCACGGCTACCGTCCGGCCGCGGCCGGGCGCCGCCGTACAGCCTCCCGAGGTCCGGTGCGCCCGTCCGCCGACGGCCGCACCGGATGTGGACAGTTGTCCGACTCACGGGTAACTTCTTAGTTCGATCACTATCGAACTCACGAGTGTGCGCGCCCCGGGGGACGGGCCGCCCGCTCGACGCAGAACCCGGGGGAAAGCCGCCATGTCCGACATCGCGCTGTCCGTACTCGACCACGCCACCATCGTCGAGGGCTCCGACCCGGGCGAGTCCCTCCGGTCGGCCAGGGAACTCGCCCAGAACCTGGAGGCCTGGGGCTACACCCGGTTCTGGCTCTCCGAGCACCACAACATGCGCGCCGTGGCCAGCGCCGCCACCTCCGTCGCCCTCGGGTTCATCGCCGAGGGCACCTCCACGATCCGCGTCGGCTCGGGCGGCGTCATGCTCCCCAACCACGCCCCCCTCGTGATCGCGGAGCAGTTCGGCACCCTCGCCTCCCTCTACCCCGGTCGTATCGACCTGGGCCTGGGCCGCGCGCCCGGAACCGACCCCCGCACCATGCGCGCGCTGCGCCGCGACTCGGCCTCGGCCTCGACCTTTCCCGCCGACGTCCAGGAACTCCAGGCCTACTTCGCACCCGCCCAGCCCGGCCAGGCCGTCCGCGCGGTCCCCGGCGAGGGCCTGCGCGTACCGCTGTGGATCCTCGGCTCCAGCCTGTTCGGCGCCCAGCTCGCCGCGCACCTGGGCCTGCCCTACGCCTTCGCGTCGCACTTCGCCCCCCAGGCCCTGTACGAGGCCCTGGCGGAGTACCGTTCGGGGTTCCAGCCCTCCGAGCAGCTCGGCCGGCCGCACGCGATGGCGGGTATCAACGTGGTGGTCGCCGACACCGACGCCGAGGCCCGCCGCCTGTTCACCTCACAGCAGCAGAGCTTCGCCGGGATCGTGCGCGGTGGACAGCGCGGCCTGCTCCCGCCGCCCATCGACAGCATGGACACCTTCTGGCGCCCCGGTGAGAAGGAGCGCGTGGACACCACACTCCGCTACTCCTTCGTGGGCTCGCCCGAGACCGTCAAGGCGAAGATCGAGCAGTTCCTCGCCGACACCGGCGCCGACGAGCTGATGGTCTCCTCGATGATCCACGACAAGAAGGCGCGACTGCACTCCTACGAGGCCCTGGCCGACATGTTCGATCTCAAGGGCCCCGGCGTCGACCTGCACTGACCGGCGCTCAGCGCACGGCCGACGTCGGGGCGGCGGCGATGCCGGCCCCGACGTCGGCGAACCCCCGCCCCCAGCCGTCGACCCCCGCGTACGGTGCGCCCCGGCGGGGCCCGAACGGGCCCTGGCAGACCTCCGCGAACCGGTGGACGGCGCCGAGGGCACAGGTTTCGGAGGGGGCCGCGGCCATGTCCTGTGCCGCGGCCTCACGGGAACGGCTCCAAGGGGAGGCCGCGAGCCTCAGCGCCCGGAAACCGGCCAGGGCCGTGTGGCGCAGCGCGTGGTCGGTGTCCATCGTCTCCGATGCCGGATAGCGCTCGGCGCTCTCCGCCAGCACGGCGTCCCCGGCCGGGGTGTTCACCGACGGGCGCAGCCCCCCGGACAGGCCCAGCGCCAGGCGGGTGAACGCGACGACGGCACCGGTGGTGATGCCGCCGGTGAGGAGCGCCGTACCCCAGCCGCCCGAGGCCACCGCCGAGACGTCCAGACAGAACCCGGTGACCACGGCCACCAGGGCGACGGCGAACAGGCGCAGGAACACACCGCGCAAGCGTGCCCGTGCGGCCAGCGAGGCCCGCAGCTCAGGGGAGTCCACGATGAGCCGGCGCGCGTGGAGCTGGGACCGCACGCGGTCGATCCCCCGGCTGGCGACCGCGTGGCGCATCAGCTCGCGCCCGCCGATCGCGGCCCGGCCGCGGAACGCCCGGACGATGTCGCGGCGGATCTTCTCCTTCTCCGATGTTCGGGGCTCGTCCGGCCCGACGAGGGCGAGGAAGCCGTCGCGGGTGGGCGCGCAGACCCGGCCGTGCAGGCGGGCCTCCATGAGCGCGACCTCGGCGGTGCGCACGGCGCCCCCGGCCAGGTAGCCGAGGTGCAGGGGGGTGAGGTCCTCCGGCGGAGAGGGTCTGGAGGACTCGGGGACCCTCGTGCGCGCGAGCCTGAGCGCCTCGGCGCTGCGGAGCACGGTGACCAGGGGCGGAACGGTGATGACCAGGGCCAGAGCGAGGGCGGCGAGGAGGGGGAACAGACTGTCCATGTGCCTTCTTCCGGGGGGATCAGGGGAATCAGGGTCTGTCGCACGGGCGGGCTCTGGTTGCGCTCTCGCCGTGGAGAGAGGACCGGACCGGAGCACGGGGGCCGGGGGCGGCGCCTCGTGCAGTGTGGATTCCCCCGAAGAGACCGTTACTCACCCCTGGAAGCGGAGTTTCGGTCAGCGGCGGGGTGGTGAGGGTGTGACGCACCGCTTTGACCCGAACGCTGTCAGCCACAGTCAGGATTCGCATTCAACGTATTCTTCCATGCTCTCTTCATAATCCCTGCGGGTACTATAATCATTCTCATACAAGAGAAGATATTCGTCAGCAAATTCCGAACCAGGCCCAACCCCTCCACGCCATGTAACATCATTCACCTTTATAGAGTCACTGATGACCTGATGAACTTCCGAACCACACGGGCGACCGCCCTCCCCAATTTTCCATTTCCCGGAATCTACTATAAATAAACACCACCGCCTTCCACGAGCGCGCCAGCTTCTACAAGAATTTCATATCCATCGAAGTCTAGATTATCCATCGACTCGGATTCATAGAGTTCTTTAATATTTTCGATACCGTACTGAATCTGAGGCTCCAGATCATCTTAGATCGGCTTCGATCAACTCGGTAAACTCCGTGGCGGTCGTGTTCGCTACAGCGTTATAGCTGGTAGAACGGCCACAGATGTTGGAGTACAGGCCGCCGAAGACTTGAACCTGGTTCTGCAAAGCAGCCACGGTTACCGGGCACACCTGGATCGACAGTTGGTAGTCACTCCTTGGAGGCGGAGCCGTCCTTGAATCATCCGGGGGATGTCAGGCGGGCAAGGAGGATCATTCAGACCGGTTCGTTCACCGGTCGGTTGATGACCGGTTCGGTCGTCGAGCTGAAATCGGTAGCAGACTCACTGTCGGTCTGCGCGCCTTCGGAGGCCGCCGCCTGGATGTTCTCTACGAGAATGCGAGCCTGCTCCTGAACATCGAACATGTGATCTTCCTGGGTAGCACCAAAGTTCGTCCAGTCGGACTGGCTGAGCCCGGGTCCATGCGCCATGAGCGAAGCGATGTCCTCCACCGCCTCGTTCCAGTCCTCAGGAAGACCGAGTATCCGCGAAGCCGCAGTGAGGGCAGCATCGCCGCCTCTGAAGGGTCCATACCGGCCAACAAAACCACACTCCTGAACCTAGAATCCATGGAGCAGCAACTTCCGAAGCGGGTACCGGCAACGCTGCCATAGCTCAACGGGGTGGACATGAGTGCAACACGTGGAGCCTCATGCCGTCATCACGGGGGTACAAGACAGCACCATAGGGCACCCAGACCCACAAAAGAGCGGCCACAGGTCCCGAAAGACGACACCGGCGTGGCCACTTCCGGCCCCACCGGTGATCCCCCTGATCCGCCCGCCCCACCGCACCGTCGAGGTTCGCCCCAAGACGAAAATCAACGCCCACCTTCGCCGCAGAACCAACCTCGACCCCACAACAACAAACCCCGCCCCCACCGCAGGGTCACCCCCCGCCGCCACCTCCACCGTCAGCACCGCCCCCACCGCCGCCGGAGTCACCGCCGCCCCCGAACCAGCCACTGCTGTCGAAGCCCCCACCGCCACCGATGCCCCCGACGGGTCCGGCCCCCGCACCGGACCCCGAGCCCACCGGCCCCACACCCGAATCCGGCCCAGCACCGACCGGCTCCGTGCCGCCCTGGCAGGCCCGCGCGAACCCGGCCAGATCCTCCAGACCGCACATCGGTGCGCCCCCGTCGGCCCCGCCGACCGCCCCGTCGCCGTGGGCGTACACGGGATGGGCCGCGGCCCCTGGCGCCCGGCGGGTGTACAGCCCGCGCAGGCCGGTGACCGCCACATGGCGCTGCGCCTGCTCGTGCGTCATGGTCTCCGCCGCCGGGTACCACCCCTGTGCCCGCGCCACCAGGTCCGCCCCCGCCCGGGTGTTGACCGTGGGACGCGCCCCGCCGGTCAGGGCGAGCACCAGATAGGCCGCCACGGCCAGAAGACCCAGGAACAGACCGGCCACGACCACCGCCGGAGCCCACCCGAACCCGCTCATGCCCGCGGCGATACCGGCGGTCGCGGCCCCCGCAGCCACCACGTAGACCGCCACCGTCCACCCCTGGAGGGCGGACCGCCGTGCCAGCAGCCCGTCGAGTGCGGGTGTGTGGGCGATGAGCCCGCGCCCCACCAGCGAGGACCGGACCACATCCACGGCCTCTCCGGCCGCCGTCCGGCGCACCAGCTCACTGCCCCGCGCACCCGCACTGGCCTGGACGGTCTCGACGACGGAGCGCTGAAGGCCGTCCTGCTCCGGCCCACCCGGGTTCAGCGGGTCGCCCAGGACGAAGAACCCCCTCCCGTCCTGATTGCGGATACGTCCGCTGAGGAAGGCGCCCATCACCGCAACCTCGGCGGCCCGTTCGCGCCCACCGGCCAGGTAGCCCAGCTCCGCCGGACTGACGTCCCCGGGCTCCAGCGTGAACAGCACCGGGGGGACCGCTCTCATCACGGATCTGTAGGCGGCGCTGTTGCGGATCACGGTGGCCAGGAGGAAGCCGCCGATGAGGAGTGCCGCGGCCAAGGCCACGGCCAGATAGACCGTGCTGTTGTCCACTGCGCCGCCTTTCCTATGGGGGGTCAGGGGTTGGCTACCGGGAGACGGTCACCCGGATGGTGATTCAACACCATACGGTGGGATTTCGCCGGACCGGACTTGGTTCGGTCCGGTCTGGCGCTTCGTTCGTCCGGTGTCCGGCTGGCCCGTCCGGTGCCGACCGAATCCCCCGCGAGAACGGGGTTATCCACAGCCGCCCATGGCGCGCAGAGGGGCACACATGCGATCATGGTGACTCATCGAGCACCCATCGTTACCCCCTGGATGGCAGCAGCCGTGACCGAACCCCTCGGGTGTCCGCTACCCGACCCAGGTGGACACGCGTCCCACCCGATACGGGGAACGCGGGCCGGGCGGACGTGGATGCGGCCGGGCCAGCGGACGGCGATGGTGCGTGGCCACATCCGGCCAGGGGGAGAGCCGGAAGCCTTACGGATACTGGATAGTGGACCCCAACGGGGGTATACGCCCCCCGTGTGCCCCCGACCGTTCTCCCCGCACAGCCCCGCGCCCCCGCGACGCGGCCACGACCACGCGCACTCACCCGACCTCCCCCACAAGGAGCCTGCGGACATGAGCATCCTGACCAAGGCCCGTGCCTACCTCTCCCCGACCCCCGCCCACAAGAAGGACGACCAAGGCGCCAGCATCACCGAATACGGCGCGTTGCTGCTGTTGGTAGCCTTGATCGCCACCGCAGTTCTTACAGCAGGGATAAACACAGACATCAGTGGAGGTATATCCAATATCGTCGGCGAAATCTTCGATGGAGAAGCCGATAATAACTAGTCAACCCCTCCAATACACGATCCAAAGAATGCCAGTGAATCTCCCCTCCCATAGACCCAGGCCGAAGAAAAGAAAGCTTCTCTTGGGCTCATGCGCAATTTTATTTTCGCTTCTCACCTCCAGCTGCGTAGTAAGCCCTAGCGAAGAAACGCAAACCACAGGAAACCTCGAAGAAGATTCAAGCTCCGCTTCATCTTCACCCCCAGGATCGCTCCCAGCAGAGGAAGAGGTCATAGCGAGCAGTCTAACATCGTCCACAGAACTTGGGAGCAGTTTCCAAATTGACATCGTTGCTTTGGAGCGCCTCCAGAATGACGTAATTAGACTTCGATTTAATATCGAAAATAAATCTCCCCAAAGTTTTCTACTAAATGATGGGCTAGCAGAGACAGAGAAAGGAGATATGTACACGACTGGCGCATTAACACTCATCGACACAATTAACCAGAAACGCTACATAAGTTATGATGCAAATGATGGGTCATGCGTGTGTCACACCCTAGAAGGGTCCATTCGGGAAGGCGGAAATAAATCCGCATGGGTAGTGTTCCCTGCACCACCAAGCAATATTGATCAAATGACTGTCGTCACACCGCTCACTCCCCCGATGTTCGATGTCCCCATCAGCGAGTCAACAGAGATACTAGAAGATGTGAATCTAGCTGATCCCGTCATATTGGATCTCACCATGATTTCCGATGACCTTGAAGAGAACACAGGGCGGACGGAAGACGAAGATGAAATTAGCATCATCCTTTCCTCGGATGTACTGTTTGCAACGAACAGCTCGGACCTGAACCTCGAATCTCAGGACATTCTTGAACAGGTCGCGGTTGAAATCAGCGATGCAAATTCCACAGTTGTAAAGGTAGATGGCTACACTGATAATACCGGCACCGACTCTATCAACAATCCACTATCGCTCAAGCGAGCAGAAACGGTCGAGGCCACTCTCTCCGAGTTGATCACCCGAGACGGCGTCTCTTTTGAAGTAAACGGCCATGGATCCAAAGACCCTATTGCCGATAACTCAACCCCTGAAGGGCAAGAGAGAAACCGGCGAGTCACCATTACATTCGAGAAATAGAAGAAGCCAAAATGAGGAAATCAGCACCCAGGATGGGGGTCCTCGCCCTAGCAGCCATCCTCCTCTTCAACACGTCATCCACCACAGCAGCCTCTGAACTCGAATACCTCGGGGAGTCTCCCGGAAATACCAGACCATCATCTGATTCAATCGCTTATGTACACACAGCAGAGCGAAACGAAGCAGAAAACTTTCTGTCCATCACTTGGAGTATTAAAAATCAAGGCGACAGGAGCATCAGCATCAGTTGGGCCGCAAACCCTTACTACACATACTCCGGACCATATTACTCTGGAGTCACTATTTCAGATAGTGCATCGAACCGTTTCCACCCTGTCATGGATGGAACTGGCGCTTGCTTGTGCGCAGGCAACACTTCGAGTGACTTCAGAGGGCGCGTTCGAGAGAACGAGCAAATCTACTACTGGTCGCTCTACTCTGTTCCTGCGGATGTTGACACTGTGACTGTCGAGATCCCTGGCTTTGAGCCGATCGAGGACATTCCCATCTCCTGAGGCCCCCACGTGACGACTGGAGGCACGTTGCCCACCCCCCACAGCCCGCGGCTCGGGGACTCCCGCCGACCGACGCCCACCCGGCCGTCGCGGAAGCCCGGCGACCGCACCAGGCCGCCGCGCGTGCGAAATCACCGGTCCCCCCTCCCCCGCTTCCTCGATCGCCTACGCCCCGCGCAGCGGTCCGACAGTGACAGCGGCGCGGCCTTCACCGAGATCGCCGCTGTCACCATTCTCGTCGGCATGATCCTCCTGGCCGTCTACCAGTCCCAGGTGAGCCAGACCTTCAACGACGCCGTCCGGGAGATGGTCTGCCTGGTCGAAGGCCCCGAGTGCGGCGGCGAGACCTGGACGGAGGTCGAGCGCCCACCCGAGCCGGAGGCCTACGAGTGGAACGCCATGAACTCCAACACCGCCGACAACCAGGGCATCGGCATGGCCATCGCCCACAACTACGGCTGGTCGGACCAGGAGTGGAACTGTCTGGACGACCTGTGGACCAGCACCTCCAACTGGGACCACACGCTCGTCGACCCCGACACCGGAGCGGTCGGCATCGTGGGCTTCCTCTCCGCTGAACACGGGGACATGCCCTCCGGGTTCGCCGAGAGCGCGCGGGCACAGATCAACTGGGGTATCGACTACATCGACCAGACCTACGGCTCCCCCTGCGGCGCGTGGTCCCAGTGGCAGGCCACCCGCACGTACTGACCGCTCCGGCGCCGGGAAGCACCGACACTCAGGCTGCCACGAGCATGCGGCTCCCGCTCGCGAACCGTGGTGGCGCCGCTGGCTCGGCCGGCTTGGCGGCAGACCGCCTGGTGGTGTACTCACGCCACAGTTCCAGAAGGAGTCCGTCGATGTGCCGTGCCTCGACGAGTCCGCTCCGGGTCACCGCCCAGTAGGACTGGGTCGCCTCCCCGAAGTACACGATGCAGCCCGGATACCTCACCTGGATGGCGGCGGCCCGGGTGTGCTCACGGGCGAACTCGGCGCGTCGGCCGCCGCTCAGGCGCTGTCGGGCCGCGCGGCGGGTCCGGCACGAGGGGTGCGCGCAGGCCGAGCAGGCCGGTTCGGTGAGCGGCCCCGCACTTTGGGTGAGGCGAATCTGTCGAACGTCTGCGGGCTTGCGGGGTGCGGGGATAGGGTGAGTCATCAGAATCCTGGTCCTTTCTTGATCACGGCTATGAGGTAGGGGTTCAGGGGGTGGAGGGTGTCGGGCATCACCTTCCACCCCCGTCTTCCCACCTCACACTCACGATCGAAGGTCAGTCTCGGTCGTGGTGCGGGGCCGGTCAGCCGTTCCACTGACTCCCGGCGAGGTCGAAGGCCAGGTAGAACCAGACGCTGCTGTAGTGGGCGTTGCCGTTGTCGCCCCAGTCGGTGGAGAGCGCGTCCAGCAGGGCCAGCCCCCGACCGGATTCGGCGGCCAGGTCGAGAGCGTCCGGTTCCGGCGCGAGGGGCGCGTCCCGCTCGCACAGCCCACCCCGGTCCCGACAGGTCAGGTGCAGGCCGGTGCGGTGCCGGTGGGCCAGGAGGGTATAGGTGCCGCCGAGGCGACCGGAGAGCGAGTCGGGTAGCCCCGGCGCATTGCTGCGCCAGGGCCCCCTCAGAACCGGACGCGCCAGTTTCCCGGCATCCGGCTCAAGCAGATCTCTTGGGACCACGGAATCGGCCCGCTGAGTTCCTGCGGCCTTGAGTAACCAACCCACGACGACAGGAATCATGCACAAGGCTGGTGAGGTTCTTGTCCGCTAAGCTCGACCCCCTGTAATGCGTGAGGTACCCGACCGCTATCGCTTTACGAGAGATCACCAGCCACCACCGTTCCCATTCCCTTGGTGGGCGCAGGATGTCCCAGTTCTTGAGCTGGGCGATGGCCCGCTCACCAGGTGAGCGGAGCCTGGCGTGGTCGGAGTTGGCGTCCTTCTTCCACTGCGGCTTGCCCCTGCCCTTGAACGGGCAGGACACCACCTCCGAGAGCCCTACGTACCCCTTGTCGCCCAGACCGAGCAGCCCCGCGGCGGCGATGCGCTCGGCGATCCTCCACACCCGTGCGGCTCTGGTGTCGTGCACCGATCCGAGCAGCGACCACGAGGTCCACAGGGGCTCACCGTCCGGGGCCGCGACGACCTGGATGTTCATGCCGTGCCGCTTGTGCTTGCCCGAGTAGAACGGGTGGTCGGCTCCCACGCGGTCGCAGGCGATCAAGGCGGGCGTCGACGATCACGTAGGCCCGCCCTTTCCGGTGCGCGCGGCGTAGGCCCTGCTCCAGGGCGGGGGCCTGCTGGGCGAGCAGGGCCGTGGTCTCAGGCACGTACCGCCAGGCGGTCGTGGTTCCCACTCCGAAACCGGCCGCGACCCGGGCGAACGGCTCGCCCTTGTACAGGTGGACCAGCACGAGCGGGGCCTGCTGAGCCGGGGCCAGACGCCGCCACCGGGATCGGCTGTTCTTGCGGTGGGTGCGGATGGTGCGGGCGGCCAGGTTCAGAGTCCGGCGTGACAACGGCAGCGCGGCAGGATAGAACAGCATCAGAGCCCTTGGTGTGGCAGGTTTTCTTGGTCGTTAACCCACCTACCAGGGGCTTCTTGCTGTCAGGGGCGGTTCCGCGTAGTCGGTGCGAGCCTGTGACCTGCGTCTTCAGGATGAGAAAGGCTCACTACTGAGTTTTTCGTTAGTTGTGTGGGGTTGGAGAATGGACCGCCAACCCGGTATGAGCAAGGAAGGACCAGGGGAGACGATCGTCTTCGCAGACCCGATTGATGCCTCGTTCGGCTGCGTCGGCGACGTCGGCCAGGTGGTCACCGGCCATGTTGGCCAACTCCCGGGCCTTGATGGACGACCACAGCATCTCCACGGGGTTGAGCTCGGGGGCATAGGCAGGCAACCGCTCCAGCGTGAGCCAGTCCTGACCCTCCACCCAGGCGCGCATGGCCCTGCTCCAGTGCGCGCTCAGCCCATCCCAGACCAACACCACGTTTTCGCCTTCGTAGAAGGCTTTGAGCTGTTCGAGCACCCCGATGAGGGCCTCGGTGCCATATCTGCCCGGACGCAGGCCGAAGCACAACCGGGCCCCACGCCCAGCGTCGGCGGCGTGGTAGCCCAACGCGGCGGCCATCGACGCCCGCTTCCAGTTCAACCGGTGGACCATGATGGGGGCGTGGCCGCGGGGTGCGTCGGTGCGGCGCACCTGGGGCAGCAGCGAGACGCCCGATTCGTCGAGAAAGACGATCCATGCCCGGTTTCTCAAAGCCCCCTCTCGATACGCCGACCAGGCGGAACTCCACCCCCTCGACCGGTGTGCCGATCGACCCGGGCCGCCGCTTGCCGGGGGTGTTGATGGAGGCCAGCGGCGAGGTCTCCGACAGGCCGTAGCCCTCCAGGACCACGCAGCCGAAGGCCTCCTCGAAGGCGGACATGACCTCGACCGGCATGGCCGCGCCGCCGGAGACGCACGGGCGCAGCGGGGAGAGGCCGTAGTCGCCGCGCTCGGGGTGGTTGACCAGCGCCACGTACATGGTGGGCACGCCCTCGAACACGGTGGCCCGGTCGCGCACCAGCACCTCCAGCGCGTCGGCGGGGTCGAAGCGCGGCAGCAGGGTCAGGCAGGCACCGACCGCGATCGCGGCGTTGAGCCCGGCGGTCTGGCCGAACACGTGGAACAGCGGCAGACCGCCGAAGAGCACGTCCTCCTCGGTGAAGTCGAACATCCGCACCACGAGTTCGACGTTGCGGACGAGGTTGGCGTGGGTGAGTTCGGCGCCCTTGGGCTGCCCGGTGGTGCCGGAGGTGTACAGGATGACGGCGGTGTCGTCGTCGGCGCGCTCGGCCATGCCGCCCACCGGATCCGCCCCGGCCAGCAGCCCCATGAACCCGGTGGGCTCGACCACGGTGCACGCGGCTCCGGCACGCTCGGCCCCGGCTTCGGCCTCGTCCCGGAAGCCCTCCCAGACGAAGAGGGTCCCGCGCCGGAGTCGCGCAGGTGGTACTCCACCTCGCGCCCCTTGAGCAGCGGGTTCATCGGCACCACGATCGCGCCGAGCCGCAGGGCGGCGTAGTACAGCACCGCGAAGTGCGGCACGTTCGGCAGCATGAGCGCCACCCGGTCGCCGGGACGCACGCCCTGCCGGGTGAGCAGCCCGGCGCCCTGTTCGGTGAGGGAGGCCAACTGTGCGTAGGTCAGCACCGTGTCGTCGAGCTTGACCGCCGACCACCCCGGCCGGCCGGGGTGGTCGGCGGCGCGGGCGAGGTTCTGCGCGAGGTTCGCCGTGGGGCGAACCTCGGCGGGGCGGAGGGGGCCTCCGGGGGGCACGGAGGCGGCGCGGGTACGGTATTGCCCACTGGTGCCTGCCGGTCTCCGCCGACCAGGCGGGCCGGGCCGCCGCAACGGAGCGAGGGACAGGCATGGAACCCGCCTTCATCGTGGCCGCGTTCGCCGGAGGGCTCGGTGCCCTGGCGCTGCGGCTACCGCCCCTGGTCGGGTTCCTGGCCGCGGGGTTCGTCCTCAACGCCCTGGGCTACACGTCGACCCCGACGCTGGAGACCGCGGCCGACCTGGGTGTCACCCTGCTGCTGTTCACCATCGGCCTGAAGCTGGACGTGCGGTCCCTGCTGCGCCACCAGGTGTGGGGTGCCGCCACCGTCCACATGGTCCTCTCCACAGTGTTCGTCGCGCTGTTCGTCGGGGCGCTGAAGTTCACCGGGCTGGCGATGGCTGTGGAGGCCGGATGGCCGACGCTGCTCCTGCTGGGGTTCGCGCTGTCCTTCTCCAGCACGGTGTTCGCGGTGAAGGCCCTGGAGGCGCGCAGCGAGTCCGGGTCGTTCTACGGCCGTCTGGCGATCGGGGTGCTCATCGCCCAGGACGTGTTCGCGGTGGTGTTCCTGTCCGCCTCCTCGGGTCATCCGCCCAGCCCGTGGGCCGCGGGGCTGCTCCTGCTGATCCCGGCGGCTCCGCTGCTGCGGCTGCTGCTGGACCGGATCGGGTACGGGGAGATGCAGGTGCTCTTCGGGGTGGCCGCGGCGCTCGTGGCGGGCCACGCCCTGTTCGAGCTGGTGGGGGTGAAGGGCGATCTGGGGGCTCTGGTCGTGGGGCTGCTGCTGGGGCCCTCCGCCAACGCCGCGCCCCTGGCCAAGACGCTGCTTTCGGTGAAGGACCTGCTGCTGGTGGGGTTCTTCCTGAGCATCGGACTCACGGCCCTGCCCGATGCCGGGTCGCTGCTGGCGGGGCTGCTCCTGCTGCTCGTGCCGTTGAAGGGGGCCCTGTTCACGGCGTTGTTCCTGGGCCTGCGACTGCGCGGGCGCACCTCCCTGCTGGCGGGGATGACCCTGAGCAACTTCTCCGAATTCGGGCTCATCGTCGCCGCCCTGGCCGCGTCGCAGGGGTGGCTCTCCGAGGACTGGCTGGTGGCGCTGGCGCTGGCCGTGGCGCTGAGCTTCGCCCTGTCGGCGCCGCTGAACGCCGCCGGCGAGCGGGTGTACCGCAGGGTCGGGCCGTGGCTGGCCCGTCACGAGCGCACCGGCCAGCCGGAGGGTGACCGGCCCATCCATGTCGGCGGGGCCCGCGCGGTGGTGCTGGGCATGGGCCGTGTGGGGCGGGGCGCCTACGAGCGGTTGGTGCGGGAGTACGCCGTGCCGACCGTGGGGGTGGAGCACGATCCGGTGACCGTGCGGCGGCTGCGGCTCCTGGGGTACCGGGTGGTGGAGGGCGACGCCACCGATCCCGATTTCTGGGAGCGGCTGAACCTGGATCCGAAGGTGTGGCTGGTGGTGCTGGCCATGCCCCACCAGCGGGGCAACCTGGCGGCGCTGGACCAACTGCACGGCGACGGCCTGCGCGCCATGATCGCCGGGGTGGTCACCCGCGAGGAGGAGATCGGGGAGCTGCGGGAGCGGGGCGCCGACGTGGTGTTCCACCTGTACGGCGAGGCGGGGCGTGCCCTGGTCGACGACGCGGTGGACCGCCTGGACGACTGATCCGGGGCCCGTCCGCGCGGACGGGCCGGTCGCCTCAGGGTGTCCCCGCGCGCCAGCGGACGTGTTCGGGGACGACGTCGTCGACCCACCAGTCCAGGTCGGAGTCGACGGCCACGACGCCCTCCAGCTCGTGGACCCTGCGGATCACGGCCTGGGCGTCACTGCGGCGCTCGACGGTTCCCGACAGCCGCACCACCCCGTCCTCGACGATCGCGGCGGGCTCCCGGGCGCGCGGTGCGCGCAGGGTGTCGGTGATCTCCTCCCGGGCGTCCACGGCGATGTCCTCGTCGTCGCGCAGGAACACCGACAGCAGGTCGCAGCGGCTCACGACGCCGACCAGCGTCCCCTGGCCGTCGACGACCGGCAGCCGCTTGACCCCGTGCTTCTCCATCAGCCGGGCCGCGCCGGCCACGGTCTCCTCCGGGGACACCGTGACGGCGGGTGCGGTCATCAGCCCCGACGCCGCCCTGGCACCCGCCTTGTCCTGGGCGTGTCCGCCCGTGCCGAGGCGGGCCCGCAGCCGGGTGCGCAGGGGTTGCCCGTACTCGTCCTCGCCGGTGAACTCCTCCTTGTGGAGCAGGTCCTCCTCGGAGACCACGCCCACCACCCGGTTGCGGTCGTCGACCACGGGCAGGGCGCTCACCCGGTTGTGGACGAGCAGGCGGACGATCTCCCGGTAGCCCGTCTCCCCGGTGGCCGTGACGACCCCGGCCGTCATGACCTCGCGCACGGTGTTCATCACGGGCTCCTCTCTGACGGGGTACCAGTGGCCGGTGCGGACGTGTCCGGGACACCTGCCGCTCCGCGTCTTCTTCCAGGATGAGCGGGTTCGTGCCCCCTGTCCAGGCCGGGAGGGTGTCCGCACGGGCCTCCCATGTGGCGGCGGAGGCCCCGCACGGCACGGAACAGCGCACGGTCCGACCACCGGGAGTTTCGTGCTCTGCCTTCCGAGCGTCTTCGGCGACCGGATCGGAGAGGGATGCCGCCCGGCCACGGCACAGGGCGCTGCGATGCGGGGAGCGGCTCTCCCGGAGGGCCGCAAAGGTCCCACAGGGGGCGGCAAACCTTTTCCCACCAGGCTCATATGTCGCATTTATACGTAAATACCCTCCATAACCTGAAGCTTCGTCCGTGACATCCCGACGGGGCGGGAGAGCAGCGCGCGGAAAGCAGGGGGCAGCGTGAAGATCGCCTATCTCATCAACGACATGTACGGCATCGGGGGCACGGTCCGCACGGTCGCCAACCAGACGGCGGCGCTGTCCGCGCGCCACGAGGTGGAGATCGTCTCGGTCTTCCAGCACCGCGCCGACCCCCTCCTGCCCGTACCCCCCCAGGTGAAACTGCGTTCACTGGTCGACGTGCGCCGCGTCCCCGAGGGCACCAGCGCCGGGGTGGGCGGCAGGCCCCTGTACGAGGGCTCCCCGAAGGCCGGCCTGCCGCCCACGCTGTTCCCGGTGGAGGACACCCGCGGCGCCACGCACAGCCGTCTCACCGACGAACGGCTGGAGGAGTACCTCGCCACCACCGACGCCGACGTGGTCGTGGGCACCCGGCCCGGCCTGAACGTGGCCATCGCGCGCGCCGCCCCCGACCACGTCGTCGCGGTCGGCCAGGAGCACCTCACCTTCGAGCAGCACTCCCTGCCCCTGCGCAGGGTCATGGAGATGGAGTACCCCAATCTGGACGCCTTCGTGACGGTGACCGAGGCCGACGCGCGCACCTACACCGCCCGCATGCCCCTGCCGGGGGTCGAGGTGCTGTCCATCCCGAACTCGGTCCCCGCGCCGGCCTTCACCGCC
This sequence comes from Nocardiopsis sp. LOL_012, assembly GCF_048060475.1. Classification (NCBI taxonomy): domain Bacteria; kingdom Bacillati; phylum Actinomycetota; class Actinomycetes; order Streptosporangiales; family Nocardiopsidaceae; genus Nocardiopsis; species Nocardiopsis sp. LOL_012. The sequence continues at coordinate 46,360 of NZ_JBHMIV010000020.1, read as the reverse complement.
GACGGCCACGGCTCGCGCACCATCGTCTCCGCTGGCCGGCTGGCCCCCAGCAAACGCCACGACCTGCTCATCCAGGCCTTCTCCATGGTGGCTGAGGAGTTTCCCGACTGGACCCTGCGCATCTACGGACGCGGCAGCATGCGCGGAACACTCGACCGGCTCGTGGGCTCGCTGGGGCTGGAGGACCGGGTGTGGCTCATGGGGCCGCACCCACACGTGGAGGAGGCGTGGGCCCAGGGCGAGTTCGCGGCCGTGACCTCCAGCGAGGAGCCGTTCGGCATGACGATCGTGGAGGCGATGCGCTCAGGGCTGCCGGTGGTGAGCACCAACTGCCCGCACGGCCCCGCCGCGATCATCCGGCACGGCGAGGACGGGCTGCTCGTGCCCAACAAGTCCGTCAGGGGGATCGCCGAAGGGCTGGCCCTGCTCATGGCAGACGAGCCCCTGCGGCAGCGGATGTCCGAGGCGGCGCTGGCCGACTCCGAGCGCTACGACCCCGCCACCGTGGTGCGCCAGCACGAACGGCTGTTCGCCGACCTGGCCGGGGCACGGGTGCCCGCCGTTCCGCCCGTGCCCGTCCCCCGTCCCGAACCGCCGCCCTCCTGCAAGGTGTGGGCCAGCGCGGAGGACGGGCTGGCGGTGCTGTGGTTCCCCCACCCCCCGGACCGGATCGTGCTCGCGCACGGCGGGGAGCGCGTCGGGCTGGTGCCCGACGGGCGCGGCGAGGTGCCCGTGGACGCCCGGAGGCTGGACCTGGCGGCGCGGACGTGGGAGGTGCTGCGCGTGGACGGCGGTCGCGAACGCGCCGTCGCCGACGTGGAGATCCACCAGGAGGGGTACCCGCTGTCGGCCGAGGCGGAGGTTCCGGCGGCGCTGGTGCTGCCCTCCCGTTCGACGCGGGGGCAGCTGGTGCTGCACGTGCGGCGTCTGGAGCGCCACGCCGAGGTGGAGCACGTGGAGGTCGCAGACGACCTGATCACCGTCCAGGGCCGGATCCTTCGGCATCCGGGCGCCGACCCGAGGGCGCGCCTGCTGGTACGGCACAAGGAGGTGCCGCGCCAGGTGCGCGGCTTCTCCGCCCCTGTCACGGCCGACGGGCACTTCACCGCGGTGGTCGACCCCGAGGACGTGGTCGGCGACCGGCCGGGCGACCCCGAGAAGTGGGAGCTGCGCCTGGGCCTGTCGAACGGATCGGAGCACCCGTTGGGCCGCCACTTGACCGGGGTGACGGGGTACAAGCGGATCATCGGGTACCCGTCGCTGCACGTGACGAGCGAGCGGGGCTACGGGGCCCGGCTGCGGCCCTACTACACGGTCAACGACCGGCTGGGACTGCTCTCGGAGCCCGCCGCGCCGATCCTGGGGGTGAACGAGGCCCGGGCGGTCCTGCGCGGACGCCGCCGTGAACGGGTGCGGATCGACGTTCGGCTGGACACCAAGCCGCCGGAGAACATGGAGTACTCGGTGGAGGTGGTGTGGGGATCCGGCACGGGTCGGCGCTTCCCGCTGCACGAGGTGCCCCCGGTGGGGCTCGGCGGACGGCTGGTCGGGGAGCTGCCACTGCTCGAATACGAGGACCAGGGGGGCCGCGGGACGGTACGGGCCACATGGCGGCTGCGGCTGCTGATGGGGCCGCCCGGAGGCCTGGGGCGGGTGGGCGCCGTGGCCGTCCCCCAGCACACCTCCCGCACGTGGCGCCGGGGCCCCTACGTGCGGTCGGTGACCGCGGGGCCGTGGGCGGACGGGGACCTGAAGGTGACCGTGGCCGACGTGCACATGGCCGACGCGGTACGGCGGCGCCTGGCCTGAGCCGGGGCGCTCGACGTCCTCATCGCGCGACCGCAGCGGTACGGCACCGGCGGGGCCCTCGCGGTCCTCATCGAGCGGCTCCGCGCCGGTCACCTGCTCGATCTCCTCGCGCGGTCCCTGTTCGGCGGCGGCAACGTATCCGATGACCGTGCCGGGCCGAGGCCCGGGGCCGACGGGCGAGCCGGTCCCCACCGCCGCCCCGTGACCGCTCTCCCCCACCCCGCACGGCGGTTGCTTCAAACGCCGGAGCACCTACGGAAAGCCGTGCGCGGACCCGCGCGCTCCGGAGCCGCACGGGCGGCCGGAGCGTTCGTCCACACCCACTACCGATCACGGTCCGGGGTGGATAAGCTACCGGCGGAGGAGGCCCCCGCCGCTCCTCCGTTCCCCCGGCCCCTCTCCCCCCCGACGGAAAACGCTGCATGGGACTGCGACGGACCCCCCGGCGCGCGGCCGACCCCGCGCGGCCGCGGCACCACCTCCTGGGCCGCGACGACCAAGGGCAGGCCAACATCCTGCTCATCTTCGGGCTGACCCTGGCCCTGCTGTCCCTCACCCTGCTCTTCGTACGGATCGGCGCAGCGGGCGACATGCGCTCGCGGACCCAGACCGCGGCGGACGCGGCGGCGCTGGCGGCGGCGAGTGCGCTTCAGGAGGCCGCCGCCGAGGAACTCCTGGCCGGCGACTACCCCATGCCCTGGTTCGACGAGGAGGTCGCCGAGGCGCGCGCCGCGGAGTACGCGCGCGCCAACGGGGCGGTGCTCACCGACATCCGCGCCAGCGACAACACCATGGGGCGCTCGGGCAACATCATCCGGGTGGAGGTGCGCGGGGCGGTCTGCCAGAGGGAGTTGGAGGCGGACGGTTCGCGGGCGTGGAACGACGTGGTCTGCGACGGCTCCGAGGAGGAGTCGGACACGACCGTGGGCAACGCCTCGGCGATCGCGATCGTGGAGCAGCCCTACGAGTGCTCGCGGACGGCCTTCGGGGTGGAGTGCGGCGGCCCCATCACCAGCCTGGACCAGGCCCGGGACCTGCTGGACGTCCACCTGATCGACCAGGAGGGCCAGTACAGGTTCGACCCCACCGTGGTCTACGCCGGAGGAGCCATCGTGAACTGCGCGTCGCTGGGCCAACTGCACCCCACCATGTGCGCGGTGCACCAGACGCTGCAGGAGGAGTTCGGCGGGTTCTACCTGACCGCCGGGGGCCAGCGCTACGAACCCGGCAGCGACCACCACGCGGGCATGGCGGTCGACTACATGATGGCCCCGCTCGGCGGCGCACCGACCCCCTCGATGGACGCCACGGCCGTCACGGTCATCGACTGGGTGATCCAGAACGCCTCTCAGCTCGGCGTCAAGGGGCTCATCTACGACCACCACATCTGGAACGCCTCCCGGGACCCCGTCGGGCCGTGGGAGGCGGTCAAGCGCTTCCACCAGGACACCGGGAACGCCACCCAGGACCACGTGGACCACATCCACCTGGCGGCGGGCCCCGGGCCCATGCTCTGACCCCGTTGTCCACAGGCCGCGGCCGGGCCTTGTCCGCCCCACGACCATCACACAACCTGGATACATGCCCGAAAGCGCTGACCGCACCCCCGAACGCGCCCTCCTGCCGCGTACACTGCGCCCCGTCCTCGCCCTGCTCTCTGCCGACGCCGTCGCCTGCGCCATCACCGCAGCGTACGTGTGGGGCGTGAACGCCCACCCGCGCGGGGAGCGGGTGGCCCGGTCGCTCCTGCACGCGGCCGTACCCCAGGGGGTCCGGGGGGCAGGCAGCCAGGCGGTGGCCCCCACCGGGAGTGCGTCACCGCCCCCGCCCGGACCGCCGCGGACCTGGCCGCCGGAGCACCTTCGGTGTTCGCGGCCACAGCACACCTGGACACGTTCCTCGCCCGGGGGCTGGTCACCCGGTCCGAACTCCGTGAGGCGGCGGAGCGCCCACGGCCCCGGCCGCGGTTCGACCGGCTGCTGGGAGAGCCCACCGGCCGGGGGTGGAACTGCTCAGCCGGGCACAGACGGCGGGTGGCGCGCGCCATCCGCTCCTACGCGAAGAACCCCCCGGTGCCGCTCTGACCCCGGCAGCGGGCGGGTCACCACCCCCGCCCCGGGTGGGAGGGCGGTACGTCCTACCTCCGTGCCACGATCGAACAGAGCGGCGAGCGGCCCCGCCGGACCCCGGGGAACCGTCCGACGCCTGAGCGGACCGACCGCCCTCCGAGCCCTCGGACCGCACCCGCGAACCGTAGAAACGAGGCCGTACCCGTGTCGATGTCGATACCGGACACCTCAGCCGAGGATGTCCCGGAACCGGAGCCGTCCCCGGGTGGACGGCTTCCGAACCCGTGGCTGTCTCTGACGGTGGCCCTGGCCTGCCTGGCGGTGGCCACGACCGGGTGGCTCGTCGCCACCCTGGCGGTCGAGGACACCCGCTCGGACGGTGACGCCTCCCCCGAGGACGCCGCCTCCTTCGTCACCGCCGCCGTGGAGCGGTTGGAGGACGCCTCGGCGTTCCAGGTCGCCTTCACGGTGCACGGGCCCTCGGCCGCGGAGGAGGGGCTCCCCGGTGAGGGGCCGGGGACGCTCCTGGGTGAGGGGGAGGCGGTCTACGACTCCGGCCGCGATCCGGTGTTCTCCTACGCCTACCGCGGAACCGACGGCCCGGAGGTGCAGCGGTATCAGATGCGTTCGGAGCAACTGCTGATGACGGTGGCCGGCTCCGGCCTGTCCGTCCTGGACGCCCCCACCAGAGCCGACCGCTACCTCGGCACCGCCGAGTTCGGGTCCGCCCAGCTTCGCGCGGTCCTGTCCACCTCCACCGACCTCGCGTTCGCCGGCGAACGCGAGGTGGGGCCCGCCCGGGGCGAGGGGGAGGCGGTGCGCGGCGCTTACCTGTTCACGGGGACCTTCACGGCGCTGCGGGGCGACCACGGGTCGGTGGCGGGCGGTGGTGAACTGGTGTTCGCGGAGGGGGCCGAGTTCGCGCTGTGGATCGGTGAGGAGGGATACCCGCTCAGGCTCTCGCTGCGGGCGAAGGACGGCGCCGGGGAGACCGTGGAGTACAGCGACGTTCGGTGAACGGCCGTCCGCCGGGACGGTCCGGACCCGGGCCGTGACCGCCCGGGGCGGTGCGGACCCGCGCAGGGTGGACGGCGGCTCCGGGAAACCGCGCAAGAACGGTCAAGCGCGGGTGGCGCCGGGCGCAGCAGACTGAGGACATGACCGGACGGGACCGCCTGCGCGAACTGCTCGACGCCGTGCTCGACGAGGACCACCGCACCCTGGCCGACATGGCGGGAGGCGCCCACACCTCACCGTTCCACTTCACCCGCACGCTCTCACGCGACACCGGTGAGGCCCCGGTGGCGATGCGCCGACGGGTGATGCTCGAACGGGCGGCCTGGCACCTCAAAGAGGGCGGCAGCGTCACCGACGCAGCGTGGGGCGCCGGGTACCGCTCCGTGGAGGGCTTCAGCCGCGCGTTCACCCGGGCGTTCGGCCGGCCTCCCAGCACGGTGGATCCGGGCTGCGGCCACTGGCTGCCCGCGCCCAACGGCATCCACTTCCACCCACCCGTGTCGCTGTGGTTCCACAGCGGGGAGCACTCCATGAACCCACTGACCGAGCAGATGGTCGAGCACGCGCTCGACGACACCCGTCACCTGATCGAGGCGGCGGGGGACCTCACCGACGGGGAGTTCCGCGCCTGTCGGCGTCCCGGACTCACCGTCCTGTCCTGGGAGGGCCGCGAGGAGTCGGTCCAGGCGGTCCTGGAGCGGCTGGTGAGCTCCGTGGAGGTGTGGCTGGCCTCGATCGAAGGCCGCGACCTGCCCGAACACGATCCGGAAGCCGGAACTGCGGCGCTCCTGGAGCGGCACGGGTCGGTGGCGCCACGATGGCTGGCGATGGTGCGCGACACCGAACGCCGCGGCGCGTGGAACGACCGCCTGATCGACGCCCTGTGCGACCCGCCCGAGAGTTTCGTCCTGAGCGGGGTCGTGGCCCATGTACTCACCTACTCGGCCCACCGCCGCCAACTGGTCCGGCAACTGTTGCGGGAGGCGGGACGGCCGGTCGACGACGGAGACCCCCTCCTGTGGCTGCGTGCGAGGCGCGGCGAGGAGGGTTCCGGGACGTGAACGCTGCGAGACACACGAAAGGCGGCACATGCTGATCTACTACACGGCGACCACGCTCGACGGGTTCATCGCCGACCCGGACGACTCCCTGGACTGGCTGCTGCGCCAGGAGGGCGAGCCGGACGAGGCCTTCGGCTTCGAGGCGTTCATGGCGCGCGTCGGCGCCGCGGTGATGGGCTCGACCACCTACGAGTGGATCCTCGCCCACGGGGCGGGCACCGACGAGCCGTGGCCGTACACCGTGCCGACGTGGGTGATGAGCAGCCGGGATCTGCCCCAGGTGGAAGGGGCCGACCTACGGTTCGCGTCGGGGGACGTGCGCCCGGTCCACGCGGCGATGCGTGAGGCGGCCGGGGACCGGGACCTGTGGCTGGTCGGCGGCGGCGGGCTCGCCGGGCGGTTCGCCGACGCCGGACTGCTGGACGAGGTGGTCGTCTCGGTGGCACCGGTGACGCTCGGTTCGGGGCGGCCGCTGCTGCCGCGCAGGCTCGATCTCGAACTGGTGGAGACGGCTCGGGGCGGCGCGTTCGTCAGTTCCCGATTCCGGGTGGCAGGTCCGCTGCAGGAGGACCGTCGGCAAGGCTAGAAGCCCGCCTTCCGGCCGTGGTGCCGTATCCCTGGACCCGGGGGGTGAAGGCACGCCGGGGGCCGGGGGTTCCCGGGCACCCCGGGCCGCTCGGCTCAGCCCCGGGTCCGGGCCCCGGCCTGTTCCTGGACGAGGTCGGGGACGCGGCCGGGGTCGTCCAGTTCGTAGGCGTAGGGCGGGTCGGGGACCTCGCCGCGCAGTTCGGGCTGGGCGGAGTCCACCAGCAGGTTGTCGCGGGTGAGCACGTTGCCGGGGGCCTCCTCCCCGGCGCCTCCGGAGACGGCCGAGAACAGGGTGCCCTGGAAGTAGTTGCCCTCGGCCAGGAGCCGGGCGTCGAGTGCCGAACTCATCCCGTACTCCCCGTTGCCGCGGAAGTAGTTGTTGAACACGTGCACGTGCGCGGCGCCCCGGGCACGCGGGTTCCGGGCCGAGGTGCCGTCGAAGTAGTTGTGGTGCAGGGTGACGCGCAGCGCACCGGGCTCCTCGTCGGCCCCGCCGATGTCCACCGCGGCCGCGGAGTCCCGGAAGCGGTTCCAGGACAGGGTGACGTGGTCGGCCCCGCCGGTGACGCTCACCAGCGCGTCGCCGCCTCCGCCGCTGAAGGTGGACCCGTCGATCCACACGTGGTGCGCCCCGCCGCGGATGGCCACGGCGCTGCCCCCTGTGTCTATGGCCAGGTCGGCGATGACGACGTCGGAAGCGCCGTCGACGACCAGTCGGCCGCCGGTGAGCGCGCCCCCCTCCGGGGAGCCCACGAGGGTCTTGTCCGAACCGACGGCCACGTCGCCGCCCAGGTCGATGGTGCCGCGAATCTCGACGGTGAGGGGACCTTCCCTGGTGAGCAGGGCGGTGAGCGTACCCGCGTCGGCGGCGGTGACGGTGTCCCCTCCGGAGCCGCCGTCGACGCCCGGGTACTTCCCACCGTCGGCCTCCAGGGGGTGGGCGGCCCAGCCCACGGCCTCCCAGGACCGCTCCCGCCCTCCGTCCCCGTCGTCCTCTTCGGCGGGTTCGTCCATCGGCGGGTCCGGTTCGGCGGCCGCGGTGACCGGCGGCTCCGTCTCCTCCTGGGCCGTTCCGTCGCTGGAGCAGGAGGCGAGGGCGGCGCACAGCAGCACCGTCACACAGGAGGCGGCGAGCGGGTGAAGTCTCATCGACGGCTTTCCAACGAACGCGGACCAGGGGTGGATGGATCGTCAGAAGAGTGTCATAACGGCCAGCGGAGCCCCAAACCGCAACCCCCGCCCACGAGGCCGCGCCCCATACCCCGCCACTAGCCCGAACCCGGGAAGTCCCACCCTGCCGCCGTGCGACATTCGCCTTGACGTAACCCAATCGTTACATAGACTCGGGAGTCACATGCGTCACTCGTGATCGCGGAAGCCTGGCACCGGATGCCGCCACAATCTCGCGGATTGCCCTCTTTTCGCAGTTCAGAGGGGGCTATCCTGGCCAAAGCCAGGTCACCCGGCTTCCAGGGGAGGTACCAAGCGTATGCTGAGCGCGACTGCGCCCTCCAGTGTCGTAGGGCACACCGTCCACCGGACATGACCACCCGTCACGGCCGCCCCCGGCCCCTCCCCGTTTCCCAGTCCGACAGGGTCCCCCGCGGCTCCGCCGGACCCGACGTTCCGCGCCCCGTGGCACCAGACCACTTCCCTCCCTGCCCCAGAGGGCGTGACCCGTGTGTCTCCTACCGCGCCGTGACCCGCCCCCGCGGGCATGGACGCCACGAGGGCATGGCACCACCGCCCGCCCGCCGCGAACACACGTCCAGGGAAGTCCACCATGTGTGACACCGCAGCCCCTCGCAGTCTCCTCAGTGCCCGGCACGCGCACGCGCCACCGCCGGGGGCCATCCCCGCACGGCCCGGCCGACGCCCAGCCCCGCTCCTCTCCCCCGAGTCCCGTCCGCCCCAACGACCGGCGAGTCCCATGGAAGAGCGCACCCAGCAGATCACCCAGACCGAGAGACCGGCCAGACGCCGCTTCCCGGGGCTGCCGAGCCAGATCGCGCACGCGCGCAGGTTCGTCGCCCGGCAACTGGCCGCCTCCCCGGAGCTCACCACCGCGACGCTGCTGACCAGTGAGCTGGCCACGAACGCCATCACGCACAGCGCGTCCGGGCAGGAGGCCGGAAAGTTCGAGGTGTACGTGCTCCAGGCCCCCGGATGGGCCCGGGTGGAGGTCCGCGACCTGGGCAACATGGCCGAGTCGCCGCAGCCCCAGCACCGCGCCCCCTACGACACCGAGGAGCACGGACGGGGTCTGGACCTGGTCGAGGCGCTCTCCAGCGCATGGGGGACCGAGCCCCGGCGCGACGCGATAGGGCGCAAGGTGTGGTTCGAGCTGGTGTGGGACTGCGGCGGCGACCCGCTCTGACGGTACGCCGCCGCACCGGTCCCGCGTCGCCGTCACTCCCCCGGCGGGGCCGGGTCCCGTGCGTCGTCGGCGGTGTCCGCCGTGTCGGCGCCACCACCGTCCCCGGTCAGCCGGAAGCGCTCGTAGAGTTCGCGTGCGTAGTCCTTGGCCTCCTGCGACGGCTCCCCGCCCAGTTCGTCTCGGACGAGGTCGTCGAGGCTCTTGTTCGGTTCTTCCATGAAACGAACCCTGCCTTCCGTGCCCGGAGAGCACAAATCGACGCCCCGTCGAACCGGTGAGACATCCCGTGCCACGGCCTCGTGAAACACCGGACGGCCAGCGGTGGGGGCGCCCCGCAACGCGCGCGGAGCGCCCCTTTCCAGTGTTCGCCCGTCAGCGTCCGACCGGCTCGCCCGAGTGCTCCTGCGACGCGGTCGAGGAGTCCCCGACGGCGTCCCCGCCCGTCCGCTGGGCGGCCCGGCGCTCCCGGCGCGCCGCACGCTTGGCCGCGCGGCGCTCCTTGCCGTGCTCCACCATCTGGTAGAGCACCGGCACCAGGATCAGCGTCAGCAGGGTGGACGAGATCAGACCGCCGATTACCACGATGGCGACCGGGCCGGAGATAAAGGCGCCTCCGCCGGCCAGCCCCGTCGCCAGCGGCACGAGGGCGGCGACGGTGCCCGCCGCCGTCATGAGGATCGGCCGCAGGCGGTGGCGTGCGCCCTCGACGATCGCCTCGCCGAGCGGCATGCCGTTGACCCGGTTCTGGTTGATCAGGTCCATCAGGACGATGGCGTTGGTGATCACGATGCCGATCAGCATGAGCATGCCGATGATGGCAGCCGCGCCGAGCGGGGTTCCGGTCAGCGCGAGCAGGGCCAGCGAACCGGTCGCCGCGAAGGGCACCGACACCAGCAGCAGGAGCGGCTGGACCAGGCTCTTGAACGTCGCCACCATGATCAGGTAGCAGATGACGACGGCGGCCAGCAGCGCCAGCCCGAGCTGGGCGAAGCCCTCGGTCTGGTCCTGACTGACCCCGCCTAGCGAGGCCTCGGCCCCGGCGGGCAGGTCCAGGTCCTCCAGTGCCAGGGCGATCGCGGTGCTCACCGCTCCGAGGTCGGAGGCGGTGGGGCTGGCGGACACGGTCACACTGGAGACGCCGTCGATCCGGTTGAGCTCGGGCGGCTGCACGACCTCCTCCACGTCGGCGACGGTGCCCAGCTCCACCTCCTGGCCGGTCGGGGTGGTCAGCGGCAGTTCACGCAGTTCGGCGAGTGTCTCGGGCGCGTCTCCGGGGAGGATGACCACGTCGCGGCGCACGTCGTCGATCGTGGCGTTGCCGACGCCCCGGCCGTTGAAGGCCGAGGCGACCATCTGGCCGACCATGGCCTCGCTCAGACCCCGCTCGGCGGCCTCCTCTGCGTCGACGCGGACCTCCAGGGACGCCTGGGAGGGGGCGACGCCGTTGACGACGTCGTCGGCGCCCTCGATGTCCAGCAGCGCCTCCTCGACCAGGTTCGCGGCCTCGACGAGCGCGTCGTGGTCATCGGCGGTCACCTGGACCTCGATGCCCGTTCCCAGACCGCCCGAGGCGTCGAGCCGGGGCTCGTTCTCGGTGTCCAGGTCGGCGAGGGCGTCCCGCAGCACGTCGCGGTTGCGCAGTTGGTCGGTGTCGGGGTCGGCGGTGACGGTGTAGCTGATCTGGTCGTTGCCCGGCATCAGCGGGTTGCCGCCGACGCTCACCTGGTAGCTGTCCACCCAGTCCAGGTCGGCGAGTACGGCTTCGACCTTGACGGCCTCGGCGTCGGCCACGTCGAGCGAGGTGCCGGGCTCCAGTTCCTGGACGACGGTGTAGGTGTTCTGCTCCGCCTGGCCGAGCCAGTCGGTCTCCATGGTGAAGTACAGGGCACCCGTGCCGACGGCGATGGCGGCGCTGGCCGCCAGGACGGTCGCGGTGGCGTTCTTGCGCTTGACGGTGATCCACCGGATGACCGGCACATAGACCCGCTGGAGCGGCGAGCGCAGCTCCCGCTCGCTCTCGGCGCGCTCGATCTCCTCTTGGGGGGTGTCGCCGACGTCCTTGGGCCGCATGAACCAGTAGCACAGGACCGGGGTGAGCGTCAGCGCGACGATGAGCGAGGCGCCCAGGGCGATCGAGCTGGTCACGGCGAAGGGCACGAAGATCTCGCCGACCATCCCGCCGACGAGGGCCACCGGCAGGAACACGGCGATGGTGGCCAGCGAGGAGGAGGCCACCGCGGTGGCGACCTCGCGGACGCCGTCCTTGACCGCCGCCATGCGCTCCTTGCCGTAGCCCATGTGGCGGCGGATGTTCTCCAGGACCACGATCGAGTCGTCGACCACTCGGCCGATGGAGATGGTGATGGCCGCCAGGGTCAGCATGTTGAGGGTGAACCCGAAGATCTGCATCCCTAGGAAGCAGGCCAGGACGGACACCGGGATGGACACGGCGATGACCAGGGTGGACCGCAGCGACATCAGGAAGACCAGGATGACCAGGACCGCGGCGACCAGACCGTAGACGCCGGACTGGAACATGTCCTCGATCGACTCGTTGATGAAGGGTGCCTGGTCGAAGACGGTGGTCAGCTCGGTGTCCTCGCCGAGCAGGTCGGCCTGGTCGTCCAGGACCGACATGACCCCGTCTGAGATGTCGACGGTGTTGCCGTCGGGGGTGGGCAGCACCATGAGCATGATGCTCGGCTCACCGTTGACCCGGGAGATGTCGGCGGCCTCCTGGGCGACCAGTTCCACCTCGGCCACCTCGGAGAGCTGGACCGGGGAGGGCGGGGGGCCGCCGGCGGCCGTCGCGGCGGAGACCGCGGCCTGGGAGGGCTGGATCCACACGTCCTCGACCTGTTCGAGGCTGGTGTACTGCTGCCCGGTGGTGACGCTGAGTTCGCGGCCGTCCTCCACGAGGGAGCCGCCGCGCATGAGCAGGCCGCTGGACTGGAGGGCCTGGGCGACGTCTTCGGAGGACAGGCCGGCCGAGGCCAGTTCGTCCTCGTCGAGGGAGATCTCGACCTGCTCCTCCTCGATGCCGATGAGCACGGCCGAGCGCACGCCCTCGACCGCCTCGATCTCGGGGATGAGCACGCTCTCGACGGTGTCGGCCGTCTCCTGGTCGTTGCCGTCGGTGCTCACCGCCAGGACCAGGGACGGCAGCAGGTTGGTGCCCACGGAGGAGACGGTGGTCTCCACTCCGTCAGGCAGGAAGGAGGACATCTCCTCGACGGCGACCTGGGTCTCGCGGACCAGTGCGGTCTGGTCCTGGCCGTAGTCGAACTGCGCCATGATCTGGGCGGTGCCGGTGCTGCTGGTGGAGGTGACGGAGGTGACGCCCTCGACGCCTTGGACGACCTGCTCCAGGGGCTGGGCGACCTGTCCCTCCACGACGCGCGGGGAGGCGCCCTCGTAGGTCGCCTGGACGGTGACCACGGGGAGGCTGAACTGCGGGAAGAGTTCGCGCTTGGCTCCGACCGCGGCGAGGGCCCCGAAGAGCAGCACCGCGAGGATGATGAGGAGGACGAGCGCACGGTTGCCGAGGGAGACGTTCGACAGGCGGTTCACGCGTGCCCCCCATCCGACGTCGGGGCGGAGGGCACGCGAAGGTGCGTGTCCGCGCCAGGGGTCCATAGGGCCGATCTGGACATAAGGGGTTCTCGCTCCTTGTTCACTGCCGGGTGGAGGTCTGCGGCATCCGGGACGCGCGATGCGCGGCGCACCGGCCACCGGGGTCGTGCGGTGGCGGGAGCGTCACGGGGATGCGGTGCCAGCCGTCCGCCGACGCGCCGGTCCTCACTTGCGGGTATCGGAACCGTGCGGGCGCTGTTGTCAGCGTACGTCGCGTTATATCGGAAGCCGTGCCCCGGTGGCCCGCTTCAGGGAACTTTCAGGGAGAGGTCAACCTTCTGTCAGGGTCGTCCCCGACCAAAGTCGCACGCCCCGGGTGACGATGGAACGCCCCGCGCTGACGTGGTGTTTCCCACGATCAGCGGAGCCGGGGCGCGGGCACGCCTCCAGGGAGCGGCCGCGTGTGAGACTCCCCACGGAGGCGGCGACGGGGCTCAGGCGAGGGTACCGCGCCGTTCCCCGGAGGACGCGTGCGGCTGGGCCGTACCCCACACCACGCGCAGGAGGTCCTCCAGCGCGTGGGCGAGGGAGGCGTCGACGAGTTCGTAGCTGACCTGCCGTCCGTGCGCGTGTGTACGGACCAGTCCGCAGTCCCGCAGGCAGGCCAGGTGGTTGGAGACGTTCTGCCGGGTGAGTCCGAGCTGGTCGGCGAGGGCGGCGGGGTAGTTCGGACCATCCAGGAGGGCGAGCAGGAGGCGGGAGCGGGTGGGGTCGGACAGGGCGCGCCCGAGGCGCTGGACGGCGGTGAGGCGCTGCTCGGAGGTCAACATGAAAATCATTGTACATAGTTTGCTGTATAAACAGCCCTGACTGTATAAACAGTGGAGGCTGAACCACCGCGATCGAAGGAGGCGGGCGATGGGCACCGGACACGGCCACACGCACGGCGCGGCCACCGCGGGGACCGCGCACCGAAAGCACCTGGCCATCGCCCTGGGGCTGATGCTCACCGTCGCCGCCGTCCAAGTGGTGGGCGCCGTGTTCAGCGGAAGCCTCGCTCTGCTCGCCGACGCCGGACACACCGCCACCGACTCCTTCGGCGTGGGACTCGCCCTGGCCGCCGTGTGGATCGCCGCCCGGCCCGCCACCGACCAACGCACGTTCGGGTTCCAGCGGGCGGAGATCCTGGCCGCCGCCGTCAACGCGCTCGCGCTCTTCGTCCTGTGCGGGTTCATCGTGCTCGAAGCGGTCGAGCGGCTGCGCTCCCCCGCCGAGGTGTCCGGCGCCGGCGTGGTGGCCGTCGCCGCCGTCGGCCTGGTCGCCAACGTCATCGCACTGCTGGTCCTGCGTGCGGGCGCCGAGGAGAGCATCAACGTCAAGGGCGCCTACACGGAGGTACTGGGCGACGCTCTCGCCTCCGTCGGCGTCATCGTGGGCGGCGCCGTGCTGTGGCTGACCGACTGGTCGCGCATCGACACCCTCGTCTCCCTGGCCATCGCCGCGATCATCGTCCCCCGCGCCTGGTCCCTGCTGCGCGAGGCCGTGCACATCCTGCTGGAGGCCGCCCCGCGCGGGATGGACCTGGGCGAGGTCCGCGAGCACCTCCTGCGCCACCGGGCCGTGATCGACGTCCACGACCTGCACGCCTGGACCATCACCTCCGGCCTGCCCGTACTCTCCGCGCACGTCGTGGTGGATCCCGAGCACCTGCACGACACCGGGCGGATGCTGGACGAACTCCACGAGTGCCTGGCCGGGCACTTCGACGTGGAGCACTGCACCCTGCAACTGGAACCCCCCGGCCACGCCGACCACGAGGGCGCCGACCACGCCTGAGGGCCGGTCCGGCGTGCGGTGGAGCGGGCAATGACGTACGCGGTCCGCGGCGGATGGCAGAATCGTTCGGGTCCGAAGACAGCCTCACCCGGAACTCGGTGGAACGTCGATCATGCAGTCGCTCACCGCGAGGGCGCGGGCCCGCGCCGCGCGGACGGCCGACAGGGTGCGGCGCTCCGCGGCCCGCCGCCTGGGCCGCGTCCCCTTCCTCCGGCGCTGGGCGCCGCGCAGATCCATGCACAGGCGCAACGCGTGGGAGAAGCCCGCGCGCGCCTTCCTCCTCATGTTCCTCGTCACCGACCTGCTCGGCGCCGCGCTGCTGATGACGCCCGCGGCCTCGACGGGGGACGAGGGGCTGACCGCCGTCCAGGCGCTGTTCACCGCGACGACCTCGCTCGCCGTCTGCGGGCTGAGCGTCATCTCGATCGGCGGCGACCTGACGGTGTTCGGCCAACTGGTGGTCGCCGCGCTGATCCAGGTCGGCGGCATCGGCATCATGACCCTGGCCTCCCTGCTCGGCTCGGCCCTGGTGCACCGGTTCAGCCTGCGCATGCAGCTCAACGTCCAGGCGGAGAACCGCGCCCCGGCCGTCGGCGAGGTCAGCGGGATCGTGAGCCGGGTGGCGATCACCTGTCTGGTGATCGAGGGCGCGGTGTTCGCCGTCATCACCCCGGTCATGTGGTTGGGCCACGGCATGGGCCTCGGTGAGGCGCTGTACTCGGGGTTCTTCCACTCGGTGTCGGCGTTCAACAACGCGGGCCTGTCGCTGTACGACGACAGCCTGACTCGCTTCTCCGGGGACCCGGTCATCCTCGGCACCGTCGCGGCGGCGGTCGTGCTCGGCGGCATCGGCTTCCCCGTCCTCATCGAGATGCGCCGGGCCTGGCGCACCCCCCGCCTGTGGAGCCTGCACGCCCACCTCACCATCGTCCCGAGCGCCGCGCTCTTCGCGGTGACCATCGTGCTGGTCGTCGCGATGGAGTGGCACAACCCCGACACCCTGGGCGGGCTGCACTGGTGGGCCAAGCTCACCGACGGGGCCTTCCACGGGGTGATGCCGCGCAGCGGAGGGTTCAACGTGACCGACACCGGTGCGATGAACGACTCCACCCTGCTGCTCACGATCATGATGATGTTCGTGGGCAACGGCAGCGCCGGGACGGCCGGGGGCATCAAGGTGGCCACCCTGGCGGTGCTCTTCCTGGTCCTGTGGTCGGAGGTGCGGGCCCACGACCGGGTGCACGTCGCCGGCCGCCGCCTGCCGCCCGACGTCGTCCGCCAGGCCGTCAGCCTGACCTTCCTGTCGATGACCGCGGTCGCGGTCACGACCGTCTTCCTGCTGCACACCACCCCCTTCACGTTCATGCAGACCCTGTTCGAGGTGGTCTCGGCGGTCGGCGTGGTGGGGCTCTCCACGGGTATCACTCCGGAACTGGCCCCCTGGGCACAGGTGCTGATGGTCGTGCTGATGATCGCCGGACGCATCGGCCCCGTCACGTTCGTCACGGCGATCGCCTTCCGTGAGCGCCGACGCCGCTACGACCTCGCCGAGGCCCGGCCCATGATCGGCTGAGGTCCACCGCACTCCCGTCCACGAAGGAAGATCCCCGTTGCCGCACGCCAAGAAGGAATCCGACAAGCGCATCCTCATCATCGGGCTGGGCCGGTTCGGCAGCTCGATGGCCCTGGAGCTGATCAGCCACGGCTGGGAGGTGCTGGGGATGGACTCCAGCCCCCGGCTGGTCCAGACGTTCGCCGACGCCCTGACGCACACCGTGATCGCGGACGCCACCGACGACGAGGCGCTCAGACAGATCGGCGCCGCGCAGTTCACGCACGCCGTGGTCGCCATCGGTTCGCACCTGGAGGAGAGCATCCTCGCCACGTCGCAACTGGTCGACCTGGGGGTGCCCGACATCTGGGCCAAGGCGATCAGCCGCCGCCACGGGCGCATCCTCGAACAGGTGGGGGCCCACCACGTGGTCCTGCCCGAGCACGACATGGGTGAGCGCGTCGCCCACCTGGTGTCGGGGCGCATGCTCGACTACGTGGAGCTGGAGGAGGGGTTCTCCCTGGGCAAGACCAAGGCCCCCAGGGAGCTCATCGGCATCCCGCTGGCCGAGACCAAGGTACGCCAGAAGTACGGGATCACGGTCGTCTCGGTCAAGCACCGCGGCAAGGCGTTCACGTACGCCAGCCAGGAGACCGTCCTGAGCAAGGGCGACGTGATCGTGGTTGCGGGACGCACCGAGGACGTGGAGCGCTTCGCCGAATCGCACTGAGCGCGGCGGCGCCGGGACGCGCCAGGTGACGACCCTCTCTTTACCGACAAATTGACAATCATTTTCATTTTCACGCATGATGGACCCATGCGAACAGGGACCACTGTGCGGGCCGCAGCCGTCGGCGCCGCGACACTCATGATGATCACGGCCTGCGGGGACGGCGGCGGAGCGGACGGCGCCGGGCCGGACGCCGAGCTGAGCCTGGTTACCGGGGTCTACCCGCTGGAGTGGCTGGCGGGACAGGTGGGCGGTGACCGGGTCACGGTCACCCAGCTCACCGAGCCCGGCGCCGAGCCCCACGACCTCGAACTGACCGGCCGCCAGTTGGGCGAGGTCACCGACGCCGACCTGGCCTTCTACGTCTCGGGCCTCCAGCCGGCCGTAGACGAGGCCGTCGAGCAGCAGGCCCCGGACACGGCGCTGGACGTGGCCGACGTCGTCGAACTCCACCCGGTGGCCGAGGGTGGCGGGCACGACCACTCGGAGGAGGAGCACTCCGACGAAGAGCACGCCGAGGAGGGCCACGACCACTCGGAAGAGGGCCACGACCACGCCGAGGACGGACACTCCGAGGAAGAGGGCCACACCGAGGAGGAGCACGGGCACTCCGACGAAGAGCACACCGAGGAGAGTCACTCCGACGAAGCCCGCGAGGAAGGCCACGCCGAGGAGGAGGGCGACGGCCACGACCACGGCGAGTTCGACCCGCACTTCTGGCTGGACGTGGACCTGATGGCGGAGACCGCCCACGCCCTCGCCGACCGGATGGCCGAGATCGACCCGGAGGGCGCCGCGACCTACACCGACAACGCCGAGGCCGTGGCGGCCGAGCTGGCGGCGATCGGCCAGGAGTACGACGAGGGGCTGGCCTCCTGCACGCACCGCGAGGTCGTGGTCGGACACACCGCGTTCTCCTACCTCACCGAGGCCTACGGCCTGGAGCAGATCGGCGTCAGCGGGATCGACCCCGACACCGACCCCTCCCCCTCGCAGATCGCGGCGATCGCCGACACCGTCGAGGAGCTGGGCATCGGGACGGTGTTCACCGAGCCCCTGATGCCGCCCGAGACCGCCGAGACCATCGCCGCCGAGAGCGGGGCCGAGGTCGCCGTACTCGACCCGCTGGAGGGTGTGACCGAGGACTCCCCCGGCGACGACTACCCCTCGATCATGCGGGGCAACCTGGAGGCGCTGACCACCGCCCTGGAGTGCTCCTGATCCATACGTTCCACGAGGCCCCCTGCCACCGCGCCCCCTGCGGTGGCAGGGGGCCTTTCCCTCTACCGGCGCTCCGGGAACCGGGGTCCCCAAAAGTGGAATTTCCGCAGCCAAAAGCCTTCTTGTCGGATGATTTCCCACCGCTCGGAAAACGAGTCGGCTCCACCAGGGTCACGTGGTGCTTACAAGACTCCGAAGCTCAAGACAAGTGTCCTTGGTCACGCTATTCTTATGCATGTGACAGTGCCGATGCACTGCCAAATGCACATGCATTTGGAAGTGCATCGGTGCGTCGCTCCCCCATACGACACAAAGGAGCGCAGTTCATCATGACCGCACGCAACGGGATCACCGCGACCGAGCTCACCGGCGCGGCCTGGCAGAAGGCCAAGCGCAGCAACTCACAGGGCGCCTGCGTGGAGATGGCCCGGCTCACCGACGGCTCGATCGCCGTCCGCAACTCCCGGTTCCCGTCCGGGCCGGCCCTGGTCTACACGCAGGAAGAGATCGATTGCCTCATCCTCGGCGCCAAGGACGGCGACTTCGACAACCTGTTGAGCTGAACCCGCCGACGGCGATAGCAGCACGGACCCCGGAGGCAACGGTGGCCGCCAGCGCCCTCCTCGGCGCGACCGTCGCCCTCTCCGCCCCGGGCGCACCACCGGGGGCCCCGTCGACGGGGCCCCCGGCAGCAACCGAAGCCGGAACCCTGGTGCCGCGGGCCGGGGTGCGGGGCCCGCATCGGGGGAGGGGTGCGGAGCGCTCCCGGCCGTCTCAGGCCTTCTCGAAGTCCTCCAGGACCTGGTGGAGCATCTCCAGCGTCTCGTCCGGTGTGTAGGCCACCACGCTCAGCCGCGTCATCGCCTTGGTGTAGGCCTCCACCACGTTGCGGCGGTCCACGATCTCACCGTCGGTGAGCTGTTCCAGGTAGAGCAGGTCGGCCAGCTCGAACTCGGAGTAGCGCAGCAGTGTGAACGACCCGGCCTCGGCCGCGTGGGCACCGACCTCGAAGGGGACGATCTGGAGGGTGATGTTCGTGTAGTCCCGGCAGAACTCGATCAGGCGGCGGATCTGGCCGCACATGATCTCCTTGCCGCGCGGCTTGCCGCCGATCGGCCTGCGGACCGCGGACTCGTCGAGGATGACCCACATCCGCATGTCCTGGTCGGTCTCCAACCGCTGCTGTCTTCGCAGCCTGGCCTCGATCCGCTGCTCGGTGACCATGTCGGTCTCCACACCGCCGGAGATGATCTCGCGCGCGTACTCCTCGGTCTGGAGCAGACCGGGCACGAACTGGGACTCGTAGATGCGGATGTGGTCGGCGGCCTCCTCGAATCCGACGTAGCGGACAAACCACTTGTGGAGGGAGTCGCCGTACTCTTTCCACCAGCCCGACTTGTTGGATTCGCGGGCCACGTCGACGAATTCCTTGACCACCTGCCGGTCGGTGATCCCGTACATCTTGAGCAGGTCCTCGATATCGCGGATCTTGAAACCAACCCGGCCGAGTTCCATCCGGCTGATCTTCGACGCGGACGCGCGAATCCTGTTCCCCGCGTCCTCACGCGAGATACCGCGCTGTTCGCGATGCTTGCGCAACTCGTGCCCGAGGAGCATGCGACGCACGGTGGGGCCACTCCCCTTGCGCAGTCGAGCGATATCCACCTTCGCCGCCTCTCTGTCACATTCCCCGGACAAGGGTATCCGGACCGGCGGCCCCGAGTCGGGCTGGTCCGGTCCGATACCGCAGGTACACGATATAGCCCCCGGGTTCGTCCCCACCGCCCCTCCCCGGTTGCCGGACGGGCGCGACGCGGACGCCCACCGGAGGCTGTACACCGACCGGTGGGTGCGTCACACGAATTGCGCCCAAACGAACTTTCCGCTCGGGGGCGTCGGAATCACTCCCCACTCTCGCGTGAAAGCACTCACCAGTGCAAGCCCACGACCGCCTTCGAGTACCAGATCCGGCTTCCTTCTGCTCGGCCACCGATGCCCGCCGTCGCGAACCGCACAGATGAATTCCCCGCCGCTGCGCATCAGGGAGAGCTGAATACCGCCTTCCCCCGGCCTGGTCACGGGGATCGGGCCGCCGTGCCGGACCGCATTGGTCACCAATTCAGAAACAACGACCGAGACGTCACCGGACAAGTGGTCCATCGCCCATTCCCGGAGAAGCGCGCTGGAAATCTCCCGCGCGGCCCCCACGGCGTACGGGCGGGGTTCGAGACCCCACGTCACGGCGTCATGACTGTCACCGCAGACAGGCGTGTTCCAGCGGCTGGAACCGCACTCCAGAACCCTGAACCACCAGCCCCGGTCCGGCTCCGTCACCGCCTCCGCGCACTCCATGCCATCCACTCCTCACCGGTGCCCTGCTGTCGCGGAACGTCGGGCAACCAGGATCCGGCCCCGTGGCCCTCTTTCGCCGGAACCCCTGTGACACGCTGGGAAGACCGCGTGCCGGCCCGCTCGGCCCGTGCTTCTGCACGGGCCGAATGCACGTGCACCTTGGCTCTATCGGCAATCGTAAGGCAAGCTCCAGCACCGCGCAGGGAAACTCCGACACCAATCGCCGACGAGATCAACGGCGCATGGCATGCGCGCCGTGCATAGTCGGATGGTCGAGACACGCCCCCGCGCCCGTACCGACCGGTTGGCATGCCGATAGGATTCGTCCGCGCCCACCACGCGAACTCTTGGAGGTAACACCATGTCCCCTACGCCCCGTGTGGCCATCGTGACCGGAGCCGCTCGCGGAATCGGCGCCGGCACCGCCGAGCGCCTGGCGCGTGAGGGCCGGGCCGTGGCCGTGCTGGACCTGAAGGAGGCCGACGCCCAGGAGGTCGTGGACCGCATCACGGCCGCGGGCGGCAAGGCCATCGCCGTCGGCTGCGACGTCTCCGACGAGGAGCAGGTGCAGACCGCTGTGGACTCCGTCGCCGAGCGCCTCGGCTCCCCGGAGATCCTGGTGAACAACGCCGGCGTCCTGCGCGACAACCTGCTGTTCAAGATGACGGCCTCCGACTGGGACATCGTGATGAACGTGCACCTGCGGGGCTCGTTCCTCATGAGCAAGGCCGTCCAGGCCTACATGGTCAAGACCAAGTGGGGCCGGATCGTCAACCTGTCCAGCTCCTCGGCGCTGGGCAACCGCGGCCAGGCCAACTACTCCGCGGCCAAGGCCGGCATCCAGGGCCTCACCAAGACCCTGGCCATCGAGCTGGGCCAGTTCGGCGTCACCGCCAACGCGGTCGCCCCCGGCTTCATCGAGACCGACATGACCCGGGCCACCGCCGAGCGCATCGGCATCGACTACGAGGCCATGAAGGAGCACCGGGCCAAGCAGACCCCCGTGCGGCGCACCGGTGTCCCGGAGGACATCGCCAACGCCGTCGCGTTCTTCACCGGCGAGGAGGCCGGGTTCGTCTCCGGCCAGGTCATCTACGTGGCCGGCGGCCCGCTGGACTAGCGGCCGTGCGGGAGGGCGCCCCGGGCGCCCTCCCGGAACGCCCCGTCCACACAAGTCGTCAGTAGGCGGGGTAGGGGACCTCGACGGGGGCACCGCTCGGGGCCTCGATCTCCTCGATGACCATGGACACCAGCTTCTCGGTCAGTTCGACGCCCGAGAAGTAGTCCGGGTGGTCGTCGGTGAGGACCGCGATGAGGTACTCACGGTCCTCACCGGCGACATAGCCCACGCTGTTGACGTTCCACAGCCCGTCGTTGGCGTCGCGCGGCACCCAGCCGTTCTTCAGGCCGACGGTGTCGTCCCGCTCAGCCGCGACGCTGATCCCCCACGCCTGTTCGGGGGCGACGGCCTCCATCAGCTCGCACACGTAGGCGCGGCTCTCCTCCGAGAGCGGCCCCTCGTCGGTGTACAGGAAGCGCAGCAGGCGGAGCTGGTCGGCGGCGGTCGTCTCGGTCGCCCCCCACCTGCCGGTGGGCAGGGGCACGGTCTCCAGGTAGCCGATGCGCTCGGCGCCCTCCTCGAACCCGGCGGCGTAGCCCAGCCTGGCGTAGAGGGAGTCGGCCTTGCCGTTGTCGCTGTAGCGGATCATCTCCTCGGCCTGCGCCCGCTCGGCGGAGGTGAGGGCACGCCCCTCCTCCTCGGCCCGCAGGAGCAGCATGGTGAGGATGGTCAGCTTGACGGTGCTGGCGGTGGTGAACCCCTCGTGGGCCGCGTAGCTGAAGGCCGTCCCGGTGCGCAGGTCCTGGACGGCGATGCCCACGCGCGCCCGGTGCTCCTCGGCCAGACCGGCCACCCGGCCGGTGAGGTCCTCGCGCTCGCGCACCGTGAGGGTGGCCGACCCCGAGGGCCCGGGGTCGGGGGCGAAGAGCAGCGCCGGGGGGACCTCGGCCCCGGCCGACAGGCGCACCCGGGCCGGCACGCTCTCGGGATCGGGCAGGCGCACGGCCTGGGCACCGGCCATTGCCCCCGGCAGCAGGGCGAGGACCGTGGCCGCGGCCACCGCGACCGCGGCGACAGCGCGCCGACGTCGTGAGTCAGCCGGAGAGCGCCCAAGCACGCGACCACCGGTCCATTCACGGGGAAGTTTGGACTGTTTTGCCCAATTATCGGCCCGAAGACCGGCGGCTCAAACATCCGAAACTGAATCGGTATGCCGAAAATATCAATTGCTTCAGCATGCACATCTCCGGTTACACAACGGAATCTTCAGCGCTCTCCGGCATCCCGGGAGTCCTCGTCGATCCCGCGTGCCACCAGGGCCTCCCCGGTCGCCTCGGCCATCCGCAGGAGCTGCACGATCACCGGGACCACGAGCATCCAGGGCCTCCCCGACAGCCCCCGCGCCTGGTAGCCCTCGCGCGCCATGCGCCACGCGTGGCCCACCATCGGGATCGAGCGGATGGTGAGCGCCAGGACCAGCGCCACCCGGCTGGAGTCGACCCCCACGCGGTGCAGGGGCCGACTCATGCGTTCGAAGAGGTCGAGCATCTCGCGTACCTGCGTGGTGAGCGTGACCGCGTTGGCCAGCAGGACGAGCGCAGCCAACTGCGCGGACAGCCGCAGGGCCGTGCGCCAGTCGCCGAACAGGAGCTGGAAGACCACGATGGCCAGCAGGAACGGCCAGAGCACCCGCAGGGACCCGAACGCGCGGCGCGGTGCCAGGCCGACCAGCGGGTAGAGGAGGAGCGCCGCCGCCAGGGCCGCCAGCGACACCCAGTGGTGGGCGGCGACGACGATCGCCGTGCCGGTGAGCAGCAGTGCCAGGAGTTTGGGGCCGGCGGGGACCCGGTGCAGCGGTCCGGCGCCGGGAACGTACAGGCCGATCGTGCTCACTGGTCGGCCCCGTCCCGCTCCCCTTCGGCCATGCGTGCGGTGTAGAAGGCGACGGCGTCGGCGGGCGCGCCGTCGAAGACCACCCGGCCCTCGTCGATCACCAACACCCGGTCGAACCCGCCGAGCAGGTCGAGGTGGTGCGTGAACAGGACCACCTGCTGTTCCAGCCCGTCCAGGACGCGGTGCACCATGCGGGTGTTGCGCAGGTCGAGCAGGGTGGTGGGCTCATCGCACACCAGCACCCCGGGTTCGGTGACCAGGACCGAGGCCAGCGCGAGGAGCTGTTTCTGACCGCCGGAGAGCAGGTGCCCGGGGTGGTCGCGGTGCCCGTCCAACCCGAACCGGACGAGGATGTCGTCGACCCTGCGCGCGGTTTCCTCGCGGCCCAGCCGCAGCGAGCGCAGCCCGATCTCCACGTCCTCGACCACCGTGGGCATGATGATCTGGTGGGAGGCGTCGGAGAAGACGAACCCGACCTCGCGGCGGATGCGTTTGGCGTGCCGCCGGGTGTCCCACTCCCCGAGCGACACACGGCCCCGGTCGGGGACGACCAGGCCGTTGAGGGTCCGGGCGAGCGTGGACTTGCCCGAGCCGTTGGCCCCGATCACGCCGATCCGGTGCTCGGCGAGGTCGAGGGTGACGTCGCGCAGCACGGTGCGGCCGTCGTAGGCGTGGGACACCCCCTCAAGACGCAGCATCAGGCGGCGCCCCCGGCGGTTCCGGTGCTCTCTTCGGGCTCCTCGGCCACTGGGCGTCCGGCGGGCGGGATGGGATAGGCGCGGAAGACGGCGCCGGCGATGAGGGCGGTGACGACGGCCTTGGCGAGGTCGCCGGGCAGGTAGCCGAGCATCGCCAGGGCGCTGGCGAGCACCCCGTCGCCGAGGACGGCGGCCATCCACGGCACGCCGATCGCGTAGACGACGAGGATGCCGCCGACGATGTTGATGAGCACGCCCTGCCAAAGGGAGTAGCGGCGGCCATTGCGGAGCATGAGGTCGGTGAGCATGCCGATGACCAGGGCGGCGAGGGTCCAACTGACGATGAACCCGGCGGAGGCCCCGGCGAGGACGGACAGCCCACCGCGTCCGCCCGCGAAGAGGGGGAGGCCGGCCAGGCCGAGGGCGGTGAAGGCGGCGACGGCGAGGGTGCCGCGCTTCCAGCCCAGGAGGCTGGGGGCGAGCATGACGCCGAGGGTCTGGAGGGTGATCGGGGCGACCGCCGGAAGGAACGGGACGGGGATGGCCACGGCGACGCTCAGCGCGGCGATCAGCGCGGCGAACACCGCGATGAGGGAGAGGTCTCGGGCGGTGAGGCCCCTGTATCGGACGGTCGTGGTCGAGCCTTGCGGCATGCGGATCCCCTCGGGAGGTAGACGGGAGTGAACCAGCACCTATTGTCCGTTATCCGCAGTTCAAAGCAGTAGGGCGAGCCCCACAGTTCCCGGCGGTCACGGGTTGTAGGGATCGCTACGAGACGGAGATCACCTCCGGATCCGGTGTCGCACCGCCGCGACGCGACGGGGGCGGACGGACCGGGGATCACGGAATCTCGGGAAGAGCCGTGCGCCACACACGCCTGTCGGCCATACTTCTCATCGATGCCGGGACCGGGCCGCGCGGAAGGCACACCATGACCGACAGACAGGCCGAACTGCACCGCAAGGTCTGGCGAGACCTCCAGAAGCGCTCCCCGCAGCGCCCCTACCAGGCGATGTCTCCTCCGGTGCCACCGCCGAGGGCGGGTGGTACCGGGACGGTGAACGTCCCGGTCGTGATCGGGGTCTGTGCCGGTGTGGTGGTGCTCCTCTTCCTCGCCGCCCACTGCGACCCCTCCGACGGTGGCGGCGAGAGCACACCGCAGGCGTCGGACACCGCTCGCACCGACGACCAGGACACCTGGACCGCGCCGCAGCAGGAGTCCGGCACCGTCCAGGACGACGAAGACCCCCAGGGCGCCCCGGCCCCGGAGCTCGGGGACGTCAGCGGAGTGTGGGAGGGCCCCGCGCAGGGAGACCAGGACTGGTACAGCGTCCGCCTCGACATCGCCCCGGCTGCCGGGGACGGCTGGTCGATCGGCATCGACTACCCGGAGCTGGGCTGCGGCGGCACCGTCGACCTGACCGGGACCGAGTCCGGCGGAGACGTCCTGGTCGGTGTCGAACGGCTGGAGTACGGTCTGGCGCGGTGCACCGACGGCGGCGACGTCCGCGTCCACCGCGACGAGGCCGGGGGCCTGTACTGGGAGTGGATCAGTACCCGGAACCACATCTGGGCGGACCTGGAGCGGACCGGGGAGCCGGGGGCCACCATCCCGGTCATCCCCGCCTCGGCCGCAGGCGAGTGGTCTGGAGAGATCAGCCAGACCAATCTGGACGATCCGTTCCCGGTCACCGCCGTCCTGGAGGAGGGAAGCCGGTCAGCGACCCTGGAACTGCCCGACAGCGGCTGTCTGGGCGATCTCACCCTGTTGTCGGATCAGGGCGGCACTCTGGAGTTCTCTCTGGCCTTCAACGACGGCAGCCGCTGTGTCGACGGCACGGTGCTCCTGGTGCCGGACGGTGCAGGCGCCCTCGGCTACACGTGGTCCAGCGGATCGGGCCCGCGTTCGGAGGGGACGCTGTACGCCGACTGACAAGGGTCTTGCACCGCCCCGCGTCGCACCACCGCGCTAGGCTGCCCGCGCAGCGGATACGCAAGAGACGAGGAGAGCCGTGCCGAACGAGGGACCCCGGCGCCGGGTGGCCGTGTACGGGCTGGGCGGCACCATCGCCGCCACCGGCGAGACGGGCGGTGTCGTCCCCGCTTTGTCGGCCGACCAGTTGGTCGCGGCGGTCCCCGGCCTGGCGGAGACCGGTATCGGTGTGGAGGCCGTGGACTTCCGCTGCCTGCCCAGCGCCTCCCTGGGCTTCGCAGATCTCACCGACCTGGCCGCCGAGATCGGTCGGCGCACGGCGGCGGGCGAACTGGACGGCGCGGTCATCACCCAGGGCACCGACACCATCGAGGAGACCGCCTACCTCCTCGACCTGTTCCACACCGCCCCGCAGCCGATCGTCGTCACCGGCGCGATGCGTGGCCCCACCCTGGCCGGGGCCGACGGCCCCGCCAACCTGCTCACCGCCGTGCGGACCGCCGCCCACCCGTCCACGCGCGGCCAGGGGGTGCTGGTGGTGCTCGCCGACCGGATCCACGCCGCCCCACGGGTCCGCAAGACGCACACCACCGGGCTCTGGGCCTTCGACTCCCCCGACACCGGCCCGCTCGGCCACCTCGTCGAAGGCGTCCCGCGCCTGCTCACCCGCCGCGCCGGCGAGCGCGTCACGGTGGCCCCGGACGCGGTGCGCGGGCGGCCCCGCGTCGCCCTGGCCACCGTCGGCTTCGGCGACGACGGCGTCCTGCTCGAAGGGCTGGCCGACCGGGTCGACGGCCTGGTGGTCGCGGCGCTGGGCGTGGGCCACGTCCCCGAGGCGCTGGTGCCGGTCCTCGACGCACTCGCAGACCGGGTGCCGGTGGTACTCGCCTCGCGCATCGGCGCGGGTCCCGGTCTGGCCGCCACCTACGGGTTCCCCGGCTCCGAACGCGACCTGCTGGCACGCGGGCTGATCCGCGCCGGGTTCCTCGACCCGTGCAAGGCGCGCCTGCTGCTGTGGGCACTGCTGGCCACCGGCGCGGACCGTGCCGCGATCACGGCGGCGTTCGCCGCGGCGGGCGGCTACGCCGACTGACCGGCGTCTGCTACCGCTCCCGCGCGGCCCCCTCGGGCCAGACCACGTCCACCGGAACCCCGCGGGTGCGCGCCGCCTCGACGGCGTCCCCGGTGCCGCCCCTGCCGCCGGAGGGCTTGCTGTCCCAGACCGCGAAGAGCCGGTCGATCCCGCCGAGCACGGCCTCGTTGGCGTCGGCGTAGGCGGCCTTCCCTGCGGTGCGATGCGGCATGTACCGCACCAGCGCCGAGCGCATGAGGAGAAGGTCGAACCGTTCCAGGTTGTCGGCCCTGACCTTGGCCTCCCGGTAGTCCACCGACGGCAGGACCACTTCGAGCCGCCCGCCCGCGTCGAGCACGGCCTCGGCGAAGAGCTGGTCCGCCCCGCGCGCCAGACAGGAGAGGCCGACCAGGTCACCGCCGGTATAGGGGGTCAGGGCGTCGGCCAGGGCCTCACGGACCAGGGGGACGGTGTCAGCCGTCAGGTTCGAGTGCCCGGTGATCCCGATCCGCGCCACGCGGTCTCCTCACATCGTCGGGGGTGGTGGAACGGCAGCGTAGCGAAGCGTGCGGCGCGAATCGCCGACCGGCTTGGCACAACGGCGCTCTGCATGGTCAGGCGTCTCAGATCGCCAGGCAGGCATCCCCCAGTGCTCCTCCTGCCTCGAAGGGTCGGGGGGCGAGCGCCAAGGCGGTTCCGATCGTGCCTTCCAGCAAACCGTGCGAAGCCTGACCCTTGTGGGTGGACTCCAGGAGTTCCTCCCTGAGGAGGGGAATCTGATCGGCCAGCCTCACCGGGCCGTGACCGTCCTGGTCTGCGGCCATACGGCGAAGGAGCAGAAGCAGCCCCGCGCGCCCGTGGCATAACCCGTGTGCTCCCAGCCGGGACCGCTGGGCAGCATCACCGGCGCAGAGGGCCATCGCCGTCTCAGAATCCCGCTGCCGGTCAGCGTCGCCGGTCGCGATCGCGGCGAGCTGTTGGGCGCGCCAGCCCGGGTGTCCCGTAACACCAGGACGGCGCGCCCGGTACGTCCTGCCCGCGGATGCTGCGGCCCGCGGCGTCGCGGCGCACCCACAACGGCCACCGCGAACCCGCCTCGCCCTCCTGTCGCCAGGTGTCCAGGTAGCGGCAGATCCGTTCGATCGCCTCTCCGTGCCCCTCCACCCGAACGCCTGCACGATGCGCCAGGGACAGCACTGCGAGAACCCCGGCCGCGCCGTGCGCCATCCCCAGGTTGGCGTGCCCGCCCTCCCACTCCGGGGCCGTGTGGGGCCACGGGTCGTGGTGCACCCACCAGCCGGGGCGTTCCCCGCCGCCTCTGCCCCGGACGGGCTCGGTCAGTCGGACCAGAGAGTCGAGGACCCGCTCGGCCGCCGATCCTCCGGGGCCGGCGCGCAGCAGCACCGCACCGATCCCCGCCAGCCCGCCGATCAGGTCGTATTCGCCGAACGAGGGCAGCGCGCCGGAGGCCCTGCGCACATGGGCGGCCTCGACCCGTTGGTGCGCCATGGTGTTCAGGTGGCGCGTCAACGTCTTCCGCGCCCCGGGGTAGTGGTCTTCGAGCAGGGACAGCACCAGGACCAGGGCGGGGAGGCCGTAGAGCAGCCCGGCGGGCCTGCCGGTGTCCGCACCGTCTGCGGTGGCCGTGCGAAGCCAGGCGTGGGCTCGCTCGGCGCTGGCCGGGTCGTGGCGGGCGCGGACTGCGTGCAGGAGGGCGATCCCGGCGGCTCCCCGGTCCAGGCACTGCGGGGGTCCGATCGGCACCTGGGGCGGGTAGGCGAAGTGGTCGGCTACCCGGGCGACGAACTCGGCGGCAGCGTCGCGGGGGATCATCGGGCCGCCTCGCGGGTGTGGATCAGGGCCAGGGCGAGAGCCCGGGTCAGTTCCAGGAGCCGCGTCTCGTCGGTGCGGTCGGGGCCGACCACCCGGTTGTGGTGCATGTGGAGCAGGGAGCCGAGAACGTCTCGGAGGCGGTCGGGCCGCGGAAGGGCCTGACGGTAGGCGGATAGGGCAGCCGCACGGTTCTTCCATGCCTGAAGCAGGTCACCGTCCGAAGCATCGTCGACCGCGCCGATGAGCTGGTGGCCGAGGGTGCGGGCAGTGCGGTCGATCGGTGTGCGCGAGCGAGGCAGGTGCTCCACGGCCCAGCGAAGGCCGCTCTCGGGAAGAGTGTCAAGAACCAGGCGCAGCAGGGAAGCGGCGGCGGCAGCGTGTACACGTGCAACGTCGTCTCCCGCATAGCGGAGTTCGGCGACGGCCGCCGTGGTGTCGGCCGCGAACACGGCATGGGCCGCCTCTATCGCGGGGCCGTGGCCGTAACGGCCGGTCTCGGGCTGGTAGGTCTCCAGCGTCAGCGATCGCACCAGACGGGCCTGTTGGAGTGCGCGGGTCCAGTCGGCCAGAGCCACCAGGTGTGCGGGGGCGTCGGAGAAGAGCCGTAGCCGCAGGTGGGGTCCGTGGTGGTCGCCGTAGCGCACCACCCACCAGGCGGGTTCACCACCGAGGCGGTCCCACAGGTCCGCCATGTGGTCGGTGAGGATGCGGGTGTACAGGTCGGTGTCGGCGTACAGGTGCGCTGACGTCCACCCGGGCACACCGGGAAGATGGGCGGCGTTGGGAGAAGAACAGGTGCGGTGCCAGGCGGGCGCGGAGCAGTTCGTGGCACAACCGGACCAGCGGGTGAGTATGCCAGCGCGGTTCCAGGGCGGAGAGGAACTGCGGTTCGATGACCTGCCCGGTGGATCGGCGTTGCAGCCGCAGATGGTCGGCGTCGATCCGTACCTGGACGTCGTCGGGGCCGAAGACCACTCGGCCGTTCCGGTTCGGGGGCGGGTGTTCGTCGATCACCAGCAGGTGGTCCAGGACCGGCGGTGTGCGGGCGATGTTGTGTGCGGACTCCACTACGGGTGGACCGGTGACCTGGACGGGAACGGCGTGCTCGGTGAGGGTCGGCAGGTGCGCGTAGTCCTCGTGTTCCAGGTCCTCCAGGTGGAGGAACCGGCCGGTGAGAACCCCGACCGCGCGGGAGACGCCGACCACCCACAGGTTCGACTCCCCCGCGTCCACGGCTTCGGGGGAGGCCGCCCAGAGTTGGGCTCGCAGTTCTACGTGCGGGGGCGCGGCCCTGTGTTCTGTCGGGGTGGGGGCAGTTCGGCGAGGTCGATCTCGTCCTCACCGTCGAGGGCGGCGGTGTGCGCGGCGCGGGTCAGCGCGGCCTCCCTCTCACCCTCCACTCGGGGTTCGGGCAGGGGAAGCACCGACCCCCGGTAGCCGTGGGGCCAACCGACCCCGGTGGGTCCGACCAGGTCGAGCAGGTCGACGACCGCGCCGGGGCCGTACCGCTCCAGACAGCGATGGTGGTAGTCGACCCACGAGGGGGATCCGAACCGGTCGGGTGCCCAGGCCTGGAGGACGTTCACTGTGCGCACGGCTGTATCGACCACGGCCGGGGCCAGGGCGATATCGGCGTCCAGGAGGGTGTCCACCGCTGGCCTGTCCAGCTCGGGGAGGTCTTGAAGGTGCGGTGCGCCCTCCAGCAGGTACTCCAGCGGGTCCGGTTCGGTCATGGGGGTGTGCGCGGAGCTGATCAGGAACCCGTGCTGGAGGAGGCAGGTGAGCATCCCTCTCACCACTGTTCGGGACGCGGGGGCGAACCTTGCGCACAAGAGGTCTTCGATCTCACCCAGGGGCCGGGGAGAGCGTGTCAGAGCGAGGGCGTGCGCGATGGCCGGGGTGTGCCGTACCGATACGGGGTGCACGTCGTCCGGTGCGGCTGCGGTCGAATAGTCCAATACCAAGCGTTCGCCGCTGACCCGGATCGTGGAGGCGGCCACGACCTTCAGTTCCTGGTGAGCCTGTTCATCGAGGTGGGCGGCGTAGGAGGCGAGCCAGCGGGCGTCCGGACGGGCTACCGGCTGGTGGGCATATCCCCACTGGACAGCGGTGAACGCTCCGATACGGACGGGGGCCACCCCGGCGAACAGGCCGAAGGGGGTCGGCCGGTGCTGGGACCGCAACCGGTACCGCATGAGGGCGGCGGCGCACCGTCGTAGGCGGCGCGGTGACAGGTCGCCGGAACCATCGCATATCCGGTCGGCTTCCTCGGCCAGGCGCGGGCCGGCCAGCCGGACGGCTTCGGCGAAACGGGAGGCCACGTTCCAGATCCGGCGTATCCAGGTCCGGAGCTCTCCCGGGGAAGCCGTTGCGGGGTCCGGCCACGTCTCCTCGTGCGGGTCGGGCTGGAACAAAGCGGCCCGCACCGTCACGGCGGGTTCGGCGGGAACGAACATGGTCTCTCCACCACGCGATGGGAAGGGGAGGCCGCCCCGCGTCGAACACGGGCATCACCGGGGCGGCCGTTGGGCTCAACTACTGGTGATCATCAGACGGTGCGGCGCGTGCAACTGTTGGTGCACGCCGACTGGCACGTCTTGCCACAACCGTCGTTGGTCATGCTCCACAGGTCCGAGTCCACGCTCGTGCCCTGGTGCACCCGCACGTCGAGATCGAACATCTCCTCAATGGGGGTGAACCCGTGCTGGGTCTCGACGACGTCGAGGACCGGTACGCGCATAGCGGTTACTCCTTCGGTGCTCGGGGCGGCCAGGTGATGACCATCCGGGTGTGCTTCTTGTCCACCACACGACCGGCGGGAAGCAGGTCATCCGGTGTGGTCCGGGGGAACAGGGCGATGTCGGGGCCGGGGCCGTGCCGGTCCCAGGAGCGCATCAGCGCGCACAGATCCTCGGCCGTCTCCGCCCCGGAGGGGCCGTGGCCCACGGCTCCGAACTCCGCGCGCTCGGGGGCTTCCGCGCTGTCGCGCAGCGTCCGGTAGGCGAAGCCGGACCCGTCCGTACTGACCAGCGCGGGGGTACCGAACAGCACCACCGGGCGCAGCAGGCCGGAGGCGACCGCGCCCCGGTCGGCGGTCAGCACCGCCCACCGGTCGGCTTCCGAGGCCATCCACAGGTCTTGGGCGTCGGTCGGTTCCTCGTCGGCGACCGTGAACCCGGACCAGCGCTCGACCCCCTCTTGGGTGAGGGCCTTGGCCAGCGTGTCGGCGTCCGCGTCGGGTCCGTCCTCCAGGCGCAGTCCGACCCGCTGGCCAGGAGTGTCGTTGAGGTAGGGCATGGGTTCCCAGTGCTCGCCCGCGCCCTGCACGCGCACGAACCCGCACATGTCCACGTGTCGGGAGCGCAGGACACCGTCCTTACCCGATTCCAGGGTCAGGCAGCGGGTCAGGCCGCGGATCCGCATCGGCACGACCATCCGTCCGCCCTGGGCGAGCTGCTCACGCCAGGCGGGCGGTACGTCCCAGGCCCCGGCGGTGACCAGGACGCGGTCGTAGGGGGCGCGGTCGGCGAACCCGTACTCGCCGTCGGCGACGGCGGTGCGCACACGCCCGTACCCGGCTGCGTCCAGGCAGCGGCGGGCACGGTCGGCCACGTCCGGATCGATGTCGATGGAGGTGACCTGCCCGCCCTGGCCGACGAGTTCGGCGATGAGCGCGGCGTTGTAGCCCCCGGAACCGATCTCCAGCACCCGCATCCCGGGAGCGATGCCGGCCCGGTCCAGCATGGTCGCGATGATGCTCGGCGCCGACACCGAGCTGAGCGCCGTGCCGGTGTCCTCGTCGCGCTTGGTCACCACGGCCCGGTGCGCGTTGTAGACCTCCTCCAGGTCCAGGCCCGGCAGGAAGTGTTCACGGGGCACACGGCGCAGGGCGCGCTCCACCGAGGCCGACAGCCCCGCGCCCGCGTGCGTGTGTTCGTCGAGGATCTGCCGCACCATCGCGTCACGGGCGGTGGCGGATTCAGGTCGGTGCAAGGGTTACCTCTTTCTCATCGTCGATCGGTCACCTGTCGCGGCAAGTACAAGTGGAGCGGCCTGGAAGCCGATGGCAAGAGCTGTTCCCGATCTGTTCGGGTTCGGTCATGGATGTGCTTCCAACGCTTCGGTGAGGCAGTCACGCAATTCGCCCAGCGAGACAGCAGCCATACCTACGAGTCCGTCTCGGCCATCGGTACGCACAGCCCGCCAGGTACCGTCTTGCGTCTCTCGAACGTCCCATCCAGGAAAATCATGCCGAAACTGGTCGGTTTGACGGTCCCGTTCGTCTACAGCGTGTGTCGTTCTCCCTGAGTCCACTGCCTGGGCTGCTTCGCCCATTAACTCGGCCATGTCCTGATACGTCATCGCGGCCTCCTCACCAACCACGATCTCTGCCCCGGTAGGGGTTGTGAAGGTATGACGGGCGGGACCAAGAGTGCGCGGAAGGAGGGGGGAGCGCGCACCAGGAGTGTGTTTCCACGACTACAACGTCTCCCCGTACCGTTCGTGACACACTGCGACTTCCGCCCCTCTTTTCTTATGGAGAAGCAGTGCCGCGAACCCCCAAGCAACCGAACACCCAGCTCGCGGAACTCCTGAATGAAACCCACATGCCCGCGAAAGGACTTGCGCGGCGCGTGGTCGCCCACGGCCACGAACGCGGTTTGGTACTGGCCTACGACCACAACAGCGTCCGTCGTTGGTTGGAAGGCGAACGCCCCCAACAACCAGTACCGGCCTTGATCGCGGAGGTGCTCGCCGAGGCGCTCGGGAGGCCCGTGAACCCTGCCGACTGTGGTCTCCCCGGGCACGAAGACTTCTCGCCGGAATTCCCGCTTGACTGGACCAGCGGCATCCACACCGCCGCGCAGCTCTACCGGGACGACGCCGAACGGCGTCGCACCCTCACAGGCGGGTACTCATCGGCGGCGTATCCGAGCGCGGCCACACGGTGGCTCACCCACCCGCCGGGGCTGGAGCCGATCCACCGCGGGCGAGCACGTGTAGGCCGACCGGAGATCGACGCGATCCGCCAGATGACCCGTGCGTTCTACGACCTGGACAACCGGGTCGGTGGCGGGCGGATTCGGTCGACCGTGGTGCAGTACCTCAACTCCAATGTCGCTCCGCTACTCCGAGGGACCTACACGTCGGAGATCGGCCGTGAACTGTTCTCCGCTGCCGCTGAGCTGACGAAGGCCGTGGGGTGGATGGCCTACGACTGCGAGGAGCACGGGCTCGCTCAGCGGTACCTCGTGCAGGCGCTACGCATGGCGCAGACCGCCGGGGAACACGGGTTGTGTGCGGAGATCCTCGCGGCGATGGGCCACCAAGCCACCTACATCGGCCGGTCAGGGGAAGCGGTGGATCTGGCACGTGCGGCACAGTCCGCAGCGGCCCGTTCCGGGCACCCGGCGCTGGTCGCGGAGTGCCACCTGATCGAGGCGCACGGGCACGCCGGGCGGTCGGACACGCGGGCTACGTCGGGGGCACTACGCGCGGGAGAGAAGGCGTTCGAGAAGGACGACCCGGCGCCGCCGGAATGGTTGGCCTACTTCGACAGTGCGTATCTCGCGGCGAAGGTGGCTCACTGCTTCCTCGCCCTGGGGGTGGATGCGCAGACGGCCCGGTACGCGGAACGGTCGTTGGAGATGAACGAGGGCTACGTGCGTGGCAGGGTGTTCAATCTGCTCATGTTGGCGACCGCGCACGCTCCCAACGAACCGGAGGAAGCCGTGCGCGTTGGCGGTGTCGCTTTGGGCCTGGTCGAAGGGTTGCAGTCGCGTCGTGCCTTCTCCTATCTTCGGCGTCTCCAGCATCGCCTGAGCCGACACGAACACCACCCCGATGTGGCCGAGTTCAACGCCCGAGCAGCGGTGCTCACAGCAGGCTGAGCACCCGGTATACGGCGACGACGGTCGACGCTCCGATGATCTCACCCCGGTCGATCATGGCGACGGCTTCGTCGATGGGCCACCACGCGATCTCCTGGGCCTCGTTGACATCCGGGGCGGTGTCAGTGAGCGCCGCGCCACGGGCGAGGTAGACGATCTGCGGCTGGTCCACCGATCCGATGGCGGGCTGGAAGGTGACCAGGTGTTCCATGGATTCGGGCCGCCATCCGGTTTCCTCTTCGACCTCGCGGGCTGCGGCGAGCCCGATGTCTTCGGCGTGGTCGACGTAACCGCCGGGGAGTTCCCACACCCACTGATCGATGATGAACCGGTGCCGCCGCATCAGCAGGACTTCGCGTTGTTCGTTGACGACGATGGTCATCACGGCCGGGGGCATCTTGACGACGTACTGGGTGAAGGAGACGCCGTCAGGGAGAGTGACGTCGACCGTGCTGAGACGGATGTGCCGGTTCTCGTCCACGAGCTTCTCGCCGTGGATGGTCCACTGGGTAGTCACAGTCGCACCATAACCGGCGGGGATCATCGGCCCTTGGCCGCCTCCACGCACTCACCGGCGCCCCGGTCACGGGCTGGCCTCGCCAGCATCCGGCCCGACCGAACGCCGGGTCACCCTCCAGGCGGACATCGCACGGACCTACACCCAGCGCGGCAAGCTCGACCAGGCCCACACCGCGCGCCAGGCAGGAGAGGCCGACCAGGTCACCGTCGGCGTAGGGGATCAGGGCATCGGCCAGGACCTCACGGACCAAGGGGACGGTGCCGGCCCTCAGGTTCGAGTGCCCAGTGACCCCGATCCGCGCCACACGGTCTCCTCACAGAGTCATACCAGTGCCCTACGGGCTTCATAGGCCTCCGAAACGTGCTCTGGCCGTACGCGTTCGCCGTGTTGCTGCTGTTTCCATGCCCTACGGGCTTCATAGGGGTCCGAAACGTGGCAAGTGCAGAGGCGCTCAGATGCGCCCACCGCCGTTTCCATGCCCTACGGGCTTCATAGGGGGCCGAAACGAGCTCGAAGCCATTGAGCAGCGCTGAGAAGCCGTTTCCATGCCCTACGGGCTTCATAGGGGGCCGAAACCCTTGCCGTTTTTCGTGGCCTCTGACCTGCGACGACACACCCCTTCTGCACGCGACCACCTTCCAGCACCACCAAGAGTGCGTGACCCAAGCCACATTTCACTCTCGCGAGTCGCTGACCAGCCCGAACGCCCTGCACGCAAACCAGGGTTTTCGCTCCCGAACGAGATTCGGTGTACAAGCCCCCTCCGCTTCGCTCACCAGATGCGACACATCACCTCTACCGCACCGGACGCGCCGCCACCACCCCCACGCCGGAAACCTGTCGGCTTCAGCCGGTCTCGGTGTCCCCACGCAAGGCGAACAGGAGAGCGGCCCAGTCCGAGGAGGGGAAGGAGAGGTGGCCCAGGGGCCGGTTCTGCGTGTCCCGGACATGGACGCGCGAAGGGGTGTCCGACACCTCGACGCGCGTAGGGCCGTTGCCGCTGTAGCTGGACTTGCGCCAGTTGGACGGCACCGTACCGGCGACCTCGACACAAGCTCCGGTGTTCGAACTGTAGCTGGACTTACGCCACAAGGATGCGTTTTGTTCCACTGCGTGGCCTCTCTACTACTTGTACTTGGCGAGCGCACGCTCAACCACTACTGACGACTTCTCACGGCTCAGCGCACGATCCTGCAAGCCATCGAACACCTTGGAGAAGTGGGTGACGTCGGCAGGCTCTTCCAGATAGAGGGCACCCAGGCCGTACTCGACATAGACGACGTCGCTGTAGGTGATCGTCCTATGTCCTGACTCGGGGAACGAGATGACCATGAATGAGCCGTATCCAGCCGGGTGCTCCCCTGCACCGAAGGGCAGGATGCGGCACGACACATTGGGGAGTTCGCAGCGTTCTCGAAGCTGGCGGAGCTGGGCTTCCATCACCTTCGGTCCGCCCACTTCACGGTAGAGAGCGGCTTCGTTCATGATGACGTCCAGTTGAAGGGGCCGATCACCTGTGAGCCTCTCCTGGCGTGCCATACGCAGTGATACGTGCTCCCATGCCTCATCCTCCGATGAGACATCGACAGCCGCGATGGCCAGGGAAAACGCATACTCCTCAGTTTGGAGCAAGCCGTGAATCAGCTCCGTCTGGTAGTCACGGATAAGCTCTGCTTCCGTCTCCAGACCCACATAGGAGTCAAACCAGGCAGGAGTTGACTTGTAGGTCTGCCACCATCCTCGCCGCCGCGCCGCATGTGCCAGCTCGAAGACGGCATCGCACTCCTCTTCAGAGCCCCCGTAAAACTTCATGAGGGCCTGCGCGGTGCCCGGCTGGATACGTGTCGTTGCACTCTCGACCTTACTCAGCGTCGCAGCGTGCATACCTGCATGCTTGGCGGCCTTGGCCGCCGTCATCCCCGCGCTTTCCCTGCTCTGTCTCAGCACTCTCGCCAGGGTGCGGCGCGCGACCGTGGGGCTGGCCTCTGCCACCCGACACCTCCCGATGCAGACATGGACGTCCACAGTTTCACTGATCCAATGCACGGAGCCAACTTTTCGCAAGTTGCCGATGGCAGTATTTCTAAAGACTCTCTTGCCATATTTTGTATTGCCGTGCACACTAGCAGTGATGTCGGCGAACAGCCCTGCAAGGGACTGAGCTGCACCGCCCACATACACAAGCGGCCCTGATCAGGTGCTGGCACACCTGGTCAGGGCCTTGGCCCACGACCTGACATGACAGGTGAGGACCCGTGTCCAACCGTATCTTCCCCGACAGCCCCGGCCCCCGGCGGCGCCTGCCGCTGCGGCGCTGCTCCTTCCGGTTCATCGGACGCCCCGAGAGCGTGAAGGAGGCCCGCGACTGGATGTCCCGCAAGCTGGCCTTCGCCGACGCTCCGGAGGAGACCGCCGAGAACACCCTGCTCCTGCTCTCGGAGCTGGCCGCCAACAACGTCCAGCACGCCCCGACGGTCGGCGCGGGGCGCGGTGACTTCTCCATCCGGGCGTTCTTCTTCCACGGGTGGCTGCGCGTGGAGGTGCTCGACGCCTACAAGCGGCCGCCCACCTTCCGGATCGCCGCACCCGACACCTACGCCGAGGGCGGGCGCGGCCTGCTCCTGGTGAACGCCATCGCCTCCCGTTGGGGGCGGTTCCAGTCCCCGCGCGGACCCGGCATGTTCTTCGAGCTGCGCTGGAACGTCCCCGAACCACTGGCTCCGGTGGTTCCCCTGCCCAGGAAGAGCAGGTGATGGCGGTGGAGCCCCGGGGAACGTCCACCATCCAGGGGCTGCACCGCCTCCGTGCCGCCTACCGGCGCCGGGGGTGGACGGTGTGGCACGGCAACGCCACCGGCCAGTACTGGGCGGCGCACACCGGACTCATGGTGCTGCTGAGCGGCGACAGCGCACCGAAGCTGGCCGCGCAGATCGAGAGGGTGCAGCCGGGAGGGTCCATGCCGACGGACCCGGCCTCGCCCCCGACCCCCGCCCAGGCGCGGCGACGGCGCGCGGGGCTGAGGCTGCCGCCCAGGCCCAGGCCGCGCGGCCACTGGAGCCGCCCCGGCACGGTGGCCGGCCCCAGGCCGTAGACCGAGGACCGTAGCGACCGTGGCCCGGGGACCGGCGCCCCCGGGCCGCTCGGTATCGGTACCGGACCATCCTCACCCGGCGCTCCGGAGAGCCCGGAACACCCGGCAGAACCGGAGCGCCAGGCCGGCCGGAATCGTGTTCTCCCAGGTGAGAACAGGTTCTGAAAACACGCGAACCGACACCGCGCCGGGCGGGCCCGGGAACTTCGCGGTTTCACCGGACCGGCGTCGCCCGCGAAGGTTAGGGTGATCGCACCTCGGGTGCATAGACCGTGCGAACCCTCACACGTATGATCGAAAAGAGACGATAACGTGCGAAAACACCGCACCGAAACCCCCCGACACGACCAGGAGGGAACGGCATGGCCGACGTGACCGACGTCGCCCGGTACATTCTCGACCGCTTGGGACCCATGAGCGCCATGAAGCTCCAGAAGCTGTGCTACTACTCCTACGGCTACCACCTGGCCTGGGAGGAGCGCCCGCTGTTCCCCGAACGGTTCGAGGCCTGGGCCAACGGCCCGGTCGCACCCGATCTGTACACGCGCCACCGCGGTCTGTTCTCCGTGGAACCGGAGGACATCGGGGGTGATCCCGAAGCACTGGACCCCGGCGAGCGGGAGTCCGTCGACCTCGTTCTGGGATCGCTCCGGGACTTCAGCGCGCACCACCTGTCGGCGATGACCCATCGCGAGGCGCCCTGGCTGCGCGCACGCGAACGAGCCGGGGCCGAAGGGCTCGAACGGAGCAACGAGCCCCTCACCGAGGCGGATATCCACGAGTACTTCACAACGTTGACAGCGGCCGACAGTGCCCAAGGGTAAGGGCGGCAGGAAGAAGGCTCCAGCCCCCGCCAAGCCTCCGGACAAGAGCCCGCCCGACCCCGGTCGTCTTCCCCGCGCCGACAGCTCTCACGAGCGCATGTGCTGGCGCTTCGAACACGTCGACCACGAGGGGCCGTGGGGGTTCGCGCGTGTCTCCGGCCAAGGCCTCTGCGACCTGCTGAGAAAGCTGCGGGACTTCGAGCGGATGAGTGTCCGTGAACTCTTCCACCAGAGCGGCGGCCTCGCCAAGAGCTACGACGTGGAGGGGCTACCGAACAGACATGCCCGGGAGCGCCTGGAACACCTCCGGCTGGCCGATCAGACGAGAATCTCCCGGCTGCGGATGAACGGGCCCGGCAGACTGTACGGCTTCCTCGACGCCAACGTCTTCCACGTCGTGTTCTGGGATCCCGAACACCGCATCTGGCCGAGCCGGAAGAAGCACACCTGAGCCGCGCCTCGGTCTCGGCCCTGGCCGTCTACGGTGGCTCACCGGAGGCCCGCATGTCCTCGACCACGTCGGCGGTGAGCCTCTGGATGCCCTCGAACGCCCCGGCGCGGTCGTCGGCGAGCCAGGACAGGGAAGGGAACTCCGCGACCGTACCGAGGTACGCCCCGTCCTCGGACGACCAGCGCACCCGGTAGGCGTAGTGACCGGCTCCACTCATGCCTCCCCCTCCCGAAAGGGCCACCGTGACCCCACCGTCTCCATGGTGAGACCGCCCGCCCGGCCCTGTCAGCGGTTTTCCAGGGGCCGGAGACATCAGCATAGGAACACGATCGCCGTACCGTGCGCTCAAGAAAGGATTCCATGTGAACAAGAAGGAAGTCTTTCTTGAGTTCCTGAAGGAACTCACGGGATCAGGGTTCACCGTGGAGTACGGAGTCGGGCAACCCGGCATACTGCTCCATCGGTTCTACGAAGACCACTTCGATCCACCTCTGATGCTCCATCTGGACCCGGAGTCCTTGCACGAACACGTGCGACGCATGCAAGAAGGGAACGGCCCCCCGGACTCGGTCTCCGAAGCGCTCACCCTCCTCTCCGTACACGTGCAAGAGTCCGTGGACACGCGCTCAGTGGACCGGCGACACCTCTTCGCACGTCCCGGCGGGGTCACGGCCAGGCATGACCCGGATCAGGAGGGACCACCGTGGGAACAACGCTGAACATCGACATCACTCTGGAACAGGACGAAGACGGCCTGTGGTGCGCTCACGCCGACCTCGGCGAACTGGGTGATGCCTTGGGGGACGGTCCGACTCGCGAGGAGGCCATGGACAGCGTCCGGAAAGGGATCCACGAGGTTCGCCCCACGACGAGATCAAGCGCCGAGGTTCGCCACACGGCGAACCTCGTTCAGCCGGAACCGGAGAGACGAGGAGCGCGGAACCTCAGCGCTCCCCGGCCCTGCGGATGCGGTTGATCGGTACCGGCAGCACGCACACCGGGTCGGGGACGCCCACCCGGTGCCCGGTGTCGGCGGGGACCCCGGTGGCCGGGTCGATGCGCAGCGAGGCCAGCTCACCGCCGTTCTGCGCGGCCACCACCAGGTGGTCGGGCTCGTCCCCGTGTCCCCGGACCACGGCGAAGTTGCGCGGCCACGCCCCCGACGGGGTGTTGGCCACGTGCTCCAGGCGCGCGCCGCCGTCGTGCACGGCGAAGGTCGAGATGGTGTCGGCGCCCCGGTTGGACACGTACACGTGGTCCCGGTGCACGAGGATCTCGCCGGGGAAGCTCTTGCCCGCGGCCTCCTCCCCGGTGGCGTGCACCGAACCCAGGTACTCCGCGGTGCCGGTGTCGCCGTCCCAGCGCAGGACGTGCACCCGCGAATCCAGTTCGCCCGCGACGTACACGTACTCCCCCGCCACCGCCGTGTGCCGGGGGCCGGTGCCGGGCGGCAGGACAACGGTTCCGGTCTGCTCGCCGTCGCGGACGACGCGCAGCTCGTCGGTGCCCAGGTCGGCCACGAGCAGGCAGCGCTCGTCCAGGGCCGCGGTGCTGTGGGCGTGCGGCCCCTCCTGGCGGTCGGTGACCGGCCCGCTCCCGGAGTGCGTGACCGGCTCCGCCGCCGGGGAGCCGATCGTGCCGTCCGGCGCCAGTTCGTACAGGCCCACCACCCCGTCGGCGTAGTTGCTCACCGCGAGCGTGAACCCGGACACCAGGACGTGGCACGGCGATCCGCCCCTGCTGGGGGCGGAGCCCAGTTCGGTCAGCGAGGCGTCCCCGTGGACCTGGAAGGCGGCCACGCTGCCCTCGGCTCGCTCGCCCACGGCGTACACCGTGGGCGGGTGCTCGTGGAAGGCCAGGAAGGACGGCCCCGGGGTGCGCGCCGCGACCCCGGCGTCGGCCAGTTCCCCCGTGGCGGGGTCGAACCGCACCCGGTGGATGCCCGCGCCCCCGCCCGGGGGCTCGGAGTCGGGGGTGTAGGTGCCCACCAGCAGGAGCCGCCGTCTGTCCGCCGAGTCGCTCACTGGGTCCTCGTTTCCGTCGCGCGTGTACCGACAGTGGTCTACACCACCGGGCGCATGTTACCGGCCCGAATCCCGCACACGACGCACAGGGGCCTGCCACGGAATCCCCATCCCATGGCTGAGCGAGGTTAGTCTGATAGGAGCCCCGAGCGCATGGACCGTGCGACCACAGGGCAGCGACACCGTGGACAAGCAGCCGTGTTCCGGCGGGTTTGATCACAGGGAGGCGAATGATGACGGCTGAACCAGTCGGCCCTAGCCGAATGGCGGCGGAGCTGGCCGATGCACTGACCGATCGCGGCCTGGTCTTGGTGTCCGCCGCGTATCTGGAGGAGCTGGAGGACGCCGCTGACAGCGCGGCGATCGATGCCCGCGCCGATGAGGAGACCATCCCCTTCCGGGCCGAGGACTACGTCTGATCCACTACACCGTCGACATCAAGTCCTCGGCCCGGAAGGAGATACGCAGACTCGACGGACCGGTGCGTCAGCGCATCATCAAAGCCATCGAGGGCCTGGCCGGCGATCCACGCCCGGACGGCTGCAAGAAGCTCAAGGCCAAGGACGGCTACCGCATTCGTGTCGGTGACTACCGGGTGGTCTATACCGTCGACGACAGCAGGATCACTGTGGTCGTCGTCAAGGTCGGCGCCCGAGGAGACGTCTATGGCCGATGACGGACCGAACCGCTCAGCGGCCCCCGCACCACAGGGGAAGCACACACCGCCACGCTTCCCGCCGCGTTCTTCGATGCCCTGATGGCACAGGAGGACGAGCCCGCCCAGCCGATCGGGGAACTCGCCCCGGCGGTACTCAGGCACCGCCGCACGGTGCGAACCGGGTGACGGGGCCACCAAGGCCGCCCCGGCGGCCCCGCGCTACTCGGGCTTGGCCGCCTTCACGGCCTCGATCGCCTTCATGATGCGCTTGTCGGAGACCGGGTAGGCGGTCCGCAGCTCCTGGGCGAACAGGCTGATCCGGTACTCCTCCAGCATCCACCGCAGCTCCGCCGCGTCCGGGTCGGCGGCCCGGCCGGCGGGCAGCGCGCCCACGACCTTGCGCACCGCCTGGCGCATCTGCTCGACCTTGGCCATGTTCACCTGGTCGCGGCGCGGGTTGTCCGCCAGCTTGTTCAACCGGTACTCCACGCCACGCAGGTACCGGTGCACGTCGTCCAGGCGCGCCAGGCCGGTACGGGTGGCGAAGCCCTCCCCCACCAGGTCGCCGAGCTGGCCCTGCACGTCGTTGAGCGAGGGCAGCACCGCCAGGGACGTGGTGCCCTTGACCTTCTTGGCCACCTTGCGCCACAGCACCAGCACCCGCGCCGTCTTGTCGAGCACCTCGGCGAGGGTGTCCCCCAGGTCGGCACGGACCCGGTCGGCGAGCCCCGCGAAGTCCTCGGCGTTCCACACCGGCCCGCCCTCGCGGACCAGCAGGTGGTCGACGGCGGCGGCCTCGGCGTCGGCGAGCATCTTCTTGACCGACCCGTGCGGGTTGTCGGCCAGGGCGAGCTTGTCGGGGTTGTTGAGCCCCTTGCTGACCACGTGCGCCACCGAGGGCACGGTGAGCAGCAGGAGCCGACGGGTTCCCGCGTGCATGGCGGCGCGCTGCTCGGGGCGGGTGTCGAAGATGCGGATGGCGACGCTGTCGCCCTCGTCCACCAGGGCGGGGTAGCCCTTGACGGCGGGGCCGAGCGCCTTGCGCTCCAGGGTCCGCTCCAGCGGCCCGAAGTCCCACGAGGTCAGGCCCTTCCTCTCCACCCCCTTGGCCTCGGTGGCGATGGCCTCGCGCAGGCGGGGTTTGAGCTTGGCGCGCAGCTGCTCCAGATCCTTGGACTCGGCCACGGACCGGTTCCTGCCGTCCACGGCGCGGAAGGTGATCCGCAGATGGTCGGGGACCCGGTCGAGCTGGAACGCGCTGGCGGGCACCCGCTCCCCCGCCATGCGGGTGAGTTCGGCGGCCAGCGCCTCGGCCAGCGGCCCGGAGTAGGGTTCCAGCCCGGCGCGCGCCTGGGCGGCGTGGTCGGGCACGGGCACGAAGTTGCGCCGCAGCGGCTTAGGCAGGGAGCGGATCAGGGCGGTGATGAGCTCGTCGCGCAGCCCCGGGATCTGCCAGTCGAACCCGGTGTTCTCCACCTGGTTGAGCAGCTTGACGGGGACGTGGGCGGTGACGCCGTCGGAGTCGCTGCCCGGCTCGAACTGGTAGGTGAGCGGGAAGGCGAACTCACCCTGGCGCCACACGTCGGGGTAGTCGTCCTCGCTGACGGCGTCCACGCCGTCGTTGATCAGCTCGTCGCGGGTGAAGTCGAGCAGGGTGGGGTTGTCGCGGCGCTCCTTCTTCCACCAGGAGTCGAAGTGGGCGGCCGAGACCACCGTGTCCGGGATACGGCGGTCGTAGAAGCCGAACAGGGTCTCGTCGTCGACGACGATGTCGCGGCGGCGGGCGCGGTGTTC
This sequence comes from Nocardiopsis sp. LOL_012, assembly GCF_048060475.1. NCBI lineage: Bacteria > Bacillati > Actinomycetota > Actinomycetes > Streptosporangiales > Nocardiopsidaceae > Nocardiopsis > Nocardiopsis sp. LOL_012. Next base: position 2,433 of record NZ_JBHMIV010000020.1, on the reverse strand, counting down.
GAGGTCGCCCACCTCGTCCAGCAGCTTGCGGTTGTCGTGGAAGAAGTGGTGGCGGGTGTCCCAGTCGCCCTCCACCAGGGCGCGGCGGATGAACAGTTCACGGGAGAGTTCGGGGTCGATGCGCCCGTACTGCACCTTGCGTCCGGCCACGAGCGGCACGCCGTAGAGGGTGACGCGCTCGAAGGCCATGACGGCGCCGCGCTTGCGCTCCCAGTGCGGTTCGCTGTAGTTGCGCTTGACGATGTCCCCGGCGAGCTGTTCGGCCCATTCGGGTTCGATACGGGCGACCATGCGGCCCCAGAGCTTGGAGGTCTCCACCAGCTCGGCGGCCATCACGTAGCGGGGCTGCTTCTTGAACAGCGCCGAGCCGGGGAAGATCGCGAACCGGGCGCCGCGACCGCCCAGGTACTCGTGCTTCTCCGGGTCCTTGAGCCCCACGTGGGAGAGCAGTCCCGACAGCAGGGACATGTGCACGCCCCGGGGGTCGGCGGCCTCCTCGCGGGGGCGGGGCACCTCCACGTCCATCTGGCGCAGCACCTGCTTGAGCTGGCCGTGGATGTCCTGCCACTCGCGTACGCGCAGGTAGTTGAGGAACTCGTCCCGGCACAGCCTGCGGAACTGGTTGCCCGACAGTTCGCGCTGGCGGTCCCTGAGGTGGTTCCACAGGTTGAGGAAGGCCAGGAAGTCCGACTCCTTGTCGTTGAACCTGGCGTGCGCGGCGCGGGCCTGCTCCTGCTTGTCGGCGGGGCGCTCGCGCGGGTCCTGGATGGACAGCGCGGCGGTGATCACCAGGACCTCCCCGAGGCAGTCGCGCTGCTCGGCCTCCAGCACCATGCGGCCCAGGCGCGGGTCGATGGGCAGTTGGGCGAGGCGGCGGCCGAGCTGGGTGAGGCGGCGCGTGCCGCCGGAGGGGTCGGGGTGCAGGGCGCCGAGTTCGGTGAGGAGGGTGACGCCGTCCTTGATCTGGCGGTGGTCGGGGCCGTCCACGAAGGGGAAGGCGGCGATGTCGCCCAGGCCCAGGGAGGCCATCTGGAGGATGACCGAGGCGAGGTTGGTGCGCAGGATCTCCGGGTCGGTGAACTCGGGGCGGGACAGGAAGTCCTCCTCCGAGTACAGCCGGATGCAGATGCCCTCGGAGACGCGGCCGCAGCGGCCCTTGCGCTGGTTGGCCGAGGCCTGGGAGACGGCTTCGATGGGCAGGCGCTGCACCTTGGTGCGGTGGCTGTAGCGGGAGATGCGCGCCGTGCCGGGGTCGATGACGTACTTGATGCCGGGCACCGTCAGGGAGGTCTCGGCGACGTTGGTGGCCAGCACGATGCGGCGGCCCCGGTGGGGGGCCCACACGCGTCTCTGCTCGGCGGTGGACAGCCGGGCGTAGAGCGGCAGGACCTCGGTGCCCGGGAGCTTCTGCTTCTCCAGGGCCTCGGCGGTGTCGCGGATCTCGCGTTCGCCGCTGAGGAAGACCAGGACGTCGCCGGGCGCCTCCCCGGCGAGTTCGTCGACGGCGTCGAGGATGGCCTGGGTCTGGTCGCGGTCGGTGCGGCCACCGGGGTTCTTCTCCTCGGGGTCGAGGATCTCCTCCGACAGCGGCCGGTAGCGGACCTCGACGGGGTAGGTGCGGCCGGACACCTCGACGATGGGGGCGTCGTCGAAGTGGCGGGAGAAGCGCTCGGGGTCGATGGTGGCCGAGGTGATGATCACCTTGAGGTCGGGGCGCTTGGGCAGGAGCTGTTTGAGGTAGCCCAGCAGGAAGTCGATGTTGAGGCTGCGCTCGTGCGCCTCGTCGATGATGAGGGTGTCGTAGGCGCGCAGCATGCGGTCGCGCTGGATCTCGGCGAGCAGGATGCCGTCGGTCATCAGCTTGACGAGGGTGCTGTCCCCGGAGGTGTCGGTGAAGCGCACCTTGTAGCCGATGGTCTCGCCCAGCGGGGTGCCGACCTCGTCGGCGATGCGCTCGGCGACGGTGCGCGCGGCCAGGCGGCGGGGCTGGGTGTGGCCGATGGTGCCCATGACGCCGCGGCCCAGTTCGAGGCAGATCTTGGGCAACTGGGTGGTCTTGCCGGAGCCGGTCTCACCGGCGACGATGACGACCTGGTTGTCGCGGACGGCCTCGGCGATGTCCTCGCGGCGGGCGCTGACGGGCAGCGCCTCGGGGTAGGTGAGCTCGGGGACCGCCTCGCGGCGCAGGTCCACGCGCAGGGCGGCCTCGTCGAGGTCCCTGCCGATCTGCTCGGTGACCGAGGCGCGGCGGCGCTCGTCGCGGATCTTGGCCAGGCCGTCGATACGGCGGCGGATCCGGTGCCGGTCCGCGGGCATGAGGTCGCGGAGCCGGGAACGGAGTGTGTCGGCGCCGGGCGCGGGCGTGGTGGTGCTCATCAGTTTGTTGGGCGTGGAGACCCGGTCCTTCAAGCCGGGAAGGAAACGCCCTCTCCT
>NZ_JBHMIV010000019.1:0-106653 GCF_048060475.1 Nocardiopsis sp. LOL_012 | reverse complement strand
GACGGGCCCGGCAGAGCTGCGGCCCACGGCCGACCGTTGAGGGCGGTGGTGGGTGACGGGCCCGGCAGAGCTGCGGCCCACGGCCGACCGTTGAGGGCGGTGGTGGGTGACGGGCGGGCATACTGGGACCATGCCCGCCGCACTACCGCTCTTCCCGCTCAACACCGTGCTGTTCCCCGGCATGAGCGTTCCCCTGCACGTCTTCGAGCGGCGGTACCGCCGCTTGGTCTCCGAACTCCTGGAGCCCGCCCCGGACGGCGGGGAGCGTCGCGGGGGACTGCGCCGGTTCGGTGTGGTGTGGATCGAACTCGGACACGAGGTGGCCAGCGAGTCGGGCCAGGGCGCGGCCGGCGCGGACACCGGTGCTCCGAGTACCGCAAAGGACGGTGTCCTGCTGCCCCGGGTGAGCGGGACGGGCTGTACGGCGCTGGTGCGTGATGTGCGCACCTACGGGGACGGCCGCTACGACCTGGTCGTGGAGGGCGGTGCGCGGTTCACCGTGACCGACCTGTCCGAGGTCGACGCGTCCTCGTCGGAGGACTACGCGACCGCGTCGGTGTCGTTCCTACCCGAGCCGATGGGCCCGGGGGCCGAGGAGCAGGCGGAGCGGGTCCGGGACCTGTACGAGGTCTACTGCCAGCGGCTCTCGTCGATCGGTATGTCCGTCGGTACGTCGGCGGAGCTGCCCAAGGACCCGATCGCGCTGTCCTACGACGTGGCGTCGCTGGTGGTGCTGGACCAGACGGAGAAGCAGCGGCTGCTGGAGGCGGAGGACGCGGCGGCACGCCTGGCGCTGACCGCCGGGTTCCTGCGCCGGGAGAACCGGATCGTCGACGCCCCCGAACTCCCGAACCTGCCCGCAGGCCCCTTCCTCAACAACGGGGTCTCCTTCAACTGACCGTAGGGTGGTCGGTCGGGGGAACCGTGTTGACCAGCGGTACCCCTCCCCCTGATGCGCTGTTGAAGGAGCGTTGACCCATGAGTGGAAAGGGCACACCCGCGACCGTCGCCGCGGGCCGGGCCAAGGCCGCCTACACCCTGCACCCCTACGAGGCCGGCGGATCCGACGGCCACTCCTACGGGACCGACGCCGCCGACGCGCTCGGGGTGCCGCATGGACAGGTCTTCAAGACGCTGGTGGCCGAGGTGGACGGCACGCTCACCGTGGGAGTGGTCCCGGTGAGTACCTCCCTCGACCTGAAGGCGCTGGCCGCCGCGGTCGGCGGTAAGAGGGCCGTGATGGCCGATCCGGCGCGGGCGGAGAAGGTCACGGGGTACGTGCGAGGCGGTATCAGCCCCCTGGGGCAGCGCAAGAGGCTGCGAACGGTGGTCGACACCTCCGCCGCGGAGTGGGACGAGGTCTACGTCTCGGCGGGTCGTCGCGGTGTGCAGATGCGGATCGGCCCCGGGGACCTGGTCCGGCTCACCGATGCGGTGACCGCGCCCATCGGGGCGCGCTGACCGGTTTCGGACATGGACAACGGGTCCGAATTATTCCCGTTTTTACCATTGCCGGGGTGTTCACGTGACGCTAACTTTGTGACATGTCCAACACTCCGGCCTCCGTTTCCTCCGTCCCCGCCATGTTCCTCTCCCGCGTCCACGAGTCCGGCGACAGGGCGGCCTTCCGGTATCCGGTGCCGGGGGCCGACGGCGCCCCGGAGGAATGGGCGACCCTGACCTGGGCACAGACGCGCGACCGGGTCCGCGACATCGCGCTCGGCCTGCACGACCTGGGGGTGACCCCTCAGGCCCGGTGCGCCATCGCGTCCAGCACACGTGTCGAGTGGATCCTGGCGGACCTGGGCGTCCTGTGCGCCGGTGGCGCGTCCACCACCATCTACCCTCAGTCGACCGCCGCCGACGCGGCCTTCATCACCGACGACTCGGGCAGCATGGTCGTCTTCGCCGAGAACGACACACAGGTCGCCAAACTCACCGAGCAGCGCTCGAAGATCCCGGGTGTGTCCAAGGTCGTGGTCTTCGACGGCGAGGGGGACGGCGACTGGGTCATGACCCTCGCCGAGCTGGAGGCCCGGGGCGCCGGGATCGCCGGGGAGCGGCCCGAACTGTTCGAGGAGCTGGTCTCCTCGATCGAGCCCGACCACCTCGCCACGCTCATCTACACCTCCGGCAGTACCGGCAAGCCCAAGGGCGTGCGCCTGGACCACGCCAACTGGCTGTTCGAGGCCGAGTCTGTGGGGCGTCTGAGCGAGGAGGTGCAGGAGAGCGGCTACGAGATGATGGACGTCGACGACGTGCAGTACCTGTGGCTGCCGCTCTCCCACGTCTTCGGCAAGTACATGCTGGTCGGCCAGATCCGGGTCGGCTACGAGACCGCCGTGGACGGGAGGGTCGACCGGATCGTCGGCAACCTCGCCATCATCCGGCCCACGTTCATGTCCGCCGTCCCGCGCATCTTCGAGAAGGTCTACAACGGTGTCGTCACGCAGGCCAAGCAGGGCGGTGCGGCCAAGTACCGGATCTTCCGGTGGGCGGCGGGCGTGGCCGACCGCGTGGCCCGTGTCAAGGAGGAGGGACGCGAGCCCAGCGGCCTGCTGGCACTCCAGCAGGCGGTCGCCGACCGGCTGGTGTTCAGCAAGCTCCGGGAGCTGTTCGGCGGTCGGCTGAAGTTCATGGTCTCCGGGAGCGCGCCGCTGACCCCGGAGCTCGGGCGCTTCTTCTACGGCGCCGGGCTCACCATCCTGGAGGGGTACGGCCTCACCGAGACCAGCGCCGGCACGTTCGTCAACCGCCCCGGCGAGGTACGGTTCGGCACGGTCGGCAAGCCGATGCCCGGGGTCGAGGTGAGGATCGCCGAGGACGGCGAGATCCTGCTCCGCGGCGGCAACGTGATGCGCGGCTACCATAACCTCTCCGGCGCCACCGAGGACGTGCTCGGCGAGGACGGCTGGTTCGCCACCGGGGACATCGGTGTCCTGGAGAACGGGAACCTGCGCATCACCGACCGCAAGAAGGAGCTGATCAAGACCTCCGGCGGCAAGTACGTGGCACCGCAGGGCATCGAGTCGCGCTTCGTGTCCCTGTGTCCCTACGCCAGCAACCTGGTGGTGCACGGCGACCGTCGTCCCTACTGTGTGGCACTGGTGGCCCTGGACCCGGAGACCATCACCGGATGGGCGCGGACCCACGGCCTGGACTCCCTCGACTACACGGCGCTGACCAAGGAGGCGAAGGTCAAGGCGATGGTGCAGGAGGCCATCGACAGGCTCAACGCCGACCTGCCCCGCCACGAGACCGTGAAGAAGTTCCGGATCCTGCCGCGCGGCCTGTCCGTGGAGGAGGGCGAGATCACGCCCAGCCTGAAGATGCGGCGGCGGGCTGTCGAGAAGAAGTACGAGGACCTGATCGAGGAGATGTACGAGGAGTCGGTCTAGGTTCCACCGCCCGGGGCGGTCCCGGGCACGGTGCCCCCGTCCGCGGCGTGCAGGGACACCGCGGACGGGATCTGCGCCGGGATCCGCTCGGTCACCCCGGGCAGGTCCCGGCGCATGAGGCTGATCAGCTCCAGCATCGCGTACTGGAGGACGAACAGGAACGGCCAGGCGACGAGGAAGGCGGTCGCCTCCAACCGGAGCCCGACCGTGACCGCGTCCCCGGCCTGTGCGGCGGCCAGCGCCTCGTGCAGGGGCGCGTCGAGCGCCACCCCGACCCGCCAGGTGAGCAGGGCAGCGGCGACCGAACCCGCGAAGCCCGCGAGCAGGACCACCAGGCGCAGGTCCTGGGCGCGTCCGCGCGCGAGGGAGAACTGCGCCATGTAGGCGGTGTGGCCCGTCAACAGGCCGGCGGCCCCGGTCATCAGGGCGTAGTAGGCCTCGGCGGAGAAGACGTCCTCGGTGACACCGGTGAAGACCCGGCCCTCGCCGAGGGCGGTACCCACCGCCCGTTCGGGGGCGGCCAGCCACCAGAGCGGTCCGAGGAGCACGCCGAGCAGGGCCAGGGCCGCGAGGACACAGACGCCCACGGCCAACGCGCGACGCGCCGCGTCCGTTCGGGGGTGCTCGGCCATGCTCCTCCTTCGTCGGCCCGGCGTCGTGTCGCGGACCGCAACGGAGGATACCCGCCCGGACGGTGCTGCCGCCGCGAGCCCCGACCGGCCGCCCGGAACCCGCTGGCCTCCGCGCTGGTACAAGGGTCGGCTCAAGAACCCGGTCTGATGGGCTAGGAGTCGTCGGACCTGCTGTCTTCGGCACCCTCGTCGTCCTCGGCGAGGACCCGGTACAGCCCCTTCCTGGTCTCGTTGAGAAGCCGCTTGGCCCGCTCCACCTGCGTGTCGCTGCCGGCGTGGGCGACCTGGGCGGCGGCGGCGCTGAGCTGGTGGGCGAGAGCACCGAGCTCCTCGTAGCGAGAACGGGTGCCGGCGTAGGCGTCCTCACCCGCCTCCCAGGGCGGGGTGAGGTCGGCGCCGCGCTCGTCCAGGTGGGCGACGCCCTCCTCGGTGAGCCGGTAGGGGCGTCGGCGCCCCTGCCCCTCGGCCTGGGCGACCAGCCCCTCGTCCTCCAACTGCTGGAGCATCGGATAGACCGATCCGGGGCTGGGCCGCCACAGGCCACCGCTGCGCTCACGGCCCTCGCGGATGATCTCGTAGCCGCTGCGGGGTTCCTCGGCGAGGAGCATGAGGATGCCGGTGCGCACGTCGCCCCGGCGGGCCCGGGGGCCGCCCCGGTGCCCTCCTCGGCGGCCGCCGGGCGGGCCGAACCCGGCGAAGGGGCCGCCGAATCCGCCCTCCCCCCAGGGCGCTCCCGGTGGTACGGGGGGCCGGGAGCCGGGGCCGCCGCGCCGACGCCCGCGCGGCCCCTCCTCCACCCGCATACGGTCGCCGCGCCTGGGACGGCCCCGGCCGCCGCGCGGGGTGTCTTCGGTGCGGGGGCGGCGGAACCCTCGTCCTCGGCCGCCGCGTCCGTCCCAGGCCCAGGGGCCCGGCAGTGCCATGGAGCTCATGGTGTCTCTCCTTGTGTGGTCATGGTGCGAACAGGCTGTCGCTTCTTATCCACGACAGTCGTTCTTACTTTAGATAGCTCAAAGATATATCGTTAAATCTATCGATGCAAGAGATCCAGGACACAGAGAAGGCCCCGAACGCCACGAGGTGTGGTGTTCGGGGCCCTCGCCAGGCCGGAGCGGCCGTCAGTAGTCGACCGCGTAGGCGCCCAGCAGGCTCTTCATCTCCGCGTTGAACTCCGGCGACATCCGCACCGAGTACCGGTCCACTGCGTAGACCCTGGACCGCACGGGGTTGTCCACGCGGATCCGTACCGGTGTCTCCCCCTTGTGGCTGTCCAGGACCTGCCGCAGGTCCCCCACCAGATCGGACGTGAGCCGCTTCTCGTCCACGGTCAGCAGCACCGGGGGCTCGCCGTCGGTCACGTGGGAGATGTCCAGGATCGACATGTCCGAGGCGAACATCGACCACGTGCCGTCGCGCTCGTTCAGCCGCCCCTTGACGGTGACCGCCGTGTCCTCCAGCAGCGCCTCCACGTACAGCGGGTACGTCTTGGGGAAGAACAGCACCTCCATGCTCGCGTCCAGGTCCTCCACCGTGGCGATCGCCCACTGGTTACCGGCCTTGTTGACCCGCTTGTCCACCTTGGAGATCAGCCCGGAGACACGCACCTCGCCGCGCTCCCGGGCCAGCTCACCGGCGACCACCTGCGCGATGGAGGTGTCCCGCGAACGCGCCAGGATCCGCTCGGCCCCGGCCAGCGGATGGCTGGACACGTACAGCCCCAGCATCTCCCGCTCGAACGCCAGCTTGGTCTTGCGGTCCCACTCCTCGTCGCCCCACTGGATGTTCAGCCCGATCGGGGTGGAGTCGCCGTTGTCGTCACCGCCGCCGAACAGGTCGAACTGGCCGTGTGCCTCCTGCTTCTTGGAGCTGATCATCCCGTCGACCGCGGTCTCGTGGTGGCGGTACAGCTCCCGGCGCGGCTGGCCCAGGGAGTCGAAGGCCCCCGCCTTGACCAGCGACTCGATCACCCGCTTGTTGCAGGCGGCCAGCTCGATCTTGGACAGGAAGTCGGTGAAGGAGGTGTAGCGGCCCTTCTCGCCCCGGGTCTTGATGACGGAGTTGACGACGTTGGCGCCGACGTTGCGGACCGCGCCCATGCCGAAGCGGATGTCCTTGCCCACCGGGGTGAAGCGCAGACCGGAGTCGTTGACGTCCGGCGGGAGCACCTTGATGCCCTGCGCCCGGCACTCGGCCAGGTAGACCGCCATCTTGTCCTTGTCGTCGCTGACCGAGGTGAGAAGCGCGGCCATGTACGCGGCCGGGTAGTTGGCCTTGAGGTAGGCGGTCCAGTACGCGACGAGGGCGTATCCGGCGGCGTGCGACTTGTTGAAGGCGTACCCGGCGAAGGGGAGCATGACGTCCCACAGCGCCTGGGTGGCCTCCTTGGAGAACCCGCGCTCGGCGGCGCCGGGGAAGAACTTGGCCTCTTCCTTCTCCAGGGCCTCCTTCTTCTTCTTGCCCATCGCCCGGCGCATCAGGTCGGCGCCGCCCAGGCTGTACCCGGCCAACTGCTGGGCGATGGCCATGATCTGCTCCTGGTAGACGATCAGGTGGTACGTCTCCCCCAGGATGGGGTCCAGGGCGTCCTTGAGATCGGGATGGATCGGGGTGATCTCCTGGCGCCCGTTCGAGCGGTCGGCGTAGTCGTTGTGGGCGTTGGCCGCCATGGGTCCGGGCCGGTAGAGGGAGATGACCGCCGTGATGTCGGCGAAGGTCTTCGGCTCCATCCGCCGCAGCAGGTTGCGCATGGCACCACCGTCCAACTGGAACACGCCGAGCGTGTCCCCGCGGGACAGAAGGTCGTAGGCCTTCTTGTCGTCCAGGGGGACGTCCGACATGTTCAGGTCGACCCCTTCGGACTCCCTGATGCTGTTCACCGCGTCGTCGATGATGGTGAGGTTGCGCAGCCCCAGGAAGTCCATCTTGAGCAGGCCCATGTCCTCGCACTGCGGATAGGGGAAGCCCGTGATGATGGCACCGTCGGTGTCGCGCTTGTGCACCGGGATGACGTCCAGCAGGGGATCACGGGAGAGGATGACGCCCGCCGCGTGCACGCCGGTGCCCCGGGTCAGACCCTCGATACCCCGAGCGGTCTCCATGACCTTGGCGACCTGCGGGTCGTTGTCGATCAGGCCCCGCAGCTCGCTCGCCTCGGCGTAGCGCTCGTGCTCGGTGTTGAACACCGCGTCCAAAGGAATCTCGTTGCCGCCGACCGGCGCGGGGAACGCCTTGGTGATCTGGTCCCCGGTGGAGTAGGGCATACCGAGGATCCGGGTGGAGTCCTTGACCGCGGCCTTGGCCTTGATGGTGCCGAAGGTGAGGATCTGCGCGACGCGCTCCTCGCCGTACAGGTCGGTGACGTAGTCGATCATCTCGGCGCGCCGACGCTCGTCGAAGTCCAGGTCGATGTCGGGCATGGAGACGCGTTCGGGGTTGAGGAAGCGCTCGAACAGCAGACCGTGCTCCAGGGGGTCCAGGTCGGTGATGCCCAGGACGTAGGCGACCATCGACCCCGCCGCCGAACCGCGGCCCGGCCCCAGCGCGATCCCGGACTTGCGGGCGTGCTGGCAGATGTCGGCCACGACGAGGAAGTAGGCGGGGAAACCCATCTCGTTGATGATGCCGAGCTCGTACTCGACACGGCGGCGCGCGTCCTCGGTGGCACCGCCGGGGTAGCGGTCGGCGAGCCCCCTCTCCACCTCCTTGGCCAGCCACGAGGACTCGGTCTCCCCATCCGGGATGGGGAAGGCGGGCATGAGATCGCGGTGAGCGAAGACGTTGTCGTAGGCGTCCGGCGCGATGCGCTCGGCGATGAGCAGGGTGTTCTTGCACCCCTGCGCCCACTCGTCGAAGTTGAGCAGGCCGCGCATCTCGTCGGGGGTCTTGAGGTAGTAGCCCGATCCGTTGAACCGGAAGCGGGTGGGGTCGTCCAGGTTCTTGCCCACGCCCACGGCCAGGAGCGCGTCGTGCGCCGAGGACTGGCTCTCGTAGACGTAGTGGGAATCGTTGGTGACCAGCGGCGGGATGCTCAGCTCGCGGCCGACCTTGAGCAGGCCGTCGCGGACCTCCTTCTCGATGGGCACTCCGTGGTCCATCAGCTCCAGGAAGACGTTCTCCCGGCCGAAGATGTCCTGGAGCCTGGCGGCGTAGTCGATCGCCTCCTTCTCCTGGCCCAGCCGCAGGCGGGTCTGCACGCCGCCGGAGGGGCAGCCGGTGGAGACGATGACGCCCTCGCTGTACTCGGACATGAGGTCCAGGTCCATGCGGGGCTTCATGTAGTAGCCCTCCATGGAAGCCAGGGAGGACATCCGGAAGAGGTTGCGCAGCCCGGTCTCGTTCTCCGCGAGCATCGTCATGTGCAGGAACCGGCCACCGCCGGAGACGTCCTTGCCACCCTCACCGGCGACGTCGTCGGAGCCGCTGGCCCGCCCCCAGAAGACCCGCTTCTTGTGGAAGCGCGACTCCGGGGCGACGTAGGCCTCGATACCGATGATGGGCTTGACCCCGGTGCCCTTCGACTGCTGGAAGAACTCGTAGGCCCCGAACATGTTGCCGTGGTCGGTCATCGCGACCGCCGGCATGCCCAACCGCGCGGCCTCCTTGTACAGGGGCTTGAGTTTCGCGGCGCCGTCCAGCATCGAGTACTCGGTGTGGACGTGCAGATGGGTGAAGGAGTCAGCCATGGCTCGGGTGCCCCCAGGAGGGTCGGTGGACGGGTGATGACTCCTGAGCCTACGCCTGTGCCACGACTCTCGCCGCCCCCTGTGGGCAACCGGGTCCCAGACCCGCAAGACGCCGGGGCACCTGCCCGGGAATTCGGTGAAAGCGCCACCCACACAGCATGGAAATGGCGTATACACGACATGACTCCATGTCATCGACTCAGGTAAGGACCGGCGTGGCCACCCCGAACAGGCGGCACCGACACCTCGTGCCGTTCGGACCCGCCCCCGGACAGACCCGGCTGATCACCCTCGAACTCGAACCAGAGGTGGCGGCGAAACTGGATGCGATCCGCGAAGATGAGTACGTAGTCGTGCTACGGCTCGCCGAAATGCTCGCTCTGATGGGCCGCAGGCTCACCGAACCCCAGGTGAAACCCCTGGGGGAGCGTGTCTACGAACTCCGACTGGTTCGATCGCCCTCGGAAGGAGAAGTGATGGAGCACAGCGAGTGGAACCTGTCCGAGGACTGGTCCGGCCACGCGCCGAATGGTGTGCGGCCCTGTCCACCGTCGTCTGCCGGGTACGGACCGCACGCGGCTGGTCCCACGCCGACCTCGCCCGGCGCATGGGCGTGATCCGGGCCACCAGGAATGGTACGTGGTTCCATCTATGGTTCCCCGGTCCGGGGTGCCGATTGGTGTGGGTGGACGCGGCCCAGCCCTGAGCAGAGAGTCAGCCCCTCCTGCGGCACCGCAGCGCCCGGAAGGGCTGCGCGAGCGGCCCGAAGAGGGCGAACCCGGCCAGGATCACCCCCGTGATGATCAGCGGGGCGAACCTGTCGCCTGTGTCAGCGTCCTTCACGGTCACGACGTCGCCCGGGTCGTCGTGACCGTAGAGGACCTCGACCTCCTCGCCCACGTCGGCGACGACGTCGTGGACGTCCCGCACGTACTCGGTACCCCGCACCGCGTGGGAGACCTCGCCGTCCAAGCCCTCGCACCGATGCGCCTCACAGTGCCAGACGTCCACGACGGTCGCACTAGTGAGCCTGGGATCGTCGACGGGTTCCGGATCCGTCAGCGCGGCGAGGGGCACCAGGACGGGGATCACGACGATCCCGAAAAAGGAGAACATGGCGCCTCGAATGGGCATGAGCAGGCCGCGCCCGAGCTGGACCAGCCCACGCCGCCGGAAGAGCCGGAACCGGCCCGTGGACGCCTTCGAGTGCAGGAGGTACACGGCGGTACCGAGAACGAGGCAGGAGACCGCCACAACGGCGGCCTCCCCGGACGGGTGCCGGACCCCGTCGATCGCGACCAGGGGGTCGGATCCGGGCACCACCTCGACGGTGACGGCGGTCCCGTGGGGATAGGAGGTGTCGCTGAGAGCCGGATCCACGCGCCACACCCCGTCCCGTTCGTACCAGAAGTACTGGTTCTCGCCGACGAACCAGACGGCCTGTGCGGTGGTGGTCTCGAACCGGGTGTCGAGTGCGCGGTTCTCCAGCGCCCAGGCCCCGGCGAACACCGCGGCCGACAGTCCCGTGACGAGGAGGAGCACCGAGAGCAGCGCCCACCGAGTCTCCTCCGATACCCGCCTTCGGTGGTGCTCCTCCAGGCGCCGCCTGCGCATCGAGGGCGGCAGCGACATGTACGGGACGCGGGGCGTCTGTTCCCTCGACCGGGGCACGGGGTCTCCCTCCGCGGCCCGGGGTGGGGGTTTCCGAACCGCCGGGTGTGGGACGGCGTCCCACACCCGGCGGTTCCCAACGGGCCGGAAGCGGACGGATCACCCCCTGTTCCCCGACCGCCTCGGCGCAGAGCGGTGGATCGTGACCCCTCCCACCACCGTGTGCCCCGCGAACACGGGTCAGGAGTCGTCCTTGGGGAGGGTGACCTGGATCATGAGCGCCCTGGCCTCGGCGGTGACCTTGCCGTGGGCACGGATCTCGCCCCTGACGTAGACCTTGCGCCCCTCGACGCGCTCCACACCGGCGGTGATCTCCAACGGCATGAACAGCGGGGTGGGCCTGCGGTAGTCGACTTCCAGGCGGGCGGTCATGCCGACGCTGGTCGCGAAGGCGGAGGCGCTGCCGATGGCCTGGTCGAGCAGGGCGGCGATCCATCCACCGTGGACGCATCCGGGAGGGCCCTGGTAGAGGTTGTCGAGCGTGACCTCGCCGCGCACGCCCTCCTCGGTGCGCTCCAGCACCAGGGGCGGGGCGGCGGGGTTGGTGTCCCCGGAGACGATGTTGGTGATGGTGCCGTACTCGCTGACACCGTCATGGTGGCCTCGGAAGACCATGGTGGCGGGCTCGCGGCGGGCTGCGTTGAGCGTGTCGGTGAGGCTCTGGACGGCGGCGGTGGCCTCGGCGAGGGTCTCCCGGTCGGCCGTGGTGTTGGCGACGGCCTCGATGAGGTCGTGGGCGCGGGCGACGAGCGAGCGCAGTTCGTCGGGAAGGGCGTCCGCTTCGACGACGGGGAGGCCGTAGTAGTCCCGGGGCGCGGGAGGCTGGGCGGCCTGCGGGGTGTTGACCGTCATGTGTTCCTCGTCGGGATCGGCGTGGGCACGGTGGCTGGGGGCTCATCTACGGAACCGAATCTTACTCGGAAGTAGGACGAATGCCCTCTTCCGCCCCTGCGTGACCTCTCCCACCGGGGCCGACAGATCAGCCCAGAGCGCGCACCATGTGCCGGTGCGGGATGCCCGCGTCCAGGAACTCCCCACCGTGGGCGGTGTACCCCAGCCGCTCGTAGAAGCCCAGCGCGTGGGTCTGCGCGTGCAGTTCCACCGAGGTGAGGCCGTGCTCACGCGCCCGCTCCTCCACCGCCCGCACCAGCGCGGCGCCGATCCCGCCGCCGCGTCGCTCGGGCAGGACCGCCATGCGCCCGAGCAGTCCCGCGCCCTCGCCCCGGTCCAGCAGCCGAGCCGTCCCGGCGGGGACCCCGCCGACGAGGGCCAGCAGGTGGTCGGCACCGGCGTCGCGGTCGTCCCACTCCTCGGCGATCGGCACCCGCTGCTCGGCGACGAACACGGCGCCGCGGATGGCGAACACGGCGGCGCGGTCGCGCTCGTCCCGTGCGGGGCGGATCAACAGGTCGGTCGAACTCATAGCGGAAGGCTAAGGGCTGTCCGCGACCAGCCTTAACCTGGGGCCATGTCCAGCCCCGCCTCCGTACACCCTCCGGTCGAGGACCCGCGCGTGGAGCACGCGCGCTACTGGCGCTTCTCCGGTCTGCCGGAGACCGACCTGCTCACCGCACGGTTCGTCACCACCGCGTTCGTCCGCCACACGCATCCCACGTACACCATCGGCCTCATCACCGACGGGATCGAGGAGTTCACGCACGCGCACGGCCGTGCCCGGGTGGGCCGGGGCGGGCTGGCCGTGGTCGGCCCCGAGGAGGTGCACACCGGCCACGCCGGGGCGCCCGAGGGGTGGAGCTACCGGGTCTTCTACCCCACCCCCGAGACGGTCACCGGTGTGGCCCGCGAGCTGGGGATGCGCGGCACCCCCTCCTTCACGGAATCGGGGATCGACTCCCCCGAGGCGGCCCGTGCCCTGGGCCGGGCGCACCTGGCCGCCGAGCACGGCCAGGTCCTGGCCGCGTCCTCCCACGCCCGGGAGGGGCTGGCACTGCTGCTGCGCTCCCACGGCCGGGAACGCGCCACCGTCCCCGGCCGCCACACCGCCCGGAGCGAGGTCGAACGCGCGCGGGAGATCCTCGCCGCCCGCCTGGTCGACCCGCCCACCCTGGAGGAGCTGGCCGCCCGGGTGGGGATGGGCCCCTTCGCCCTGAACCGGGCGTTCCGCGCCACGTACGGCCTGCCGCCGCACGCCTACCTCACCCAGGTGCGGGTGGACCGCGCCCGGGTGCTGCTGCGGTCGGGACGGCGGGTGTCGGAGGCGGCCGCCGAGACGGGCTTCGCCGACCAGTCCCACCTGACTCGGCACTTCAAGCGCAGGCTGGGGGTGCCGCCCGGCGCCTACCGCAGGGACATGCTGGCGGTCTGACCCGCACCGGGCGCAAGAACGTTCAAGACCCGTCCGGCCACCGCCGCCTAGCGTCGGATGACGTGACAACCTCCTCCTTCCTCCGTTCGCCGGAGATGCGCGACGGCGTCGGCATCGGGCTCGGCGTGGGCCTGTCCGGCCTGGCCTTCGGCACCGCAGCGGTGACCGCCGGGCTCTCACCCGCCCAAACCGTGTTCCTGAGCGCGTTCGCCTTCACCGGCGCCTCGCAGTTCGCCCTGGTCGGCGTGGTCGCGAGCGGCGGCAGCCTGGCCGCCGGGGTCGCGGGGGCCCTGCTGCTGGGCGCCCGCAACACCCTCTACGGGCTGCGGCTGGCCGACACCCTGGGCTGGCGGGGCGGGCGGCGCGCCCTGGCCGCCCACGGCGTGATCGACGAGACCGCCGCCGTCACCCTGCCCAGGACGGACCGGGCCTCGGCGCGCAGGGCGTTCACGGCCACGTTCGCGGTGCTGTGCGTGAGCTGGGTGCTGACGAGCCTGGTGGGGGCGCTGGCCACCGACCGGGTGGGCGACGTCGACGCCTTCGGGCTGGACGCGGTCGGCCCGGCGGTCTTCCTCGCTCTGCTGTGGCCGCGGCTGCGCGAGGGTGGCGGCCGGGTGCGGCTGATCGCGCTGCTGGGGGCCGGGCTGGCCCTGGCCGCCACGCCGCTGCTGCCGCCCGGGGTACCGGTGCTGCTGGCCGCCTCGGCCGCCCTGGTGGTCCTCGTGCGGCCCCGCTCCGGCAGGCCGTCCGAGTCAGCCGAGGAGGTGCGCGCGTGAGCCTGTGGATCGCCCTGGTGGCCACCGCCGTGGGCTGCTACCTGCTCAAGTTCGCGGGGATGGCCGCACCGCGCCGCCTGCTCGACGATCCGGCGCTCCAGCGGTTCGCCACGGCCGTGCCCGTGGCGCTCCTGGCGGCGCTGATCGCGGTGCAGGCCCTCCAAGGCGAGAGACAGGCGCTGGACTGGGACACGGCCCGGATGGGCGGTCTCGGGGCGGCCGTGTTCGCCCTGGTCCTGCGGGCGCCCTTCCTCGCGGTGATCGTCGTGGCCGCGGCCGCCACGGCGGGGCTGCGCGCCCTGGGCCTGTGACCGGCGCGGACGTTCGTCCACAGGCCGGGGCGGCGGCCTTGACCGGCCCCTCGCCCCCTGTCAGAGTCGACCGCACCGAGTGAACGAGGACAGGGGGCACCGTCCATGGCCACGGCCGTCCAGCGCCCGCCCGCCGAGACCGCGGCCCAGGCCGTGGCGGAGGTCCTGGCCGCGGCGGGGATCAGACGGTGCTACACCGTGCCCGGGGAGAGCTTCCTCGAACTCGCCGACGCCGTGGACCGGCACCCGGCGCTGTCGCTGGTCTCCACCCGGCACGAGAACGGCGCCGCCTTCATGGCCGAGGCCGAGGCCAAGCTGACCGGGGTCCCGGCGGTGGCCGCCGCTACCCGGGGCCCGGGCGCGGCCAACCTGGCGGTGGGCGTGCACACGGCCCGGCAGGACTCCACGCCGATGGTCGTCTTCCTGGGGCAGGCCGAAAGCGACCGGCTGGGCCGGGAGGCGTTCCAGGAGGTGGACCTCACGGCGTTCTACACGCCGATCACCAAGTGGGCCACCACGGTGCACCGGGCCGACCGGTTGGCGGAGGTGACCGCGGAGGCGGTCCGGGTGGCCACCACGGGCCGCCCGGGTCCGGTGGCGATCGCCGTCCCCGGCGACCTGTTCGGGCAGCGTGTGCGGCGGCGTGCCGTGCCCGCCCCGCCGGAGGTGCCCCGGCCGCCCCTGGGCGGAGCGATGCGCGACCGGCTGGCCGCCTGGCTGTCGGGCGCCGAGCGGCCCGTGATCGTGGCCGGTGGCGGCGCGCGCGGTGCCCGCGGCGAGCTCGTGCGGGTGGCTGAGCGGTTCCGGGCCGGGGTGTACGCCTCCTGGCGGCGCCAGGACGTGTTCCCCAACGACCACCCGCTCTACCTGGGGCACCTGGGGCTGGGCGCGCCGGGGCCGGTGCTGGAGGCGCTGGGCGGCGCGGACGCGGTCCTGGTCGTGGGCTGCCGGCTGGGTGAGACCACCACCCAGGGGTACCGGCTGCCGCCGGAGGGGGCCGAGGTGGCCCAGATCGACATCGACGCCGACCGGCTCGGTGCGGGGCGCGGCCTGTGGCTGGCGGCGGTCGCCGACGCGGCCACGGCGCTGGCCGAGCTCGCCGGGGCCGGTGGGCGGGCTCCGGAGCGGGACTGGGGCGCGGCCCGCCGCAGGTGGGTGGAGAGCACCGTGCCCCCGCCGGAGGCCGAGGAGCACACCGGGCCGGGGATGCACCCGTGGTCGGTGGTCTCGGCGATGCGCGAGGCGCTGCCCGAGGACGCGCTGGTCACCAACGACGCGGGTAACTTCGCGGCGTTCCTGCACCGTGGCTGGTGGTTCCGCCACCCCCGGACCCAGCTCGCCCCCACGAGCGGGGCGATGGGCTACGCGGTGCCGGCGGCGGTGGCCGCCAAGATCGCCGCCCCCGGGCGGACCGTGGTGGCGGTGGCCGGTGACGGCGGGGCGCTCATGACGGGCCAGGAGTTGGAGACGGCGGTGCGCGAGGGCGCGGCGGTCACGGTGGTGGTGTTCCAGAACGGGCTGTACGGCACGATCGCCATGCACCAGGCCCGGGAACTGGGCCGGATCGCGGGGACCCGGATCAGCGGGCCGCTGGACCTGGCCGGGTACGCCCGGTCCCTGGGAGCACTGGGGGCGACCGTCCGCACGCGACCGGAGCTGGTGCGGGCGCTGGCCGCGGCGGTGGCGGCGGACCGTCCCACGCTGGTGGACGTGCGCACCGACCCGGAGGTGATCAGCCCGGGAGCCACGCTCACGGAGCTGTTGGGGGGCGGCTGAGCACCGCCCGCCTCACTCCTCCCGGAGCTTGTCCACCGCAGCGGCGAGGTCGTCGGGGTAGGTGCTGGAGAACTCCACCGGGCGGCGCTCGGTGGGGTGCTCGAACCCGAGCCGGACCGCGTGCAGCCACTGGCGGCGCACCCCCAGGCGCTCGGCGAGCGTGGGGTCGGCGCCGTAGAGCGTGTCGCCCACGCACGGGTGGCGCAGCGCGGCCATGTGCACGCGGATCTGGTGGGTGCGCCCGGTCTCCAGCTTGATCTCCAGCAGGCTGGCCGCCCGGAACGCCTCCTGGGTGTCGTAGTGGGTGACCGAGGGGCGTCCGCCAGCCACCACGGCCCAGCGGCCGTCCCCGGCGGGGTGGCGGTCGATGGGGGCGTCGACGGTGCCCCGCAGCGGGTCCGGGTGCCCCTGCACCAGCGTGTGGTAGCGCTTGTCGACGGTGCGCTCCTTGAACGCCCGCTTGAGCACGCTGTAGGCGATCTCGCTCTTGGCCAGGACCATGAGGCCGGTGGTGTTGGCGTCCAGCCGGTGCACGATCCCCTGGCGCTCGGCCGCGCCGCTGGTGGTGAGCTGCACGCCGGAGGAGAGCAGCCCCTCCAGGACGCTGGGGCCGGTCCAGCCGACGGTGGGGTGGGCGACCACCCCGACCGGCTTGTCCACGACGACGATGTCGGCGTCCTCGTGGACCACGCGCAGGCCCGGAACGGGTTCGGGGCGCGGGACGGGGGCGGTGGGCGGCGGCGGGAGCGTCACCTCCAGCCAGGTGCCGGCCTGGACGCGGTCGGACTTGCCCGCCGAGGCGCCGTCCACCAGGACGTCGCCGCCGACGATGAGCTCGGCGGCACGGGTGCGCGAGAGCCCGAACAGGCGGGCGATGGCGGCGTCGAGCCGGTCGCCCTCCAGGCCGTCGGGCACGGGCAGGCTGCGGGTGTCGCTCACGCCTGGTCCTCCTCGGAGGGCTTCTCGCCCCTGGTGCCGTCCAGGTTCAGACCCCTGAAGGTGAGCAGGACCACCAGGCAGGCACCGACCACCACGCAGGAGTCGGCGATGTTGAACACCGGGTAGTACGGGACGCTGATGAAGTCGACGACCTCGCCGTGGAAGGGCCCCGGGGGGCGGAACAGGCGGTCGATCAGGTTCCCGGCGGCGCCGCCCATCATGAGGCCGAGCGTCACCCCCCACCACACGCTGCGCACCCGCCACCCGATGTAGGCGATGCCCAGCACGACGGCGATGGCGATGCAACTGAACACCCACGTGAAGTCGGTGCCCATGGAGAAGGCTGCCCCGGGGTTGAACACCAGGGTGAACTGGAGGAGGCTGCCGACCACGTCGACGCGCTCGCCCTCCTCGAAGGCGCGCAGGACCCACTCCTTGGTGGCGAAGTCGACCGCGATCGCGCCGAGCGCCACCAACAGCAGGAGCGGGTACCTGCGGGGCCGCCGCGGGGCCGCCGCCGTGTTCGTTGTGCTGTCCCCGGAGGGCTCTACCTCAGTCAGCGACGCTCCTCGCGTTGTTTGCAGGTGACGCACAGGGTGGCCCGGGGGAAGGCCTGGAGACGTGCCTTCCCGATCGCCCGGCCGCATGACTCACAGACCCCGTAGGTTCCCGCGTCCATCCGTTCGATCGCCCGCTCGCTCTTGGCGAGCAGGTCACGAGTATTGTAGGCCAACGCCAGATCGTGCTCGCGCTGGAAGGCCTTGGCCCCGGTGTCGGCGGGGTCGTCGCCCGCCCCGTCGACCGGGTCCTCCAGGCGCGCGGCGAGCTCGCTCTCGCTCTCGCGGATCTCCGCGCGCAGCGCGGCGATCTCCTCCTTGAGGCGATCGCGGACCTCGGCGATCTCCTC
This sequence comes from Nocardiopsis sp. LOL_012, assembly GCF_048060475.1. Lineage (NCBI taxonomy): Bacteria > Bacillati > Actinomycetota > Actinomycetes > Streptosporangiales > Nocardiopsidaceae > Nocardiopsis > Nocardiopsis sp. LOL_012. The sequence continues at coordinate 89,235 of NZ_JBHMIV010000019.1, read as the reverse complement.
CGACGTCCAGGGGTCCTCCCCCGGGAGAACCGGCAACCCGGCGACCTCGGTGGCCTTCATCGTACTTCCCCTCCCCGACGGGCTCGCCACCGCCCGAAGCCCCGCGATCGACGCGGGGCTCCCCCGTGGGCGGTGGCACAAGCGGTGCCGGAAGCGTAGGCAATACGCGGGCCCAAGGCAACGATCCCGGCCGTGTCAGCCCACACCTGTGCGAACGACGGGAACCGCCCACGCCTTCCCGAATCCGCCTTCCCAGGCGTCCGGCTCCGGAACGACCACGGCCACAGCGCGAGGGCGCCGCCGGTGTCTGCAGGAGGAGTCATCCCCCGCTGCGAGGAACGAGCCCCACCCGTCTGGCCGACAGACCACCAGCGGAAGCAGCGCGAGCGGCGTACCGGTCTCTGCAGGAGGAGTCTCCGCCGCTGCGAGGAACGAGCAGGGGCGGTAGCGACGACGAAGAGGCCGGTTCTCCACGCCGCGAGCACGCTCCGAGCCTGCGAGGAGCCATGAACACAGCCTCACGCCCCGACCGCGGCGAACCCGCCGTAGTCCTGGGCGAGGGCGGCCAAGTGCGGTTCGTCGAACACGGCGGGGCCGCCGTGCGGGCCGGTGCGCACCTCGATCACCCAGTCGACGTCCTCGGCGTCGTCCTCACCCGCGAGCATGTCCCTGTGCACGAGGCAGGGCTCATACCCCTGTTCGAGGAGCTGCTCGGCCAGCTCGTCGGCGTCCTCACGGTCGTGCAGGGTCACCAGGACCGCGCCGCGCGCGCTCTCCGACATGACGACATCCCTTCCCACGGCGGCGTGAGGGCGCGGTGCGCCCGCCGCTCTGCGTTATCCTGGCACTCGACAAGGCGTCGATGGGGACGAGTAGCGCTGGCCCCGACCGGACGGACACAGCCTAAGGTCCGGCCGAGCGACCCGGGGACGGTGGGAGCCCGGGGGCACGACCAGCGCGAAGATCACCCCGGAGCCGCCGGAGGAACGGGTGCGCGCACCCCAGTAGAACCGGCACCAGCGCAACGAAGCGGGACCCGCCGTCGGCCGCCCAGCGGCCGGACGCGGTTCCAAGGAGGGTGGTACCGCGGGGCCCCGGCCTCGTCCCTCCGTCAGGCACATCCCTGATGGAAAGGTACGACGGTGGCCAACGACCCCCGGCCCACACCCCGTGGGCTGCCCCAACTGCCCGCGCAGATCGACCTGCCCGCCGTGGAGCACGAGGTCCTCGGCCGCTGGTCGAAGGAGAACGTCTTCCAGCGCTCGCTCGACCAGACCCGCGGCGGCCCCAACTGGGTCTTCTACGAGGGGCCGCCGACCGCGAACGGCCAGCCGGGCGTGCACCACGTCGAGGCCCGCGCGTTCAAGGACGTCTTCCCGCGCTTTCGGACCATGCGCGGCTACCACGTGGACCGCAAGGCGGGATGGGACTGCCACGGCCTGCCCGTCGAGGTCGCCGTGGAGAAGGAGCTGGGCCTGAGCGGCAAGAAGGACATCGAGTCCTTCGGTATCGCCGAGTTCAACGACCGCTGCCGCGAGTCGGTGCTGCGCAACGTCGACGCCTTCACCGCCATGACCGAGCGCATGGGCTACTGGGTGAACACCGGCGAGGCCTACCGCACCATGGACCCGCAGTACGTGGAATCGGTGTGGTGGGCCCTCAAGCAGATCTGGGACAAGGGCCTGCTGGTCCGCGACTACCGGATCAGCCCCTACTGCCCGCGCTGCGGCACGACCCTGTCCGACCACGAGCTCGCCCAGGGCTACGAGACGGTGACCGACCCGTCGGTGTACGTGCGCTTCCCGGTGACCTCGGGGCCGCTGGCCTCCCCGGAGCACCCGACGTCGCTGCTGGCGTGGACCACCACCCCGTGGACCCTGGTGTCCAACACCGCGATCGCCGTGCATCCGGACGTGGAGTACGTGGTGGCCACCGACGGCACCGAGCGCCTGGTGGTCGCCGAGCCCCTGTTCGAGAAGGTCCTGGGCGAGGGCTGGGAGCTGACCGGCGAGCGCTTCGAGGGCGACGAGATGGAGCGCTGGGGCTACCGGCGCCCGTTCGATCTGGTGCCCTTCGACGAGCCCGCGCACTTCGTGGTCCTGGCCGACTACGTCACCGTGGAGGACGGCACCGGCCTGGTGCACCAGGCCCCCGCCTTCGGTGGCGACGACATGGCGGTCTGCCGCGCCTACGGCATGCCCGTGGTGAACCCGGTGCGCCCCGACGGCGCCTTCGAGGCCGACCTGGACCTGGTGGGCGGCGTGTTCTTCAAGGAGGCGGACAAGACGCTGGTCCGCGACCTGCGGGACCGCGGCCTGCTCTTCCACCGGGAGGACTACGAGCACTCCTACCCGCACTGCTGGCGCTGCCACACCGCCCTGCTGTACTACGCGGTCCCGTCCTGGTTCATCCGCACGACCGCGGTCAAGGACGAGCTGATCGCGCAGAACGACGCCACGAACTGGGTGCCCGAGCACGTCAAGGAGGGCCGCTTCGGCGAGTGGCTGCGCGGCAACGTCGACTGGGCGCTCTCGCGCAACCGCTACTGGGGCACGCCGCTGCCCATCTGGGAGTTCCCCGACGGCCGCCGGATCTGTGTCGGGTCGCTGGAGGAACTGGGCCGGTTGAGCGGGCAGGACCTGTCGGCGCTGGACCCGCACCGCCCCTACGTGGACGACATCGTCATCCCCGATCCCGACGCCGACCCCTCCCTGCCCGAGGAGCAGCGGGTGGCGCGCCGGGTACCGGAGGTGATCGACGCCTGGTTCGACTCGGGGTCGATGCCGTTCGCCCAGTGGGGGGCGCCGCACCGCGAGGCCGACACGTTCGAGGCCAACTTCCCCGCTCAGTACATCTCCGAGGCGATCGACCAGACCCGCGGCTGGTTCTACTCGCTGCTGGCCGTGAACACGCTGGTGTTCGGGCGCAACGCCTTCGAGAACGTGGTCGTGCTCGGCCACATCCTCGCCGAGGACGGCCGCAAGATGAGCAAGCACCTGGGCAACGTCATGGAGCCCACCGAGGTGATGGACCGGCACGGTGCGGACGCACTGCGCTGGTTCATGCTGGTCAGCGGCTCTCCGTGGACGGCTCGGCGGGTGGGCCACACGGCGTTGGAGGAGATCGTCCGCAAGGTCCTGCTGACCTACCACAGCACGGCCTCCTTCTTCACCCTGTACGCGAACGCGGGTGAGGGCTGGGACCACTCCCGTCTGGCGCAGGCCCCGGCCCCCGAGGACCGGCCGCTGCTGGACCGCTGGCTGCTGTCGGAGCTGCACGAGGTGGTCCGCGACGTCACCGGCGCGCTGGACGCCTTCGACACGGCCGCTGCCGGGCGCCGCCTCACCGCGTTCGTCGACGACGTGTCCAACTGGTACGTGCGCCGCTCCCGCCGCCGGTTCTGGGGCGGGGCGAGCACCCCGGAGGGCGCGTCGGCGTTCGCGACGCTGTTCGAGGCCCTGGAGACGGTCACCCTGCTGATGGCCCCTGTGGTGCCGTTCCTGACCGACCACGTGTGGTCGGCGCTGCGTCGGCCGGACGCCCCGGACTCGGTGCACCTGGCGTCGTGGCCGCAGGCCCGCGAGGACCTCATCGACCCTGAGCTGTCGGAGCGGATGGCGCTCACCCGCCGCCTGGTGGAGCTGGGCCGCTCGGCGCGTGTGGACTCGGCGATGCGCACCCGCCAGCCGCTGGCCCGCGCCCTGGTCGGCGCGCCCGGGTTCGCCGACCTGCCGCGGCAGTTGCGCGACCAGGTCGCCGACGAGCTGAACGTGGAGCGCCTGGACGCGCTGTCCTCCGTGGGCGGCGACCTGGTGGACTACGCCGTGAAGCCGAACTTCCGGGCGCTGGGCAAGCGGTTCGCCAAGCGCACCCCGCTCGTGGCCAAGGCCATCCAGGTGGCGGACCCGGCGGAGCTGGTCGCCGCGATCCGCGGGACGGGCTGGGCGCAGGTGAGCGTCGAGGACGAACCTGTGGAGGTCAGCGCCGACGAGCTTCTGGTGACCGAGCAGCCGCGCGAGGGGTGGGCGGTGGCCTCGGAGTCGGGGGAGACCGTCGCCCTGGACCTGGAGCTCACACCGGAGCTGCGCCGTGCCGGTCTGGCCCGCGAGATGGTGCGGATGATCCAGGAGGCCCGCAAGCGGAGCGGCCTTGAGGTCTCGGACCGGATCCACGTGTGGTGGTCCGCCACGGACGAGGCCGTGGGGAGGGCGCTGGCCGAGCACGGTGAGGCGATCGCTGGAGAGGTGCTGGCCGACGCCTTCGTCGCCGGTGAGCCGGGCGGAGACGCGTACACGGTGGACTCGGAGGAGTTCGGTGTGTCCTTCGGGTTCCGCCGGGTCTAGAGCACGTTCTCGGGCGCCGTCCCCTTCCGGGGCGGCGCCCGTCGTGTGCGGGTCAGCGCGGGCCGGCCGCGTCCTCGGGTTCGGCCGGCTCCCCGTCGTCCGGTCTCCCGGCGGCTGCGGCAACGGTCTCCGCCGCGTCCGCGGAAGCGGTACCCGTGTCCGCAGGACCGCTGTCGGTGTCCGCCGACACGGCAGCGGTGACGGTGGTCTCCGTGTCCTCTTCGGTCTCCTCGGCGGCGCGGCCGTCGGTGTCGAAGAGTGCGGCGTAGGCGACAGCGGGGTCGGCGGCGTCGTCCCCGTCCCGGAGGTCGGTCTCGGTTCCGGCCTCCATCGGAGCGGGGCCGGTGTCCCCCCTCTCGGAGTATCCGCTGCCCTCGGGGGCGTCGGCGATCGCCTCGTCCACGGATCGTCCGCCGGTTCCGGCCACGGCGGTGTCCTCGGGGCCGGTACCGCTGGGAGGAGCGGCCGCGGTCGCGGTGTCCGTGGCGGCCTCCTCCGGTTCGGCCTCGGCCGCACCGGGGTGTTCGTGGTCCTCCTCGACGCCGGGGACCGCGTCGTCCTCGGAGCGCTCCCCGTGGCCGGTTTCGGCCACGGTCGCCTCCGCGGAGGGTTCGGTCACCTCATCGGACCCGTCCGGCTCATCCGTCACAGGGGGAACATTCTCGGTGAAGGCCCCGAGGTCGCCGGGTTCGTTCCGGCTGAGGGAGGAGGGAAGTCTGTAGGAGAAGGGGGGCGGGGGGGTGGGGGGTGCGGGGGGATCGGTTTCGGGGGGAGCTTCCGGGGGGGCGGGAGCGGCGGCGGGGAGTGGATCCGCCTCGTCCTCCGACGGTCTCCGCCATGCTCCGGCCGTGGGGATCTCCCATCGGGGAACCTCGAAGTCCGGTTCTCCCGCACTGTGGTGCTCAGCGGCGGGTGGCGCCTGGGCGGCTTCCGGGACGGTAGCCTCCCGCACCGGCGGGTGGGCCGGTGCGGGCGCGCGCCCGGAGTACTCCGGCTGTGCGTACTCGGCCCCGGCCGCCGCCGTCACGGGGACGGACGCCTTCCCCAAACCGTCCGTCCCGGGGCCGCGGTGATCCCGTCCGCGCACGCCCGCCTGAACGAGCGCTCCCACCAGGAGGAGGGAGCTGACGGCGCCCAGAGCCAGGGCGACGTACACCAGGGCGGGTTCGGCGAACAGCAGAGCGGCCGCGATGGCGGCGATCGCCGCCAGCACCGCCACTGCGGCGAGGATGCTGAGGATCACGGGTCGATCAGGGCCTTTGCACGCTTTGATCCGGAGTGTTCAGTGGTCGGCCCCTGACGGGCCGTCCTGTCAGCGGCGCTCGTGCGGGGCCTCGCCCGGGTGGAATCCGCCGTGCTGGGCGGGCTCGGGCTGGCCGAACGGGTTGCCCGGGCCCTGGTGCATCGCCGGTCCGCCACCGGTCTGCGGCCCCATGGTCTGGAAGCCGCCGGTGGTGTTCGGGTTGTGCTCGCCCGGCTGGGACTCCTCGTTGCTGAGCTCGCGCAACTGGCGCTCGAAGTAGTCCTTGAGGCGGCTGCGGTACTCGCGCTCGAAGTCCTTGAGGACGTTGACCTTGTGCTCCAGCTCCTCGCGCTGCTGCACGAGACTGCCCATGACCTGGCGGTGGCGCTCCTGGGCGTCGCGGTCGAGGTTCTCGGAGCGGGCGCGGGCCTCACCGATGATCTGGTCGGCCTGGCGGCGCGCCTTGCCGAGGATGTCCTCGGACTCGTGGCGGGCGCGGCCCAGGGTCTCGTCGGCCTCGCGGCGGGCGTCGGAGATGGCCTGGTCCGCGGTCTGCTGGGCCAGGGCCAGGACGCGGGCGGCCGTGTCCATGTTCTCCTCGCCGCCCATGGCGAGGTTGGCGCCGGTCATCTGCATCGGCGCGGGCGCGGGGGGCTGCGGCGGCTCGACCGGCTGCTGGGCCTGGACGGGCTCCGGACGCCGCTGCTCGACATGGGGCTCGGGACCGACGTCCTGCTGCTGGAAGTCCTGCATGCCGGCGTTGGGCACCTTGCCCCGCAGGCACTCGGCCAGCTTGCCGCGCAGTTCCTCGTTCTCCTGGATCAGCCGGTCCAGCTCGGACTCGACCTCATCGAGAAAGGCGTCGACCTCTTCCTCGTCGTACCCGGGCCGGAGCCGGGTGGTACTGAACTGCTTGTTCCGCACATCCGCGGGTGTCAGCGGCATCTTCGTCTCCTTGGCGCGCTTGGAGTCTGTCCGTAGGGACGCTACCTGATCGTGACCTTACGGCATCACAGATCATGACCAAGAGCACATACGGGAATCCGAACTATATCTTTGTCCCATTTCATCCCCACCTGACCCTTAGATGAGGCTCTGGAGTAGGGAGCTCAGGATCAAGATGATGAAGAAGAGGACCATCACACTCAGGTCGAGCGCGACGCTCCCCAGTCTCACCGGCTTGATGAACCGGCGCAGGAGCTTCAGGGGCGGGTCGGTGATCGTGTACACGATCTCGGCGATCACGAGCACGAACCCGGTCGGACGCCACGTCCTGGAGAAGGACTGCACCATCTCCAGGACCACCCTCGCGATGAGCACGAAGATGAAGAGCTGCAAGGCATAGACGAGTACGGTCAGGACGATACTCACGGTCGTTCCTCGACCCAATCTCTGGACAGGTGTGATGGTCTAACTCTGATTGAAGAACCCTCGCTCGGCGATCCGCGCCTTGTCCTCGGCGGTCACCTCGACGTTGGCCGGGGACAGCAGGAACACCTTGTTGGTGACCCTCTCGATACTGCCATGCAGACCGAAGATCAGACCAGCCGCGAAGTCGACCAGACGCTTGGCGTCACTGTCGACCATCTCGGTCAGGTTCATGATCACCGGTGTGCCCTCCCGGAAGTGCTCTCCGATCGTACGCGCCTCGTTGTAGGTACGCGGATGGAGTGTCGTGATCCGGGCCAGGTCGGCGGTGGAAGCCACCATGGTCGAGCCGCCGCGCCGCTCACCCGAGCCCAGGGGGTCGCCGGTGTCCGTCACGTCCTCGCCTCGTGCTTCCTCGCCTCGCGGGGAGTCGACCTCGTGGTCGCGCCCCTCCCGGTCGTCGAATTCGTCGAACTCATCATATTCGTCCGCATAGCGGTGATCGTAACGGTCGTCCTCCACGAGGCCGAGGTAGACCGCCATCTTGCGCATCGCGCCGGCCATCCCATGCCCTCCGTCGTCCTCGCGGCCTTCACCGCAGCCAACTCCTCCATCATCACCCGTCCCGCCTCAGCGGTGCGGTGTGCCCATTCGGGCGAATCCCGCAGACAGGCCCCAAGGTCTATGTGGGGACATTACCCCACCAGCGGCGGCCGTTCCCCGAGCAACGCCGTACCGATCCGCAGGTGTGTCGCGCCGTGTGCGATCGCCTCCTCGAGGTCACCGCTCATACCCGCGGAGACCGCCGTCGCACGAGGGTAGCGATCGCGCACGCGCCTGGCGACCCCTTCGAGCCGGGCGAAGGCCGCCTCGGGGTCCCCTCCCCTGGGTGCCACCGCCATCACACCACCAAGGGTGAGCGCCTCGTGCTCTTCGACACGCCCCGCCAGCTCCAATATGTCGGCCGGATCGGCCCCGCCACGGGGTCCGACCACCCCCGAGCGCGCACCGGCGTCCAGGTCGACCTGGACCAGACAGGTCAGACGGCGTCCGGCGGCCGCGGCACGCTCCCCCAGTGCCCGCACGAGCCGGCCCCGGTCCACCGAGTGCACGACGTCGGCGTAGGAGGCCACCGACCTGGCCTTGTTGGTCTGCAACTGCCCGACGAAGTGCCAGGTCAGATCCAGATCGGCGGTCGCGGCCGCCTTCGGCGCCGCCTCCTGGTCGCGGTTCTCCCCGACCTCGGTGATCCCGAGCGAAGCCAGGACTCGCACGTCACTGGCCGGGTAGGTCTTGGTCACCGCGATCAGGGACACCTCAGCGGGGTCGCGGTCGGCCTTGGCACACGCCGCGTCGATCCTGGCCCGCACCGCGTCGAGGTTGGCACGGACCCCTTCCACACGCGCGGGGTCGAGGTCTGGCACGGTCCTCCCTTTCCGTTCCCGGGCCGGCCGGGGATGCTTCCGGAGCGGCCCGCTCCCCGCCACGGCGGGGGCACCGGTCGCCGCGGGTACCAGGGTAGGGCCACGGAACCGGAACGGACACGGGACCGGCCCGTGTCCCCGGCCCCGGGGTCAGGAGCGCCAGACGAAGGAGGCCAGCCGCCCGGTCGGCGCCCCGCGCCTGTGGGAGAAGAGCTCCTCGCTCTCCAGCGTGCACCGGCCGTCCGCGGTGATGTCCGCCACACCCGCACGGCGCAGTTGGGCGGTCACCGCCGCACGCATGTCCACCCCGGCGGTGCCCCAGCGGGTAGTGCACTCCGCCTCGGGTGCCTCCCTCGCGGTCTCGGCCTGGACCTCGGGCGGCACCTCGTAGCACCGCCCGCAGATCGCCGGCCCCAGGAAGACCGACAGTCGGTCGGCCCGCGCCCCCTGCGCGACCATCGCCTCGACCAGGCGGACGGCCACCCCTTGGGCCGTGCCCAGCCGCCCCGAGTGGGCGGCGCCCAGGACACCCGCCCCGGTGTCGGCGGCCAGGACGGGGAGGCAGTCGGCGGACAGGGCGGCCAGCACCACGTCGGAGCGGGTCGTGACGACACCGTCGCAGGTCCCCACCCCTCCGGGACCCTCGGCCACGAGCACGTCCGCGCTGTGCACCTGGTTCATCCACGCCACCCGTTCGGCGGAGAAGCCCAGGTTGCGTGCGGCGGCCTCCCGGTTGGCCAGGACCGCCTCCCTCTCGTCCCCCGTGCCGAGGCCGAGGTTGAGCGAGTCGTAGGGCGGCGCGCTCACGCCGCCGGTGCGTTCGGTCACGGCGGCGCGGGCCCCGCGCCCCAGTTCGATGACGTTGCCCATCGGAGGTGTCCGTGGTCCTTCCGTTGCCGAGGCCGGCCGATACCGGCGTCCCGACCTTTCTACCCGGAGGGTCCGCGGCGGTGCCCCCCGCCCCGGGCAACGGCGAAGGCCCCGGCACGGGGCCGGGGCCTTGCGGGCTGTGTTCCCTTCGGGCCGCCCGCCACCGCCCTCAACGGACGCCTGCGGCGCGGCCCCTCCCGTGCTCGGGGCCTACTTCAGGAACTCGGGCACGTCCAGGTCGTCGGGGTCGTCGAAGATCACCCGGCGGCGGGGCGTGGGCACCTCGCCGCGCCGCTCCACCGGCTCGGAGACGGGGCGGACCGGCGCGGACCGCGCGTCCTCGGCCTCCTCGCCGTCCCGGCCCGTCCATGCGGCGTCCTCCACCGCGGAGGTCTGCTCGCGGCGCGGCTCGTAGGAGGTCCGGTAGGACACCGGCTCCGCAGGCGGCTCCGGCTCGGCGGGCGCGACCGGCTGCGGGGCGGGCTCGGGGTCGAGCGGCCGGACCGGCTCCGCGGCGCGGGGCGGCTCGGCGGGACGGACCGGCTCGGCGGGCCGCACGGGCTCCGAGGTCCGGGGCTCGGGGCGCTCGGACTCCACCGGGCGTGCGGGCTCGGCGGGAGGGGTGGGCTCGCTCTGGGGCCGGGCCAGGCGGGCCGGAGGGGTCCAGGGGCCGTCGGCCGCCGCGCCCCCGGAGGAGGGCAGTGCGGACGGCTCCCCCGCGGCGGGCACGGACCCGGTCCCGGTGGACTCGACGGGGCGGTGAGCCCGCTCGGAGACCCCGCGCAGCTCCGGCTCATCGAAGCCCGCGGCGATGACCGTGACCCTCACCTCATCGCCCAGCGCGTCGTCGATGACCGCACCGAAGATGATGTTGGCCTCGGGCGCGGCCGAGTTCGCCACCAGTTGCGCGGCCTCGTTGATCTCGAACAGGCCCAGGTCGGAGCCGCCCTGGATGGAGAGCAGCACGCCGTGGGCGCCGTCGATGCTGGCTTCCAGCAGGGGTGAGGAGATCGCCATCTCGGCCGCCGCGACGGCCCGGTCGTCCCCCCGCGCCGATCCGATGCCCATGAGCGCCGATCCGGCCCCCGACATGACCGACTTGACATCGGCGAAGTCCAGGTTGATCAGTCCGGGGGTGGTGATGAGGTCCGTGATGCCCTGCACACCCGAGAGCAGGACCTGGTCGGCCGCCTTGAAGGCGTCCAGCACACTGACCTGGCGGTCGGAGATGGACAGCAGCCGGTCGTTGGGGATCACGATGAGCGTGTCGACCTCTTCACGGAGCATCGCTATGCCCGACTCGGCCTGGGTGGCCCGCCGCTTGCCCTCGAACCCGAAGGGGCGGGTGACCACGCCGATGGTGAGGGCCCCCAGGGAGCGGGCGATGTTGGCGACCACGGGCGCGCCTCCGGTGCCCGTGCCGCCGCCCTCCCCTGCGGTGACGAAGACCATGTCGGCCCCCTTGAGGACCTCCTCGATCTCCTCTCGGTGGTCCTCGGCGGCCTTGCAGCCGACGTCGGGGTTGGCTCCGGCTCCCAGGCCGCGCGTGAGCTCGCGGCCGACGTCGAGCTTGACGTCGGCGTCACTCATCAGCAGCGCCTGAGCGTCGGTATTGATGGCGATGAACTCGACGCCCTTGAGCCCCTCTTCGATCATCCGGTTGACGGCGTTGACACCGCCGCCGCCGATGCCGACGACCTTGATGACCGCGAGGTAGTTCTGCGGTGCTGCCACGACGAGGGGCCTTTCCGCTCGCAATACGCCGTTCCCCACCGTGTCCGGGGCCGTGGGCCGCCGGAGACGCCGCGGGGACGGCATCCGGTTTACTCCATGCGTTTCGGGCTCCTCCGCGCGTACGGCGCTCCCGACGCCGACGCCCGGGGACCCGGGGCCACCTGAATCCCGCTCCCCGCCCTCCGCGGGCGCGGTCCGCTCAGAAGGCGGACCGGAACGGTTCCTGTGTACCCCGAAAAAGCGTGTTTTACTACGTTCTTACGGTGGTTGTGCTTCCCGACAGTAAGTGGACCGCCGGTCACGGGCAACCGATGCTGGCCTCAGCCTAACCGCGCATAACGCGGAGAAGCGATGTGCAGACCCGGCGCGTCGCGTCTGGAATGTCCGCGCCGACCAGCCAAACGACCCGAAGGAGACCCCGCCGGGAGCCGGGGACCGCCTTCTGCGGGGCTTTGCGTTCCTTTCCCCGTTCCTGGCCGCCCCTTCACCGAACGATGGCCAAACCCGGGTTCGCCACGTCGTAGAGACGCCCCTCCTCCTGGGGGTGCTCGCGGATGAGAACGCGCAGGACCTCGCTCTTGTCCGCCGTCGCCGTGGCGTCGCCCCACTCCACGAGCGAACCGTCCCCGAGTTCGAGTTCGATCGCCTCGGCGTCGGTGGCGTCGATGAGCTGGATCCGCGCCAGGAGGGAGTCCGGGGCGGCCTCGACGATGTCGGCGGCGGCGCGGACCGCCGCGCTGCCCGCGACCTCCCCCGTGACACGGACGACGGGGTAGGCGCCGGGCCGGGTCGGCGCGTCCTCGATCCGCACACCGTCCCCGTCCACCAGCCGATACCCGTCACCGGCCCGGACCGCCAGCAGGGGCTGGCGCTCGACCACCTCCACGTGGAGAGCGGCCGGCCAGCTCCGGGACACCGTCACCGACTCGACGAGTTCGATCGCCTCCACCCCGGCCGCCCCGCGGTCGAGGTCGACACGGACCAGCGGTGTCCCCGTGGCCACGTCGACCGCGGCGACGACCTCCCGCTCCGACACCCGCTCCAGGCCGGTGACGGTGACCTCGCGCACGACGAGCAGCCGCGAACCGAGCAGGACCCAGGCGACGACGCAGACCAGGGCGACCACGAGCAGTACCACGAAGGTGAGCTTCCACGGATCGGACCCGAGCCGCTGTGCCTCGGGCTCCCCGGCCGCGGGGCCGGGGCCCGCTCCGGTGCCCTGTCCCGTCCCGGCCTGGTCCGGCCCCCGTACCCCGCTCACCGATCGCCTCGCTCTCCGCACACTCCGGCACGCGGGTGTGGCCTCAGCCCTCCGCGCCCTCCAAGGGCCCGGAGAGCCGCTCCACGATCCGCGGCCCCAACTCGGTCACATCACCGGCCCCCATGGTGAGGACGATGTCACCGGGTCGCGCCAGCCCCGCCACGGTACGCACCGCCTCGTCGCGCCCGGGCACGTACCGGACGCGGTCGTGGGGGACGCGGGAGGTGATGAGCTCACCGGTGACCCCCGGTTCGGGGTCCTCACGAGCCGCGTACACCTCCATGACCACGACCTCGTCGGCGAGGCCGAGCGCGGCTGCGAACTCCTCCGCGAAGATGCGCGTGCGGCTGTACAGGTGGGGCTGGAACAGGGCGACGATCCGTCCGCCGGGCGCCGACTCCTCCACCCCATCCTCGGGGAAGGAGTCCAGCGCGGCACGGGTGGCGCGCAGGTCGGCCTCGATCTCCGTGGGGTGGTGGGCGTAACTGTCGTAGACGGCCGCGCCGCCCGCGACCCCCTTGAGTTCGAAGCGCCGCGCGGCGCCGGCGAAGTCGACCAGGCCCTCGGCCGCGATCTCCAGGTCGTGGCCGAGTTCGTCGGCCACCACGAGCGCGGCGGCGGCGTTGAGCACGTTGTGGCGCCCGGGGACGGCCAGGGTGCCCTCGACCGGGTCGCCGTCGGCGGGGGCGAGGGTGAAGTCGGTGGTGAAGCCGCGGGCGGCGACCCGGGTGACGCGGTAGTCGGCGTCGGCGGCCTCGCCGTAGGTGAGGACCCTCTTGCCCCGGTCCCGGGCGATGGCGGCGACCCGGCGGGCGCCCGGGTCGTCGATGCCCACGATCAGCGTGCGCTCGACGCGGTCGACGAAGGAGGCGAAGCCCGCGTGGATCTCCTCGATACCGCTGTAGTTGTCGAGGTGGTCGGCCTCGACGTTGGTGACCACGGCGATCTTCGGGGAGAGCATGAGGAAGGAGCCGTCGCTCTCGTCGGCCTCCACCGCGATGGCGGGTCCGATCCCGGCGTCGGCGCCCAGCCCGGTGGTGACCAGCTTGCCGCCGATCACGTACCCGGGTTCGGCACCCAGGTGCTGGAGCACGACGGTGACCATCGAGGTCGTCGTGGTCTTGCCGTGGGTGCCGGAGACCGCGATGCCCTCGCGGCCCAGCAGCAGCGCGCCGAGGGCGGCGGCCCTGGGCAGGATCCGCAGGCCGCGGCGGCGCGCCTCGGCGAGTTCGGGGTTGTCCTCGCGGATGGCGGAGGAGACCACGAGCGTCTCGGCGGCACCGAGGTGCTCCGCGGCGTGGCCGACGTGGACCTCGGCGCCCATCTCCTCCAGTTCGCGCAGGTTGTCGGAGTCGCGGGCGTCGCTGCCGGAGACCTCGACCCCCGCCTGGAGCAGGACGCGGGCGATCCCGGACATGCCGGCGCCGCCCAGTCCGATGAAGTGGGTGCGCCCGAGCTTGTCCACGGGTACCGGCTCGGTGGGCGGGATCAGGCTCATCGGGCGTCCTTGCCGTCGTCGGTGTAGGCCTCGTCCGCGTCGTCGTCGGAGATCGGCATGTCGGGGGTGGGCTTGTCGCCCCGGGCGATGGCGAGCACCTCACGTGCCAGGGCGGTGTCGGCGTCGCGTCGGCCCATCCGGGCGGCGGCCTCGGACATGTTGACGACCCGGTCGGTGTCGGTGAGCAGCGGGATGAGCTGTGTGGCGATCCACTCCACCGAGACGTCGGCGTTGCCCACCATGACACCGCCGCCCGCCTGGACGATCGGCTCGGCGTTGAGGGCCTGCTCACCGTTGCCGATGGCCAGCGGGACGAACGCCCCGGGCAGGCCGACGGCGGTCAGCTCGGCGCAGGTCAGCGCGCCGGAGCGGCACATCGCCACGTCGGCGGCGGCGTAGGCCATGTCCATGCGGTCCACGTAGGGCACCGCCACGTAGGGCACGCCGTCCTGCGTCAGGTCCTGGGGCTCGTCGGCGTTCTTGGGGCCGACGACGTGCAGGACCTGCACCCCGGCGTCCCTGAAGTGGGCGGCGGCGGCGAAGGCGGTCTCGTTGATGCGCTGCGCGCCCTGGGAGCCGCCGAAGATCAGCAGGGTGGGCAGGTCGTGGCGCAGCCCGAAGTAGGCGCGGGCCTTGTCGCCCATGGCGAGCCGGTCCAGCGCGGTGATCTGGCGACGCAGCGGGATGCCGATGAAGCGCCCGCCCTTGAGTTCGGCGTGGGGGTGCCCGGTGTACACGTGCGGGGTGAGCCGGGCGCCCAGGCGGTTGGCCAGTCCCGGCAGCGGGTTGGCCTCGTGCACGACGATGGGGATCTTGCGGCGTTTCGCGGCGAGGTAGCCGGGGGTGGCCACGTAGCCGCCGAACCCGACGAGGACGTCTGCCTGGATGCGGTCGAGCTGCTCGCCCGCGGCGCTGAGCGCGCCCGCGAGCTTGCCGGGGACCGTCAGGAGACCGGGGGTGAGCCTGCGGGGCAGGGGGACCGCCGGGATCAGACCGAGTTCGTACCCCCGCATGGGGATCAGCCTGGTCTCCAGGCCCCGTTCGGTTCCCAGGCAGAGGATCTCCGTGTCGGGGTCGACGCGCAAGAGCGCGTCGGCAAGAGAGAGTGCGGGCTCGATATGCCCGGCCGTGCCGCCTCCGGCAAGGGCTACCCTCATCGTCGCCGATCCCTCCTTGGCCGGTCTCCCACCGGGACCGGACCGCTACTGTTCTTGGCCGTTGTCCTGGCACCGCCGCGCGCGGGTCGGGGGACGCCCGGCGTCGTGGTGCGCCTGGAAGGCGCGGTCCCGCCCCGCTTGGGCGGGGCTCCGACATTCTCCAGGCCCAGCCAGCTTAGAGCCCTTTGCACCCGGCCGGGACCCCGGGCCGCCAGCGTCTTCGCCGCCTCGGGCTCGGTCTTGGCCAGGGCGAGCAGCACGCCGAGGGCCACCATGGTCGGGATGAGCGCCGAGCCCCCGTAGGAGACCAGGGGCAGGGGGATACCGGTGACGGGGACGAGCCCGATGACCGCGGCGATGTTGATCATGGCCTGGCCGAGCACCCACGTGACGATGGCGGCGGCGGCCAGGCGGGCGAAGGGGTCGGTGACCCGGGTGGCCACGCGCAGACCGGCGTAGCCGAGGACCCCGAACAGGCCCAGAACCAGCAGGGTGCCGATGAGGCCGAACTCCTCCCCTATGATCGCGAAGATGAAGTCCGACTCCGCGAACGGCAGGAAGCCCCACTTCTCGCGGCTGGCGCCGATGCCCACGCCGAAGACCCCGCCGGTTCCCAGGGCGTACAGGCCGTGCAGCGACTGGAACCCGGCGTCGGTGGGGTCGCTGCCCGGGTCGAGGAAGACCGTGACCCGGGCGATGCGGTAGGGCTCGATGGCGATGACGATGGTGGCCAGGGCCAGCACCAGCCCGAACATGGCCACGAAGAGCTTGCCCGGCGCGCCCACGACCCACAGCAGCGACAGGAAGACCAGCAGCAGGACGAGGGTGGTGGACAGGTCCGACCCCAGCAGCACGAGCAGGGCGAGCAGTCCGCAGCCGGGCAGCAGCGGGAAGAGCAGGTGCCGCCACTCGGTGAGTTCGCCCAGTTCCTCCTTGCGGGCGAGGATGTTGGCGCCCCACAGCGCGAAGGCCAGCTTGGCGGGTTCGGAGGGCTGGATGCTCACCCCACCGATGTCCAACCAGCGCATGGCGCCGTTGACCTCGGTGCCTTGGAAGGCGGTGAGCAGCAGCAGCCCCACCGAGACGATGATCGCCGGGTAGCCGACGACCCGGAAGATCCCCAACGGCAGGTGGGAGGCCAGGATCATCAGGGGGAGGCCGAAGAGGGCCGACACCATCTGCTTCTGGAACATCGAGAAGGCCGAGCCGGTCTCGGTGATCGAGTCGACCATGGTCGAGGACAGGACCATGACCAGGCCCAGGGCGATGAGCATCACCCCGGTTCCCAGGACCAGGTAGTAGGAGGTGAGCGGACGGTCGAGCGACCGCGCCCACTCACGCCACAGGGCGCGTTCGCGTCCCCGTCCGCCCGCCGACTTCGCCCTCGCCCCGGACACACCGGGCACCACTGTCGTCGCCATCCGCACCCTCCGCACGATCCGCGCCTCAATAGTGGCGTACCGGCGGGTCGGTACCCGTGGACATTTACCGCGTGTTGGCCATCTTCAGCATCCGAATCGGTGGTGCCGGGCACAGTGGAAGCCCCCAGCGCACGAATTATCACGCAAGGGGACGGTTGAACTACTCAGCGCCTGCGCTTGACCGCCTCGGCGAAGAGGCGGCCCCGCTCGGGGTAGTTGGTGAACATGTCCATGGAGGCGGCGGCCGGTGCGAGCAGCACGGTGTCCCCCTCCTCCGCCATGTCGGCGGCGGCGGCGACCACCGCGTCCATCACGGTGTGCCCCTGCGGGGCGTCCTCGGCTGGGCCCTCGACCTCGACCACGGGGACCTCGGGCGCGTGTTCGGCCAGGGCCTCGCGCAGCCGCGCCCGGTCGGCGCCGATGAGGACCGCGCCGCGCAGGCGACCGGCGGCCGAGGCCACGAGTTCGTCGACGTCGGCGCCCTTGAGCAGCCCGCCGGCGATCCACACCACGGAGGGGTAGGCGCAGAGCGAGGCCGCCGCGGCGTGCGGGTTGGTGGCCTTGGAGTCGTCGACGTAGTCGACCCCGGCCACCACGGCGACGTGGGCGATGCGGTGCGGTTCGGGGACGAACGCGGCCAGTCCGGCCCTCACCGAGGCGGGGGCCACCCCGACGGAGCGCGCCAGAGCGGCGGCGGCCAGGGCGTTGGCCACGTTGTGGGGTGCGGCGGGGCGCACGTCGGCCAGGTTCGCGAGTTCCTCGGCGCTGCTCGCCGGGTCCTCGACGAAGGCGCGGTCGACCAGCAGGTCCTCGACCACCCCCAGCTCCCCCGGCCGGGGGGTGTCCAGACGGAGCCCGACCAGCGGCGTGTGCGGGTCGCCGTCCTCCTCGGCCAGGCGCGTGGACCAGGCGTCGGCCGTGTTGGCCACGCGGAGGGTTCCGCGAGCGAAGATCCGGCCCTTGGCCCGGGCGTAGGCGGTGATCCCGCCGTGCCAGTCCAGGTGGTCGGGGGCGACGTTGAGGACGGCGGCGGCGTGGGGGGCCAGGCTGGAGGACCAGTGCAACTGGAAGCTGGACAGCTCCACCGCCAGGACGTCGTGGACGCGTCCGTCGGCGTCGGGCAGCACGGCGTCGATGACGGGGGTGCCCACGTTGCCCACGGCGAGCGCGTCGCGCCCGTCCGCGCGGAGCATCGCCTCCAGCATGCGGACGGTGGTGGTCTTGCCGTTCGTACCCGTGATGGCCAGCCACACCTGGTCGGCGGGCTTGAGCCGCCAGGCCAGCTCCACGTCCCCGATGACCTCGATGCCCGCCTCGGCGGCCCGGACCAGGAGCGGGGAGTCGGGGCGCCACCCGGGCGAGGTGACGACCAGGTCGCAGGGGCGCGGCAGGGGCGTGTCGCCGAGGACGACCTCGGCCCCGGCCGCGGTCAGCTCGGCGGCCACCGGACGGGTGGTGCCGTCGTCGCGGCCGTCGACGACGACCACGCGCGCCCCGCGCTCCAGGAGCACCCGGGCCACGGGGGGACCGGAGACGCCCAGGCCAGCGACGCAGACGTGCCTTCCCTCGAAGGCGGAGCGGTGGTGCGGCATTACCTCGGCATCCATTCCAGGTAGAACAGTCCGATCGAGATCGCCACGAACAGGCCCTGGATGATCCAGAAGCGGATCACGATGGTCGTCTCGGCCCACCCCTTGAGCTCGAAGTGGTGCTGTAGGGGGGCCATGCGGAACACGCGCTTGCCGGTGAGGCGGAAGGAGCCGATCTGGATCATCACCGACATGGTGATGATGACGAAGAGGCCGCCGATGAGCAGCAGCAGGAGCTGGGTCCGAGTGGTGATGGCCAGGCCGACGATGAGGCCGCCCAGGGCCAGGGAGCCGGTGTCGCCCATGAAGATCTTCGCGGGCGGGGCGTTGAACCACAGGAACGCGATGCACGAGCCGAGCGCCGCCGCCGCGACCACCGCCAGGTCCAGGGGGTCTCGGACCGTGTAGCAGTTGTCGGCGAGGTAGGCCACGCAGGACTGGCGCAACTGCCAGTTGCCGATGAGGACGTAGGCGACCAGTGACAGGATGGTGGCGCCGGTGGCCAGGCCGTCGAGGCCGTCGGTGAGGTTGACCGCGTTGGAGAAGCCGACGATGAGGAACAGGGCCCAGAGGATGAACAGGCCGATCATCAGCGGGGGGCCGAAGTCTCGGAGGAGGGAGAGGCTGGGGGCGGCGGGGGTGTAGCCGTAGCCGTTGGGGAACATGGTGACGCCGTAGGCGAAACCCACGCCGACCACGGCCTGACCGACCATCTTCGCGCCGCTGCGCAGGCCCAGGCTGCGGCGCTTGTAGATCTTGATGAAGTCGTCGAGGAAGCCGACGCAGCCCATCCCCACGAAGAGGAACATCACGAGCAGGCCGGAGGCGGTGGGGCCCGTGGCGGAGGGCTGGATCAGCCACAGTGCGAGGTGGGAGCCGAAGTAGCCCAGTACCGCGCCGAGGATGATGACGATGCCGCCCATGGTGGGCGTGCCCTGCTTGGTCTTGTGCCCCTCGGGCCCGTCGTCGCGGACCTCCTGGCCGAACTTGAACCGGTAGAGGAGTTTGATCAGCGGCGGCATCAGCGCCATGGACACGATCAGCGAGATCGCCGCCGCGATGGCGATACCGATCACTGGGCATCACCCTTGGTGATGAGGTCGATAACCCTTTCGAGCGCTGCCACCCTCGATCCCTTCACAATGACGACGTCTCCTGCACGCATCCGCTCGCGCACGGCCGGGGCCGCCCGCTCGGCGTCCGGAACCCGGATGCACTCGCCGCGCCACCGACCGTCGCGGGCGGCGCGCTCGGCGCCGACGGCGATCCCCTCGGCCCCCTCGCCGACCACGACCAGGTGGGACACGCCGGTCTCTGCGGCCATCTCCCCCACCCGTTCGTGCTCCGCCTGGTGGGCCTGCTCCCCGAGCTCGCCCATGAGGCCGAGCACGGCGATGGAGCGCCGCTCCCGGGCGAGGGCGCCCAGGGTGGTCAGTGCCGCGCGCATGGACTCGGGGTTGGCGTTGTAGGCGTCGTTGACGAGCGTGACGCCGTCGTGCTCGGTGACCTCCATGCGCCACCGGCTCGCCGGGACCGCCGCGCCGAGTGCGGCGGCGATCGCCTCGATGTCCATGCCGAGTTCGTCGGCGACCGCGGCGGCCGCCAACGCGTTGTGTACCTGGTGGGCGCCCACGAGCGCCAACCGCACCCGGGCGGTGGAACCGTCCAGGTGAAGAGTGAAGGAGGGTGCCCCGGTGTCCTCCAGGACCACATCCGAGGCACGTACGTCGGCGTCCTCGGCCAGACCGTAGGTGACCACCCTGGCCCGGGTGCGCGCGGCCATCGCGTTCACCCGGGGGTCGTCGGCGTTGAGGACGGCCACGCCACCGCCGCCGCGCCGCTCCCCGCCGGGCGGGAGCGCCTCGACGAGTTCCCCCTTGGCGCGGGCGATGGCGTCCCGGCCGCCGAACTCGCCCATGTGGGCGCTGCCGACGTTGAGGACCACCCCGATGCGGGGCGGCGCCACACGGCACAGGTGGGCGATGTGCCCGATCCCGCGGGCCGCGACCTCCAGGACGAGGTGGCGGGTGCCGGTGTCGGCGCGCAGCACCGTGAGCGGGTGGCCGATCTCGTTGTTGAACGATCCGGCGGGCGCCACGGTGGGGCCGAGGCCGCCGAGGACCTGGGCGACGAGGTCCTTGGTGGTGGTCTTTCCGGAGGAGCCGGTGATCCCGACGATCTGGGCGGCGTCCGCGCCCCGGGCGGGGTCGCTCAGCTCTCTGGCCACGTAGGCGGCCAGGCGGGCCAGGGCCGCGACGACCGCCTCGTCCCCTCCGCCGTCCACCAGCAGGTGGGGCGCGTCGACGGGCCGGGAGGCCAGGACGGCCACCGCACCGGCCTCGACCGCGGCGGCGGCGAAGTCGTGCCCGTCCACGCGCTCGCCCTTGAGGGCCACGAAGAGCGCCCCCGGTGCCGCTCCGCGGGAGTCGATGACGACGGGACCGTCGACGACACTGTCGGGGCGCGCCGATCCGCCGATGGCGGTCTGGGTGATCTCGGCGATCCGATCGAGCGTGAGCGCGATCAAATCCACTCCTCATGTCAGGCCCGGCTCACGGCGCCGCAGGGGGCACTCGGCCGCCCGGCCGGAGTTTCAGGTCAGGGGAAGGCACCGCGGATACCGTGTGCGGTGTCGTACGGGCCGTACCGAGCAGCGCGGCCCTCGCCGCTGCCGTGTGAGCCACCGTGGGCGACACGTTTCCGGGCTGCGATTGCCTACCTTAGAACATGTTGGGGTGTCCGGGGTCCTCCTGGGGCCCGTGTGGAGCAATATGCGCCACTTCGTAACCCGCCCGAGCACGCAGAACACGACGATCAGAGCACGCGGCGCGCCGGGGTGCGGTATGCGCGCGCCCCGGCGCGTCGCCCGCCGAAGGGCCGCTCACCCCTCGTCGGGCACCCTGTGGATGTCCTGGAGGGCGAAGCCGAGGCGTTCGCGGGCGCTGACGCTGAGGCGCTCCTCCAGAGCCCGGGCGAGCACCTCGCGGTCGTCGAAGGGCACCACGCGCCCCTTGGCGTACTGGCCGGTCTCGTGCCCCTTCCCGGCCACGACGATCACGTCGCCGGACCCGGCCCGGTCCACGGCCAGGGCGATGGCCTCGGCGCGGTCGAGTTCGACGGTCACGTGCGCGCGCTGTTCCTCGGGCACCTTGGCCACGCCCTCCAGCACGGCGGCGGCGATCGCGACGGGATCCTCGCTGCGGGGGTTGTCGTTGGTGATGATCACCTGGTCGGCGAGGCGGGCGGCCGCCTCGCCCATGAGCGGGCGTTTGACGCGGTCCCGGTCGCCTCCGCAACCCACGACCATGGTGAGCCGGCCCCGCGTGGTGGTGCGCAGGGCGGACAGGACCGCTTCGATCGCCCCCGGCTTGTGGGAGTAGTCGACGATGGCGGTGACGTCCTGTTCGACGCCGGGCACGGTGCGGACCACCACGGGCTCCATGCGGCCGGGGACCCCGGGTGCGGCGGCGACCCCGGAGATCGCCGCGTCCAGAGGGATCCCGGCCTCGACCAGGCCGACGATCGCGGCCATGGCGTTGGAGACGTTGAAGGGCCCGGGCAGGGCGACGGAGGCGGCCGCCTCCATGCCGCCGGGGCCGACGACGCGGAAGGTGCTGCCGGTCACGCCCAGGGCCACGTCGACGGCGCGCCAGTCGGCCGGTATCCCGTTGGCCGGCGCGGCGTCCGAGCAGCCCTCCACACCGAACGTGGTGACGGGGACGGCGCCGTCGGCGCGCACCATGTCCACGAGCGCGCGGCCGAAGCGGTCGTCGGTGTTGACGACGGCGATCTCGCAGTACTCGGGGGTGAACAGGCGGGCCTTGGTCTCGAAGTAGTCGCGCAGGTCCGTGTGGAAGTCCAGGTGGTCCTGGGACAGATTCGTGAAGACGGCGACGTCGTAGCGGGTGCCGCCGACCCGCCCCAGGGCCAGGGCGTGGCTGGAGACCTCCATGGCCGCGGCGGCCACGCCGCGTTCGCGCATGAGGGCGAACAGGCCGTGCAGGTCGGTGGCCTCCGGGGTGGTGAGCGAGGAGGCGACGCGCTCGTCGCCGACGCGCATCTCGACGGTTCCGATGAGGCCGGTGCTCATGCCGGCCCGGCGCAGGCCGGACTCCACCAGGTAGGTGATGGTGGTCTTGCCGCTGGTCCCGGTGGTACCGATCAGGAGCAGGTCCCGTGCGGGGTCGCCGAAGACCCACGCCGCCGCGGTGCCGAGCGCGGCCCGCGCGTCGGGGACGACCAGGACCGGCAGTCCGGACTCCGACGCCCGTTCCGCGCCCTCGGGGTCGGTGAGGACGGCGGCGGCGCCCGCCTCCGCGGCCTGGGCGCAGAAGACGGCGCCGTGGACCCGCGTCCCGGGCAGGGCCGCGTACAGGTCGCCGGGGCCGACCCGGCGAGAGTCGTGGGTGATGCCGCGTACCTCCTCGCCGGGCACCTCGGCGGCGGGTTCGGCGCCCGTGTGCGGGCGCAGGAGCGTGGTTCCCGGCCCGAGCAGCGTCGCCAGGGCGGAGAGCGGACGTGGCTGAGTGTGTTCAGGTCGCATTACCGGTGGCACGAGTGGAGGTTAACGGCTGCGGAGGCCCGCTCGGTAATTTCCACGCTGCGGCCGACGCGGAATCCTCCTGTGGGCGTTTCTCCCAGGTTACGCAAGGTTCCTCCGAGTGGCAGACTGCCGGGGGGACGGGGTGACGGGGGTGGCGGCGATGGCCGCGTACGTGTTCGGGGAACGGCCGCTGGTGTTGGACGGCGGCCTGGCGACACGTCTGGAGTCCTACGGGTACGACCTGGGCGGCGGCCTGTGGTCGGCGCGGCTGCTGGCCGAGGCACCGGAGGCGGTGCGCCGCGTGCACAGGGAGTACCTGGAGGCGGGTGCGGACGTGGTGATCGCCGCCGGGTACCAGGCGAGCCTGCCGGAGCTGGCCGCCCGGGGGTTCGGGGAGGCCGGGGCGCGGGCGCTGGTGGCCTCCTCGGTGGAGCTGGCGCTGCGGGAGCGGGACGCCTTCGGTTCGGGGCTCGTCGCCGCGGGGGTGGGCCCCTACGGCGCGGCTCGCGCGGACGGGTCCGAATACACCGGCCGCTACGGCCTGGACGAGGACGCGCTGGTGGACTGGCACCGCGAGCGCTGGCACCTGCTGGCCGGTGCCGGGGCCGACCTGGTGGCGTGCGAGACGGTCCCGTCCCTGCCCGAGGCACGGGCCCTGGTGCGCCTGATGGCGGAGACGCCGGGTGTGCGCGCGTGGCTGAGCTTCACCTGCTCCGACGGCGGCCACATCAGCGACGGCACCCCCCTGCGCGAGGTGGCCGCCGAACTGGCCCCGTGGCACGCCGACGGTGCCCTGGTGGCGGTGGGGGTCAACTGCACCGCGCCCCGGTTCGCCGCCGAGGCGGTGCGCGCGGTGGCCTCGGCGGGTCTGCCCGCGGTGGCCTACCCCAACTCGGGCGAGGTGTGGGACGCCCGGCGGCGGCGCTGGACCGGTGCGGGCGACCCCGAGGCGTTCGGCAGGGCGGCCGCCCGGTGGTGCGCGGAGGGCGCCGTGCTCGTGGGCGGGTGCTGCCGCACCGGCCCCGAGCACATCCGGTCCGTCCGCTCCCACCTGGACCGGAGCCTCCCCCTCTAGCCCTCGTCCTCGAACAGGCGGATGGCGGGCGGCTCGGTGCCGGTCGGCGGGACCTGCATGGAGCGCAGCGCGAAGGACATGATGTCGTTGAACACCGGCCCGGCGGCCTCACCGCCGTAGTAGCTCCTCTGCGGGTCGTGCAGGACCACCTGGACCACCAGTTCGGGGTCGTCGGCGGGCGCGAACCCTGCGAAGGTCGCCGTGTAGCCGCCGCCCCGGTAGCGCCCGGTCTCGGGGTTGATCCGGTTGGCCGTACCGGTCTTGCCCGCCACGCGGTAGCCGTCGATGCGCGCCTGGGGCGCGGTGCCCTCGTCGCTGGTGACCGCCTCCAGCATGAGCGCGAGCTGCCGGGCGGTCTCCTCGCTGACCACGCGGCGGCGCTCGCCCTCCTCCGACGGGGTGAACCCGCCCTCGGCGTCCACGGTCCCGGCCACCACGCGCGGTTCGGCGCGCACACCGCCGTTGGCGATGGTGGCGTACACCGAGGCCATCTGGGCGGCGTTGACGGAGACGCCGTGGCCGATGGAGACCGAGGGCAACTGGGTCCCCCACCAGTCGTCGGGGTGGGTGAGGATGCCGGCCTCCTCCCCGGGCAGTTCGAGCCCGGTGGGCTGGCCGAGGCCGAAGTCCTCCATGTACGAGTGCAGGACGCCCGCGCCGACCTCGTCGGCGATCTGGATGGTGCCCACGTTGCTGGACTGGGCCATGATGCCGTTGACCGTCAGACGCTGTGTGCCGCTGTTGGTGGAGTTGCGGAAGGTCTGGTCGTAGTACTGGATCGAGTAGGGAACCGTGTAGACGGTCTCGGGGGTGGTGATCCCCCGCTCCAGGGCCGCACCCATCGTGATGACCTTGTTGGTGCTGCCCGGTTCGAAGATCTCGTGCACCGCGCCGTTGGCCCAGTCCTCCTGGTCCGCCTCGAAGACCTCGCTCTGGGAGTAGGAGGGGTAGTCGGCCATCGCGAGGATCTCACCGGTCGGGCGCATCACGATCACGCTGCCGCCCTCGGCCTCCAGTTCGTCCACCCGCTCGGCGAGGACCTGGTAGGCGTACCACTGGACGTCGCGCTCCAGGGTCAGGCGCACGTCCTGTCCGGGGACGGGTTCACGGACGAGCCCGCCGGCCATGGGGATCTGCGTGCCGTCCATGCCGACCTCGACCTGGCGCTTGCCCTGCTGCCCGGCGAGTACGGAGTCGAGGTAGCCCTCCAGGCCCTCCAGTCCGTGGCCCTCGTCCCCGACGAAGCCCACGAGGTCGGCGGCACCGGTCTCCTCCGGGTAGGACCTGCGGTAGTCGACCTGCGCCCCCACCCCGGACAGGCCCAGGTCGCGCAGCGCGGCCCACTCCCCGGGCAGGACACCGGTCGCCACCACCTGGTAGCGGCTGGGCTTGGCGTCCACCGCCTCCGCCACCTCGTCCTCCTCCAGGCCGAAGCGGGAGACGAGTTCGTCCACCAGCCGGTCGCGCTCGTCCGGCTCGACCTCCTCGGGGTCGACGAAGACCCGGCGCACCTCCACCGACAGTGCGAACGGGGCGCCGTGGACGTCGGTGATCTGCCCGCGCAGGGTGGGGATGTCGATGGTCTGCAGGCGCATGTTGGAGGCGGCCTCGGCGTAGGTCTCGGCCTCCAGGCCCTGGATCTGGGTGAGCCGTCCGGCGAACAGCAGCAGGATCACGACGATGAGCACGCCGCCGAACCTGATCCGCTTGCCCGGGTCGCCCCGCTGGAAGGTCCGTCTGAGCAGCGGCGGGGCCGGCGGCGCGGCACGGTGACGGCGCGCCGCGCGCTCCCGTTCGCGGCGGCGGCCGTGGGAGGGCCGACCGGTGGGGCGCGCGCGGGTGCGCGCGGCGCCGTCGGGGCGGGTGGCCCCGGGTCTGGGCTGCTGGGCCGGCCGGGCCCCGGTCCGGTTGGCCGCGCCGGGGCGTCTGGGGTCGCGGGGGCGCCGGTCGCGGGGCGCGCTCACCGGCGGCCCTCGTCGTCCCCGGTGATCTCACCGTTGTCCAGGTCCAGGAAGAGCGGGGCCTCGCCGGTCTGCTCCATCCCCATGTCCTCGGCCTCCTCGGCGATGCGCTCGGAGCTCTCCAACCGGGAGACCCGCTCCTGGAGCTGCTGTTCGATGTAGGCCAGTTCCCGGTTCTCCGTCTGGAGCCGGGCGATGGTGAAGGTCTCCTGGGCGATGACGCTGCGCAGCAGGAGCAGGCTGACCAGTGCGCCGCCGAGCAGGCACAGGATGAGCAGGACGAAGGGGATGCGCGGCGCGCGTCCACGACCGGTGCGGGCGGGGCCGCCCGGGGGCTGGGTCGCCGCGCGGGTCGCTCTGCCCTCGGTCGGGGACGCCGTGCCTTCGCGTCGACCCGTCTCGGGGCGTGTCCGGGTGGTCGGAGTACCCGTCCCCGCGCGGCGGGGTGCGCGCCGCGTCTCCGTGCTCGAACTCATCTGTCTCCCTAGCTGAGCGCGTGCGGCGACGGTCGGCGCACGCGTTGGGCCGCGCGGAGCCGGGCCGACTGCGCGCGCGGGTTGCGCTCGTTCTCTTCGTCCGTGGGCGGTTCCGCTCCCCGGGTGAGGAGTCGCAGCTCCGGCTGGCGGTCGGGGAGGGGCACCGGGAGGTCGGCGGGGGTGGTGTCGGTGGCCAGGGCGGCCAGCGCCCTCTTGGCCATCCGGTCCTCAAGGGAGTGGTAGGAGAGCACGGCGATGCGCCCGCCGAGCGCGAGGCGGGAGATGGCCGCGGGCAGGGCGCGTTCGAGGATGGACAGTTCGGCGTTGACCTCGATGCGCAGGCCCTGGAAGGTGCGTTTGGCGGGGTGTCCTCCCGTACGGCGGGTGGCTGCGGGGATGGCCGCGCGGACCAGTTCGGCCAGGTCGCGGGTGGAGGTGATGGGGCCCTGCGCACGGCGGCGCTCGATCGCGCGGGCGATGCGGGAGGCGAAGCGCTCCTCGCCGTAGGTGCGCAGGACGCGGGTGAGCTCGGCCGGCGGGTAGGTGTTGACCACCTCCGACGCGGTGAGGGCCTGGGTACGGTCCATCCGCATGTCCAGGGGGGCGTCGTGGGCGTAGGCGAAGCCGCGTTCGGTCTCGTCGAGCTGGGGCGAGGACACCCCGAGGTCGAGCAGGACGGCGTCGGCCTCGCCCGCTCCGGCCTCGTCCAGGGCGCGCGGGATGTCGGAGTAGACCGCGTGGACGAAGTGGGTGCGGTCGGCGTAGGGCGCCAGCCGGCGGGCGCTGCGCTCCAGGGCGGTGGGGTCGCGGTCCACACCGACCAGGCGTGCGCCGGGGCAGGCCCGGAGCAGGGCCTCGGAGTGGCCGCCCAGGCCCAGGGTGCCGTCGACGAGCACGGCACCGGGGGTGTCGAGTGCGGGAGCGAGCAACTCCACGATCCGGTCGAGCATGACGGGCACGTGCAGGGGGTCTGGTTCCCCCGGGTGCTCCGGTCGTCGGGTCTCCCCCACGCTGTGCCGCTCCTCCACGCTGTCGCCCTCTCCCCCGGGATCCGCCGCGGCGCGCGGGTGCGCCTCGCGGGTTCCGCGTGGCCCGGCCGGGAGCCGACCGGACCTTCGGAACACAGGCGCCATTGTCCACCTTCCGGCGGACCCACGTGCGCGGCCTGGCACCGGGGAAGTCGCGCCAGCCCGCTCGCGCCGTGACCGAAGGCCCCGGACGGACACCGGTCTGCGAAGGGTGTGATGGTCGTGCCGCTCGCTCCGGCGCGGGTGGCGCCGGCCTCACAGCACTCCGGGTAGCACCTCCTCCGAGAGTCGCGCGAAGGCCTGCTCCTGCTCCGCCTCGTACTCGGCCCAGGCCTGTGCGGCCCAGATCTCCAGCCGCGTGTTGGCGCCGACGACGACGCACTCGTGCTGAAGCCCCGCGTACTCGCGCAGCTTCTGCGGGATGGTGACCCTGCCCTGTTTGTCACAGGACTCGTCCGAGGCGCTGGCGAACAGCACCCTGCCGTAGTCGCGAACCGCCTTGGCGGTGACCGGAGCCGAACTCAGCGCCTCGGTGACGCGCCGGAACTCCTCCATCGGAAAGACGTAGAGGCAGTGCTCCTGGCCTTTCGTGATCACCAGTCCCCCCGACAGTTCGTCGCGGTACTTCGCAGGGAGGAACAGCCGCCCCTTCTGGTCGAGGCGTGGCGTGTGAGTGCCGAGAAACACCGCGCCACCTCCTCGCCCTCGCTGTGGGGCGTTCACCCCCTCCACGATGCCCCACTCTACTCCACCGTCCCCCACCGTCAACAGCTCCGAACCGTGTCCACTCCGGCTTCGATCAGCGAAGACGCAGGTCATCCCGGTGGCTTCGGGTGGGGTGCCCGCCCCTGGCCGGGGTCCGCCTCCTTCGGGCGCCGACACCCGCGGAAGTCCGCCAGACCGAAAACCGTTCGGGCAGCGCCGAACCGCACCCACGGCCGACACCCGGGTACCTGCGGGAACGCGGTTCCGGACACCGGGGGCGCCTCCGGGGCACCTGTGACATGAGTGGCCAGTAAGCCCATCCGCCCACGTACGGCGCCATCCGACCCGTACCGGTAGCGAACGGGGGCCGATTCCGACACTTCGGTTTGCAATCGCTCGGAATGGCTCTAGCCTCGGACCGACACCGAAACACGGAGCTCAGGGAAGCGGGAGGGTCTCGTGTCACTCGGCACACAGCACGGCGGCCAGGGGGGCGTCCACACGGACGTCGGCGCGGTCGTCGCCGCCGCCGACCGCATCCGCCACGCCATCGGAACCGTCATCGAGGGCAAACCGGAGCTCCTGCGCATCACGCTGACGGTGCTCCTGGCCGAGGGCCACCTGCTCATCGAGGACGTCCCCGGCGTCGGCAAGACCATGCTCGCCAAGGCGCTCGGCCAGGCGGTGGACTGCTCCGTGCAGCGGATCCAGTTCACCCCCGACCTTCTGCCCAGCGACATCACCGGCGTGAACGTCTACCACCAGGACCGGAACGCGTTCGAGTTCAGCCCAGGGCCGGTGTTCGCCAACATCGTGCTGGGCGACGAGATCAACCGGGCCTCCCCCAAGACCCAGGCCGCGCTCCTGGAGTGCATGGAGGAGCGCCAGGTCAGCGTCGACGGCCGCTCGCGCACCCTGGAACGGCCCTTCATGGTGGTGGCCACCCAGAACCCGTCCGACATGGAGGGCACCTACGCCCTCCCCGAGGCGCAGCGGGACCGGTTCATGGCCCGCGTGTCGGTCGGCTACCCCGCGCCCCAGGCCGAACTGGACATGATCGACTCCCACAGCGCCCGCTCACCCCTGACGGACCTGGCACCCGTCTCCAACTCGGCCCAGATCCGCCACCTGGCCGAACAGGTGGGCGCGGTCCACGTCGCACCGGGCATGCGCCGCTACGTCGTCGACCTGGTCAACTCCACGCGGACCAGCCCCGACCTGCAACTGGGCGCCTCCCCCCGGGCGACCCTGCACCTGGTGCGCGCCGCCCGCGCCTACGCCGCCCTGGACGGCCGGCACTACATCGTCCCCGACGACGTCCAGGCACTGGCGGTCCCCGTGCTCGCCCACCGGCTCGTCCTGGCCCCCGAGGCTCGCATGGAACGCATGAGCGCCGAGCAGGTGGTCGCCAAACTGGTCTCCCGCCTCCCCGTCCCCGGGCCGCAGTGACACCGGCGACGCCCGACGGCCGGGCGCACCGCACCCTCACCGTCCGCGGCGGGACGATGCTCCTCCTGGGCGTCCTCTCCCTGGTGGCGGGGGTGGTCATCGGGCAGCGCGAGATCGTGGGCCTGGGCGCCCTGCTGACCGCTGTGCCACTGGCCGCGGCGGTCACGGTGGCCGGCACCGCCGCACGGATCACCCAGAGCCGGGCGGTGCTCCCCCCGAGGGTGCCCGCCGGACACAACGCACGCGTCCTGCTCCGGCTGGGCAACACCTCCCCGATGTGGGCGGTGGCCTCCGTGTTCCTGGAGGACACCCTCCCCGTCCCGCTGGGCGGGGCACCCCGGTTCACCCTCGGCCGCCTGGCCAGGGGCGCGGTACGCGACGTGACCTACCTGGTGCGCCCCGCCGTACGCGGCGGCTACCCGCTGGGACCCCTGCGCGTGGAGGTGGTCGACCCCCTGGGGTGCGTGCGCGTCACCCGCTACGTGGGGGCACCCTCCCTCCTGCTCGTCACCCCCGCGACCGTGCCCCTGGCCCCGGTCGGGGCCACCGACGGCTCCCAGAGCGGGGACGCCCCGCGCAGCGCGGTGTCCAGCGCGGGAGAGCAGGACCCCGTTCCGCGCGAGTACCAGCACGGCGACGACCTGCGCCGCGTGCACTGGCGTTCGACCGCCAAGCACGGAAGGCTCATGGTCCGCCGCGACGAACAGCACCGGCGCGAGAGCAGCGCGGTGCTCCTGGACACCCGCGCCTCGGCCCACCTCGGAGCCGGGCCGCACGGATCCCTGGAGACCGCGGTGGGCATCGCGGCCTCGGTCTCCGTGCACCTGGCCGACCTGGGCCACGGCCTGCGCCTGCACACCGAACTGGGACGTGTGCGCACCCCCTCCTCCGGCAGCACGTTGGACGCGCTGGCCGTGGCCGAGCCCTCCGGCATGCCCGGCCTGCTGGACTCGATCGACACGCTCGGCTCCCACCACGGCGAACCGCCCGGCACGGTCGTGGCGGTGCTCGGGGCCGTGTCCGCCGAGGAGGCCGCGGCACTGGCCGACCTCTCCCGCGGAACGCGCGTGGCGGTGCTGTGCACCCGCGCCGCCTGGCCCTCCGCCGACGCCCTGCACGGCACCGCGCGGGTCCTGGAGTCCGGCGGCTGGCACGTCCTGCCCGTCGGCGACCTGAGCGAACTGCCCGACCTGTGGCGGGGGGTCGCCTCGACCGCGAAAACACCCACCGCCCTCGGGAAGGGACCGCGTTGAGAGCCCTCATGCCCCTGGCCGCACTGGTCGCCCTGCTGACGTCCCTGCCGCTGCTGGGCACGGTCGTGACGGGCTCCGGCTGGTGGGTGCCGGCCGCGGTCATGATGACCGCCGCGGCCGCCGCCTCCGCCCTGTACCGTCTGAGCGGCTGGAGTTCCCTGGCCGTGCCGTTCCTCCAACTGCTCGCGGCGGGCGCGGTCGCCACCCCGCTGTTCGCGGCCCACACCGGCTGGCTGGGCCTGGTCCCCACCGGCGAGACCGTTTCGGCCCTGTACCTGCTCCTGGACCAGGGGATCCACGACATCGACTTCAGCCCCCCGCCGGTCACCGCCTCCACCGGGGTCATGTTCATCATGGCCCTGGCCTTCACGGTGTTCACGGTGGCGGCCGACTTCCTCGCGGTGACCGCACGCTGCCCGGGGCTGGTCGGGGCGCCCGTCCTCGCGATCCTGGCGATCCCCCTGACCGTGAACGACGCCGGGGTGGGCGCCGGAGCGGCGGTGAGCGCGGCCACCGGCTTCCTGCTCCTGCTCGCCGCGGACATGTGGCTGCGGGGCCGCCAGTGGGGCCTGCGCGTCCCGGACGGCTCCGGCCCCTCCGCACGGCTCCTCAACGCGCTGCGCCGCGCCGCGGTCGTCACCGTGTCCATCGCGGTGGCCGCGGCGGCGTCCCTGGTGGTACCGCTGTCGATCCCGTTCCTGGGCAGCGGCTTCCTCTACCTCATGGCCGAGGAGGTCGGCCAGGGCCCAACGGGACCGGAGGTCATCACCACGACCGACCCGATGTCCTCCCTGGAACGCAACGTGCTCTCACTCTCCGACGAGCCGGTGCTGACCTACAGCACCGACGCCGAGGAGCCGGAGTACCTGCGCACCCACGTCCTGGACGAGTTCGACGGCGTGAACTGGACGATGTCACCGGTCGACGCCGAGGAGGAGCGCCGGGTGCGCGGCACCCTGCCACTGCCGACGGACTGGCGGTCCGGCACCGGCGGGGACACGGTCTCCACCCGGATCTCCCTGGACCCCGACACCCCGCCCATGGACTTCCTGCCGGTGCCCTACTGGCCGCGCACCCTGGAAGCGCCCGGAGAGTGGTACACCGCCCCGGAGACCCTCGCGGTGTTCACCACCGAGAGCGGGAGCACCGGCCTCAACTACACCGTGGTGTCGGCGACGGACGAGCCCTCGGCCGCGGAGCTGGCCGCCACGGGTCCGGCCCGTTCGGCACCGCAGCGCTACCTCTCGCTGCCCGAGGCCCTGGACCCGCGCGTCGCGGAACTGGCCGAGGACGTGACCGAGGGTGCGGACTCGCCCCACGCGCAGGCCATCGCCCTCCAGGAGTTCTTCAAGGGTGATTCCTTCACCTACACGCTGGAGCCCTCCCCGGTGCCCGGAGGCCGGGACCTGCTCACCCACTTCCTCCTGGAAGACCGCACGGGCTACTGCCAGCACTTCGCCGGCGCCATGGCGGCGCTCGCCCGGCACCTGGGCATCCCCGCCCGGGTGGCCACGGGCTTCACCCCGGGCGAGCGCTCCGAGGACGGACACTGGACTGTGACCCGGGCCGACGCGCACGCCTGGCCGGAACTGTACTTCGAGGGCGTGGGCTGGATCCGGTTCGAGCCGACCCCGAGCAGCCCCGACGCGCAGGGAACGGCCACCGTGCCCGACTACACCTCCGACGATCCGCCAGAACGGGACCCGGCGGAGGAGACCGAGCGCCCCGACCCCCCGGAGACCGACACCGACCAGGAGAGCGCCCCCTCAGCCGACGAGAGCGGCGGGGCGGCCGGGGACGGGTCGACCGCCTCCCCCTCGGCGTCCTCCGGGCGGGACATCGACCGGAACAGCTTCTCTTGGGCAGCGGGCTTGGTCCTGTCTCTCCTCCTACCGCTGGGCGTCCCCGCGATGATCCTCCTGCTCCTGTCCCTTCCCGCGCTGGTCCGCGCCATGCTGCGCGGGTCGCGCACGGCCGCCCTGTCCTCGGGCCCGCCGACGGCGGCCGCGCACGCCGCCTGGCGGGAACTCTGCGCCACCTCCACGGACCTGGGGATCTCCTGGGACCCCGCGGAGAGCCCCCGTGCCACGGCCGCGCACCTGACGGCGGCCGCCGAGCCGCCAGCCCCGGCCCGCGACGCCCTGATGCGCCTGGCGCTGGCGGAGGAAGCGGCCCGCTACGCCCCCGACCCTGCCCCCGTCCACGGCGCCGGCGCGGACCTGCGCACGGCCTGTGCCGCGCTGACGGCGGCCTCCTCCCGGTGGGACCGGGCGAGGGCCCTGCTGCTCCCGCGCTCGCTGGCCCCCTGGCGGCGGATGGCACCACGCCCCGTCCCCTCCCCCGCCTGAGCCGGCCCGCCGGGCACCGTGCCGTAGCGCGAGGGCGGCCGAAGGCCTCCTGGAGAGGCGGACAACGACAGCGGCGGGGCCCACACCCTCGGTGTGGACCCCGCCGTCGGGGTCGTGCGCGAACCCGGCTCGGAGGCTACTCCTCGCCCTCCTGGCGGCGGCGCCAGCGCTCCTCGAAACGGTTCATCATGCCCGGACGTCCCTCACCCCTGCGCTTGCGCTTGCCCTCGGCCGCGGGCGCGGCGGCCTCGGCACCGCCCGCGGGGGACTTGCGCCAGGCGTTGGCACCCCACAGGACGCAGGCCAGCATGGTGAGGAAGCCGGTGACGCTGATGATGACCTGCATGACCGGGTTACCGATCAGAAGGCCCGCCAGCAACAGGACGACACCGATGAAGAACCCGAGTACGGCTTTGATGATCCAGCGCTTGTAATGGACCGCGGGGTTCGTGTGCCGAACGGTGTTCGCGAACTTCGGGTCCTCGGCATACAGCGCCTGCTCGATCTGGTCGAGCATGCGCTGCTCGTGTTCAGAGAGCGGCACGGCGCCTCCCTACGACAGTCCCCGGTTGGGGTGACGGGTACTGATCAACAGTCTCTCGGTCAGTGATATGCCCAGAATACGGTGCGCTAGCGCCCACTGGAAAGAAAAGCTGTGTGCTCACCTGGCCCACATGGGGCACGGTACCCACACCCTGTATCGGAAACACCGGCTTACATGCCTCTCTCGCCCCGCCCGACTCCGGTCCTCTTCCTGAGAACGCTCAGGACCACCAGGAAGTTGCCGCATCATACGTCGTTTTCGTCACGCTTGGCCAATGCCGCCGACTGTACCGCCCCCGGCCCGAACCGCGCCGCCACACGATCCACCGCACGCTCCACCTCACGCCACCCCGTGCCCTCCTCACCCAACACCAACTGGCGGGGCGCCCGTTCCTCGGAGACGACCCCCTCGACCCGCACACCGACCAGCCGCAGGCGGTCCCGTCCGAGCCCGGACGACTCGTAGAGCTCACGCGCCACGGCACTGATCTCCCGACCCACGTCGGTGTGCTCGGGGAGCGTGCGCGACCGCGTGATGGTGGAGAAGTCGGCCCTGCGCAGTTTCACGCTGACCGTGCGCCCCACCTGCCCCGAGGCCCTCAGGCGTCTGCCGACCCTCTCCGACAGTCGCAGCAGCTCGCGGCGGATCACCTCCGGGTCGCCCACGTCCGTGTCGAAGGTCTCCTCCGCCCCGACGCTCTTGTCCGGCGCCTCCGGCACCACGGGTGTCCGGTCCACCCCCCGTGCCAGCTCCGACAGCCGGGTGCCGGCCCTGTCCCCCAACTCCCCCCGCAGCAGTTCGGGGTCGGTGCGGGCCAGCGCGCCGACCGTGCGCAGCCCCAGCCGCGCGAGCGTGCGCTCGGTCTTGTCGCCCACGCCCGGCAGGGCGCCCACCGGGAGGGGCGCCAGGAACGAGGGAACGTGCCCGGTGGGCACCAGCAGGAGGCCGTCCGGTTTGCAGTGTGTGGAGCCGAGCTTGGCGACGAACCTGGTCGCGGCCACCCCCACCGAGCAGGTGAGCCGCTGTTCCTCGCGCACCCTGCGCCGGATCATCGCGGCGATGCGCACCGGGCCGCCCAGCCGCCTGCGTGCCCCGGACACGTCCAGGAAGGCCTCGTCGAGGGAGAGCTGCTGCACC
Organism: Nocardiopsis sp. LOL_012; assembly: GCF_048060475.1. Taxonomy (NCBI): domain Bacteria; kingdom Bacillati; phylum Actinomycetota; class Actinomycetes; order Streptosporangiales; family Nocardiopsidaceae; genus Nocardiopsis; species Nocardiopsis sp. LOL_012. The sequence continues at coordinate 54,808 of NZ_JBHMIV010000019.1, read as the reverse complement.
AGCGGCGTCACGGACCGCAAGAGCTCCATGACGGACTCGGAGACCTCCCGGTAGGCGGCGCCGTCGGGTGGGCGGACCACCGCTTCCGGGCACAGGCGCAGCGCCCGCGCCATGGGCATCGCCGAGTGGACGCCGCGGGCACGGGCGAGGTAGTCGGCCGAGGAGACCACACCGCGCGGACCGGTCCCGCCGACGATGAGGGGGCGCCCCCGCGTGCCCGGGTCGCGCAGCCGCTCGACACTGGCGAAGAAGGCGTCCATGTCCAGGTGCAGGATGTCGCACCCGGCGTCCGGGCCGCTCCCGTCCCCGGGGAAGTCCTCCCCCAGCGCGGCGATGCCGTCGGAGGAGACCATGCCGCGCAGCGCGGCGCCGCGTTCGAGCTGGCGTCGACTCATGGCCCCGGGCCCCCCGTTCGGCTCGGCTCGGCCGGTTCGCCGGGTGCGGAGGCGGGGCTCACGGCCGGTGGGCGACCACGTGGAGCTGTGTGGCGATGCCGACCAGCTCCGGGTGCTCGGCGGCGGCCTTCTCCAGCTCCACCAGGTGCTGTCCGGCGTGCACGTCACCCTCCCAGGCGTGCCCGGGCAGGAGGTCGGCGAACACCCGGACCCCGCGCACGCTCTCCACCGTCAGCCCGGCCTCGGCGACCACCTCCAGGAGCTGGTGGCGGGTGAAGCGGCGGGGCATCGGGTCCTTGTCGCCCCAGCGCCCCTCGGGGTCGGAGAGCAGGCGCGCGGCCTCGGGGATGTGCCCGGACAGCGCCCGGTGCAGCGCCCCGGCCACCGTGTTGGCGGCCAGCACGCTGACCGCACCGCCTGAGCGGATGAGGCCGGCCACGTCGCGCAGCGCCGAGTCCGGGACGTCCACGTACTCCAGCACGTTGTGCAGCAGGACCAGGTCGGCGCTGCCGGCGGGGAAGAGCGAGGCCAGGTCGCCCGTCTCGCCCTGGACACCGCGCACGGTGACGCCCTGTTCGGCCGCCCGGCGCTCCATGGCCGCCAGCGAGTCGGGGCTGGGCTCGACCACGGTCACCCGGTGGCCGAGTTCGGCCAGCGGTACGGCCGCTCCGCCGGTCCCGCCACCCACGTCGACGATGTGGAGCGGATCGGTCCCCGCACCGAGGCGAGCCAGCAGGCCCTCCAGTGCGTTCCACACGACCGCCGTCCGTGCGGCGTTGGCCGCCCGTCCCGGGCCGGTCGCACCGCCCGCCGAGCCGCCGGTCGTGCTCGCGCTGGTCGTGTCAGTCACCTGTGTCCCCTCGTGGTCGCCGTCACCGACGCGCCCCGGGTCAGAGGGCGAGCGTCGCCTTGTTCTCCATCAAGCGTGACAGAAGTCCACTGACGAAATTGGGTGACTCGTCGGTGGACAGCTCCTTGGCCACACCGACCGCTTCGGCGATCGCCACACCGTCGGGGATGTCGCTCGCCCACAGCAGCTCGTAGGCGCCCATCCGCAGGATGTTGCGGTCGACGACGGGCATGCGCTCCAGGGTCCAGCCGATGGCGTAGTCGTCGAGGAGTTCGTCGATCCGCGCGCGGCGGTCATCGATCGAACGGGCCAGGCGCTCGGTGAACTCGTTGATCGGCGGCTCGGGCTGGGCGAGACGGCGCTCGATGACCTCGTCCACCGGGATGCCGCGCACCTCGGCCTCGTAGAGGACCTCGACCGCGCGCCGCCGTGCCTTGCGCCGTGCCCCGCTCGGCCGTGCTCCGCTCATCAGTTCGCTCGACCCAGGTAGTCGCCCGAGCGGGTGTCGACCTTGACGCGCTCGCCGGTGGTGATGAACAGGGGCACCTGGATGGTGGCGCCGGTCTGGACTTCGGCGGGCTTGGTACCGCCGGTGGAGCGGTCACCCTGGACGCCCGGGTCGGTGTGGGTGATCTCCAGTTCGACGGCGGCGGGCAGCTCGATGTAGAGCGGGTTGCCCTCGTGGGTGGCCACCGTCACCTTGGTGTTCTCCAGCAGGAAGTTGGCGTTGTCGCCGACGACGGCCGCCTCGACCGGGATCTGGTCGAAGGTGTCGCCGTCCATGAAGATGAAGGACTCCCCGTCGTTGTACAGGTACTCCATGTCCCGGCGGTCGACGTCGGCGAACTCGATCTTGGCACCGGCGTTGAACGTCCTGTCGACGATCTTGCCCGTGAGGACGTTCTTCAGCTTGGTGCGGACGAACGCGCCGCCCTTGCCCGGCTTGACGTGCTGGAACTCCAGGACGTTCCACAGAACGCCGTCGATTCGCAGGGTCTTGCCGTTCTTGATGTCGTTCGTCGTGGCCACGTCGGTCGTCTCTCCAAGGGGTATGCACGTCGGGGACCGGAGCGCGCGGGCGCCCCGATCGCTCGTCGGGATGCGGGGTGCGTGCTCTGGCGGGTACCGAACGCGCCGCCGAGCGGAGCCGCCCCCTACGTGGCAGTCTAGTGGCTCTGCGGGGCCGGGGCGTCGCCCGTGACCGCGCGGTAGGCCGCCTCCAGCAGTTCGGGCGCCGGACCACTGAGGATGGCCGGTTCGGCCAGGCCGTCCAGGACCACGAAGCGCAGGGTGGCGCCGCGGGCCTTCTTGTCGACACTCATCGCCGCGCGCAGCTCGGGCCAGGACTCGGGCGCGTAGGAGACGGGCAGGCCCACCGAGGACAGCAGCCGCCGGTGGCGTTCGACCAGTTCGGAGCCGATCCGGCCGTCGAGGCGGGCGAGTTCCGCGGCGAAGACCATGCCGATGGAGACCGCGTAGCCGTGCCGGAAGGTGTAGTTCTCGGCGCGCTCGATCGCGTGGCCGAGGGTGTGGCCGTAGTTGAGGATCTCCCGGCGGCCGCTCTCGCGCAGGTCGCCGGAGACGACGTCGGCCTTGACCCGGATGGCGCGCTCGATGAGCTCACGGGTGTGCTTTCCCTCGGGGCGGGCCGCGCCCTCGGGGTCCTCCTCGACCAGGTCGCAGATCACCGGATCGGCGATGAAGCCGGCCTTGACCACCTCGGCGAGGCCGCCGATGTAGTCGGCCCCGGGCAGGCTCGGCAGGGTGGCGAGGTCGCAGAGCACCCCGGCCGGGGGGTGGAACGCGCCCACGAGGTTCTTGCCCTCGGGGGTGTTGATTCCGGTCTTGCCGCCCACGGCGGCGTCGACCATGCCCAGCAGCGTGGTGGGCACCAGGACCGAGCGCACACCGCGCAGCCAACTGGCCGCGACGAACCCGGACAGGTCGGTCGCGGCGCCGCCGCCCACGCCGACGATCGCGTCGCTGCGGGTGAAGCCGTGCCCGCCCAGGCGGGACCACAGGTCGGCGGCCACGGCCGAGGTCTTGGCGGCCTCGCCGTCGGGCACGGGCATGGGGCGGACCGTGTACCCGGCCCGCTCCAGCGCCCCCGCGACCGGCCGCGCGATCTCGCCGAGGCCCTCGGGGTGGACGACGGCGACCTGGCGGGCCGCTGGTCCGACCAGTGCGGGCAGTTCGGCGAGGACCCCGCTGCCCACGACCACCTCGTAGCGGCCGCTGGAATCCCCCACACCGATGCGGGTCGCGCTCACTCTCACTCCTTGATCAGTACCGTTCGGTGTCGGACCCGCGCGCGGCGCCCAACCCCTCCACGATCGTGTCGACGATCTCCTCCGGGTGCAGGCCGGTGGTGGGGACGGTGACCGTGGCCAGGCCCTCGTAGATGGGCAGGCGCTCGTTGAGGAGCTTCCTGAGCCTGGTGCGGGGGTTGCCCGCCAGCAGGGGGCGGGCGACGTCCATGCCGACGCGCTTGGCGGCCTCGCCGAACTCCACCTGGAGGTAGACCACGTGGTGGTCGGCCAGGTCGGCCCGGGTGTCCTCGTTCAGCACTGCGCCGCCGCCGACGGCGATCACGCCCTCCCACGCGCGCAGCCCCTCGGCGACGACCCGGCGTTCCAGGGCGCGGAAGTGCTTCTCCCCGTCCTGGACGAAGATGTCGCCGATGGGCTTGCCCGCGAGTTTCTCGACTTCGGTGTCGGTGCACAGCAGTTCGGCGCCCAGGCGCTCCGCGAGCGCCCGGCCCACGGTGGACTTGCCCGATCCGGGTGATCCGATGAGCACCGCGATCGCTTTGGCCACGTTTTCCTACCCAGCCTCGCCGCGGCCCCGCCGCAGCGGGGCCGCCGTCGTTCGTTCGTGCCTGCTCGTCCTGTGCCCGCCCGGCGGCGGACCGGGCTCACCTGATGGTGAGCGAGTCCATGTAGCCCTTGAGGTTGCGCGCCGTCTCGGCCACCGAGTCGCCGCCGAACTTCTCCACCGCGGCCTCGGCCAGGACCAGGGCGACCATGGCCTCGGCGACCACGCCGGCCGCGGGGACCGCCGTGACGTCGCTGCGCTGGTGGTGGGCCTGGGTGGGCTCGCCGGTCTCGATGTCGATGGTGTCGAGCGCGTTGGGGACGGTGGCGATGGGCTTCATGGCCGCGCGCACCCGCAGCGGACCGCCGGTGCTCATCCCGCCCTCGACGCCGCCAGCGCGGTTGGTGCGGCGCCGCACGCCGTCGGGGCCGGGCTCGATCTCGTCGTGGGCGGCCGATCCGCGGCGCGCGGCCGTGCGGAAGCCGTCCCCGACCTCCACGCCCTTGATGGCCTGGATGCCCATGAGGGCACCGGCCAGGCGGGCGTCGAGGCGGCGGTCCCAGTGCACGTGGCTGCCCAGGCCGGGAGGCAGGCCGTAGGCCAGGACCTCCACCACCCCGCCGAGGGTGTCGCCGGACTTCTTGGTGTCGTCGACCTCCTCGACCATGCGGGCGCTGGTCTGGGGGTCGAAGCAGCGCACCGGGTCGGCGTCCACCGCGGCCAGGTCCTCGGGGCGGGGCTCGGCGGCGTCCTCGGGCACCGAGACCGTCCCCATGGACACCACGTGGCTGAGGATCTCCACGCCCAGCGCCTGGCGGCAGAACTGCCGGGCGACCTCGCCGATCGCGACGCGGGCGGCCGTCTCACGGGCGCTGGCGCGCTCCAGGATGGGCCGGGACTCCTCGTGGCCGTACTTCTGCATGCCGACGAGGTCGGCGTGCCCGGGCCGGGGCCGGGTGAGCGGTGCGTTGCGCGCCACGCCCTCCAGTTCCTCCGCGGGGACGGGGTCGGGCGACATCACCTTCTCCCACTTGGGCCACTCGGTGTTGCCCACCTCGATCGCGACTGGCCCGCCCTGGGTCCTGCCGTGCCTGAGGCCTCCGATGACGGAGACCTGGTCCTGTTCGAACTTCATCCGGGCACCACGTCCGTACCCGGCGCGGCGGCGGAGCAGTGCGGCGGCGATGTCGTCAGAAGTGACGGACACACCGGCCGGAAGGCCCTCCAGAATCGCGACGAGTGCCGGCCCGTGGGACTCCCCAGCGGTCAGCCAACGCAACATGTCCTCGATCCTTTCACGGATCCGGGCGGGATGCGGCACCCGGGTTCACGGTTGCGGGACGAGGGGGCTTCCGACGAGAACGGTGGCCAGGGCCGCGGCCAGCAGGAACGGCCCCAGCGGGAAGGGGTCCCGCCGGCTCCTGCGGCGCAGCGCGACGAAGGCCACAGCGACGAGGCAGAAGGCGGTGAAGGCCCAGAAGACGGAGGCGAGGGCGCCGAACGGTCCGGCCGCCCAGCCCGCGTACAGGCCGGTGAGGCCGGACAGCTTGACGTCGCCGAACCCCATGCCCCTGGGGTGGATCCACCACATCAGCCACAGCAGGACGGCGATGAGAACCATGCTCACCAGAGCGTCCCCGGCCGCGGCGAGGTCGGGGCCGCCGGGCGCGGTGAGGACGGCCCCGCCGATGAACAGGGCTGCCACAGGGTAGGCGGGGGCGACGATGGCGTCGGGCAGGCGCATGACCCGCAGGTCGACGGCGGAGAGCGGGACACCGACCGCCACCAGCCAGAGCACGGCCAGGACGGCCGACGGTGAGGCGTCGGCGCGCAGGAGTGCCAGGGCGCCGGTGAGGGCGAAGAGCACGGCGGTGGCCGCGACGACCCCGCCGTGGGGGCGGACGGTCGCCGCGCAGTGGGGGCACACGCCCCGCCGCCGGAAGGCGGGCGCGGCGACGGCGGGCAGGCCCCGGACGAAGGGCAGTTCCGTCCGGCAGTGCGGGCAGCGCGGGGGCGGCGGCCCTTCGCCGTCTTCGCCGCCCTCTCCGGGGCCGGGCGGGGCCTCCCCGGTCCTGGTGGCGGGGACGGGGGTGGGGACGGGGGCCACCGCCCCGAAGAGCGGCACGAGGCGTCCCGTGGCCACGCCGACGGCCGCCCCGCACGCTCCGAGGAGCAGGGCGAGGGCGCCCGCCCAGACCTGGGGCGGGACTGCGGAGAGGCTGGGGGTCGGCATACCTGGAAAGCTACCTTCGGCGGCGCTCCGGCGACAGGGGCGACGGCGGCCTGTGGACGGGCGGCCCCGCCGGCTCAGTCCCCGTCGGGGCGGGCCCGCACCACCGCGCTGAGTTCGATGTCTCCGGGCAGGACGTGGCCGAGTTCGGTCCTCAGCCGCTCGGCGACCCGGTTCAGCACGGTGTCGTCGCGCTCGTCGAGTTCGAGGCGGATCCCGAGGTCGGCCCGCTCGGAGTCGTGGACGCGCACGCGCCCGATCCCGGACTCGGCGTGGGTCACACGGTAGATCAGGGCCAGGACCTGGGGGTCGTCCTTGGGATCGGGGACGTGGCCGTGTTCGGCGAGCACGCCGAGGAAGGACCCCTGGACGGTGTAGGGGGTGGGGCCGGAGACGTCGATGACGAGGGCGTCGGCGCCCTCGTCGACGGCGGCGCGGCAGGCGTCCTGCGTGGTGAACGGTACCGGCCGAGCGTCCGGGCGCCAGCGGCGGAGCGCGTCGACGCAGGTGAAGGCGAGCACGCCGCGGCGGCCGTCCCTGCCGGTCATGACGGGGACGGCGACCTCGCTGGACTTGTCCTTGGTGAGGCCGTCGGCGCCCTCCTCGGTCTCGGTGGCCACGGCCACCACGGGGACCAGGACCCGGGATCGGGCGAGCGCGGAGAGCACCTGGCGGTCGCCGGTCTCACCGGCCGCGTGCTCGCGCAGGCGCGCCTGGACCTCGGGGTCGGCGCCGCCGTCGTCGTCGCGGAACCTCTGGGCTCCGATGATGGATGGTCTGCTCACGTCCCCGACCCTACCTGCGGTCAGGGCGCGGTGACCGGGGCTCAGCCGGTCCGCCTCTCCTCCGGTGCGGGGGCGCTCTGGCTGAGACGGTCGACGATCGCGCCGAGCTGGGCGGTCTGCTCGTCGCCCAGCGGGGCGAACAGCAGGCGGCGCACCAGGGCGGCGTGACCGGGGGCGGCGCGCTCCAGCAGGTCCAGGCCCTCACCGGTAAGGACGGCCCACAGCCCCCGCCGGTCCTCGGAGCAGTGGATCCGGCGCACGTATCCGGCCTCCTCCAGGCGGGCGACCTGGTGGGACAGGCGGCTCTTGGAGACGATGACGCACTGGGCCAGGGTGTGCATGCGCAGGCGGCGCCCGTCTGCTTCGGAGAGGTGGACGAGGATGCCGTACTCGACGAGGGAGATCCCGCACCGGGAGCGCAGGTCCCGCTCCAGCGCGCCGTAGAGCGCCGCGTTGGCCCTGAGGAAGCCGCGCCAGACGCGCTGCTCGTCGGCGTCGAGCCACACCCCGCTGCCCATGGGCTCCATTCTATCGCCGCCGCCCCGGAGTGTGACCGGAGCCACGGGATTACTTGCCTTCCTGGGAAGATATTTGTTGGCTACCTTGTTCCTGGCAAGCGAAGGGGGTCCGAGCCGGGCCCGCCCAACCGTGAGGAGACAGCCATGGCAGCGCAGGAGCTCAAGGCCGGGACCTGGAAGATCGACACCGCCCACTCGGTGGTCGGATTCTCCGTCCGCCACATGATGGTCAGCAAGGTGCGCGGACGATTCGAGTCCTTCGACGCCACCCTGACCGTGCCCGAGGACCCCACCCGGGCATCGGTCACGGCGACCGTCGACGCCGCCTCCCTCAACACCGACAACGCCGACCGCGACGCCCACGTCCGCTCCGCCGACTTCTTCGACACCGAGAAGCACCCCGAGTTCTCGTTCCGCTCCACCGGAGCCGAGGCCGCGGGCGAGGACTGGATCCTCAAGGGCGACCTGACGATCAAGGGCACCACCCGCCCCGTCGAACTCGCCCTGGAGTTCAACGGGTCCACCATCGACCCCTACGGCCTGCTCCGCGCGGGCTTCACCGCCTCCACCGCCATCAGCCGCAAGGAGTTCGGCGTCGACATCGAGATGCCGATGGACGGCGGCGGCGTGGTCGTCGGCGACAGGATCACCATCGACATCGACGCCGAGTTCACCCACCAGGGCTGAGCGTCGTCCGGGCCGCGGACGCCTGGGTATCGTCGGCGGGGGAGGGCACGCGCCCTCCCCCGCTCGCGTTCCCAGACCACGGGAGGTTCCGTGCCGTCCGATCCCTTCTCCCCGTCGGTCGTCGACGCCGTCACCGCGCACATGAACGGCGACCACCCCGAGGACACCCTCGTCATCTGCCGCGCGCTGGGCGGCGTCCCCGAGGCCACCGCCGCCCGGATGACCGGCCTGGACAGCGAGGGCGGCGACTACGCCGCCACCGTCGACGGCACCGAACGGGCCGTGCGCATCCCCTGGTCGGCGCCGCTCACCGAACGGTCCCAGATCCGCACCGAGGTGGTGCGCATGTACGAGGAGGCCTGCGCCGGACTCGGCCTCACCCCACGGGGCCACTGACCCGCGAGACGGGGCCGACACGCCCTTGGGAACTCCGACGGTCCGTACGGAGTCCAACACACCGGGGGAGGGCCGAGCGCCCGCCCCGGACCCACGTCTTTGACCACCTCTCGCGAAGGATGGCCCCGACCCCGATGGCCGCACCCCGACCCGGTGAAGACGACGCCGCCACCCGCAGGATCCCGCCCGCCGCGCCGACCAGGCGGCTCGGCCCCCAGGCGGGCGCCACGCGCTGGGTGACGCGCGTCCTGCGCCCCGGCTCCGCCCGGGCCGGCGGTGCGGGTCCCACGCGCGTCGCCGAACCCGCGGCCGGACCGGCGCCGACCGCGCGCCCCGACCAGCCGGGCAGGGGGCCCGCCCCCTGGTGGCGAAGCCTGTTCGGCCCGCTCCTGGACTGGCTGGGCCGCCTCGTCTCCCGCGTGGTGGTCGGCCCCGCCGACGACCTGGACTACGCGGTCCCGGCCGAACTGCGCCGCCGCTACCAGGTGCTCGGGCACCTGGGGTCGGGCGGCGAGGCGGTCGTCTACCTCGCCGAGCCCTCCGACGAGCCCGGGCGGCGGCTCGCCCTCAAGGTGTACCGGCCCGGACACGACATCAACCGCGAACTCCTGGACCGGCTGCGGGCACGCGGGACCGCCTCGCCCCACACGCCCGCCATCCAGGGGTACGGGACCGCCGCCAGCTCCTGGGGCGAGGACCTGGCCTGGGAGGCGCAGGAGTACTTCGCCCACGGGTCGCTGCGCGCGATCATCGACCAGGCGCCGCTGGACGATGCCCGCGCGAAGGCCGTCGTCTCCGCCGTCGCCGACTGCCTGCACCACTGGCAGCACGGCCTCCAGCACAACCACACCGACGTCAAGCCCGAGAACCTGCTGGTGCGCTCCCTCGACCCCCCGGTGGTCGCCCTCACCGACTTCGGCGGCGCCGTGCGCGCCACGATGAGCCGTGTCTACGGCGGCGTCGCGGTCACCGAGGACTACGCGGCGCCCGAGGTGATCGAGGGCCGCCGCGAGGCCCCCGCCGCCTGGTGGTCCCTCGGCGTGATGGCGCACGAGCTGGTGACCGGCCGCCGCCCCGAACGCGGCGGCAACTGGCTGACCGCCCGCAACACCGAGGTGGACGTCTCCGCCGTCACCGACGAGCGCTGGCGCCTGCTGGTGCGCGGTCTGCTCGCCCCCGCGCCCGCCGCCCGCTGGGGCCACGCCGAGGTCGTCCAGTGGCTGGCGGGCGAGCGGCCGCGGATCCGCACCGTGAACCGCACCCGCCCGATCGTCTTCGCCGGGGTCGCCCACGAGGACCCGCCCAGTCTGGCCTTCGACCTGCTCGACCGCTCCGACACCGGGGCCATGTGGCTGTGCAGCCACTGGATGGAGCTGCGCAGTTGGCTGGACCGCGAGGTCAACGACTACACCTTCGACCGCGCCCACCTCACCGGGATCGGCTCCGACCCGGGCCGGGCCCACCTGGCGATCAGCGCGCTGGCCGCCCGCTACGTGCCCGGTATGCCGCCCCGCTTCCGCGGGCACGAGATCAGCGCGGACGGGCTGGCCGCCCTGGCCGCGGGCGACGCGAGCCGCCACGGGGTGGTGCGTGAGGCCGTGGAGTCCGGCGCGGTGGGCCTGGCCGCACAGCACTGGTGCCCGCACCCCTCCTGCCGGTCCGGAGGGTCGGGCCGCTGTGCCGTGCTGGAGCGGGTGCAGCACGAGGTCCCCTTGGTCATGCGCCGTGTGGCCGAAGGCGTCGACCGCGCGATCGCGGCGGGCCCCGACGCACCGCGCCGCCCCGAACGCCACGAGGTGGACACCGCCTGGGCGCGGGCCACCGCGCTGGTGCTGGAGCCCGGGACCGCCTCGGAGCTGCGCGCGGCGCTGCGCCGCCAGTCGTGGCACCCCACCCAGCGCAGCGCCGCCCCGCACGCCCCCTGGTGGGTGGAGCAGCGCCGCCAGGCCCTGCGCGAGGCCAGGGGCACGGACACGGCGGCCGCCTCGGCCGCCCTGGTCACCGCGGTCCTCATGCTGCCCGAGGCTGTGCGGATCGGGGGGATCGTCTCCGACCGGGAGCGCGCCGACAGCCGTACCCGGCGCCAGGACCGGTGGGCGGCCCTAGCGGGCTCGGCCCGGGAGCGGTGGGACGGCGCCAGGGCGAGGATGGCGACGGCACAGCAGCGCCGCGCCCAGGCCGCGACCCCACCCACGCGGCAGAACCCGCCCCCGTACCCGGGGCCCCACGGAACCCCGTACCCGCCCTACGGAGGGCCCGCACAGCCCCAGGCCGACCCCGACAAGGCGCGCCGCTACCAGGAGCGGGCCAAGCGGCGGGTCGACCGGACCATGAACCAGATCCAGCGCGCGATGCGCGCGGGCCGGTGCCGCCGCTTCGCCTACCCCGCGGCCCTGCTCGGCCTGCTGGACGGGCTGGGGCGGGCGCTGCGGCCCGACGGCGGTTTCTACCCCGAGAGCGAGTTCGTGGTCTCCGCCTACACCGGGCTGCTGGACGCCGCGAACGGCGCGGTGCTCGGCTGGCTGTCGGGGCTCACCGGCGCGGCCACGGACCTGCTGCCCGCCGGGGCCGGCGACGCCTGGTGGCTGCCGGTGGGACTGGCCGCGGCGCTGCTGGCACTGGGCCGGACCGCCGCGAGCAGGCGCGGCAACTCCAGGGCGCGCCGCCGCCTGGCCGCCTTCCGGCTGGCCGTGGCGGGGTCGCTGGCCATGGTCGTGGTGCTGCTGTCGACCGGGCTGCTGGCCCTGGGGTCGGGCGTGCTCATCCCGCTGGACGGCCTGCTCGGCTGAGCGGGTCCGTGCGCTATGATCGCCCGGTTCATCGGAGCGGGACCGGACGCGGGAAGGCGGACAGGTGGGAGAGGCGTTGGAACTGCGCTCGGGGGAGTACCGGGCGCGGGTGGACCGGACCGGCGCGGGCTTGCAGGCACTCACCTGGCGGGGCCGGGACCTGGTGTGGCCCTACACCTGCGACACCGGACCCGACTCCTTCCAGGGCCAGCTCCTGGCCCCCTGGCCCAACCGGACCGCCGCCGGCCGCTACACCTTCCAGGGCACCGAGTACCACCTGGAGGTCGACGACCCGGCCACCGGCACGGCCATCCACGGCCTGGTCCACGCGCTGGACTGGTCGGCGGAACAGGTCGGCGATGAGGCCGTGCTCCTACGGCTGGCCTTCAGCGGAACGGCGGGCTACCCCTTCCCCCTCGACCTCACCGCCGCCTACCGGTTGGGGCCCGACGGGCTGGCCGTCACCGTGGGCGTACGCAACACCGGCTCGGGAGACGCCCCCTTCGGACTGGGCTTCCACCCCTACCTCACCCTGGACCGCCCCCTGTGGGAGCTGTCCGAACGCGGGGAGCTCACCGTTTCGGCGGACGCGGGAGCCCACCAGCCCACCGACGGCGGGATGATCCCGAAGGGCGCTCCGCTGCCGGTCGACGGCGGGGGGTTCGACCTGCGCCCGCCCGGCCGCGACCTGGACTCCACCGTCCTGGACACCGCCTTCACCGCCCTGGACCGGGACACGGAGGGCCGCTCCTGGGTGCGCGTGGGCGGCCCGGAGCACCGGGTGTGCCTGTGGTCGGGCCCCGGCCTGGACTGGCTCCAGCTCTACAGCGGCGACACCCTGGAGGGGCCGCGGCGGCGCGCCGCGCTGGCCGCCGAACCGATGACCTGCCCGCCCGACGCCCTCAACAGCGGCACCGGCCTGCTGGTGCTCACCCCGGGCGCGTCGGCGGAGTACCGCTTCGGCCTCCTCGCCGAACCCGTGTAGCCGCACTCCGACGCAGGCCCGGAGGGCGGCTGAGCACACACACGGTGGAGACCGACGGAAGGCTGGGAAGGGAATCCCGACTACGAACACGCCCAGTGGTGCATGGCGCTGTCCGAACTGGTCTGCGCCGAACGCGACAAGCGGGGCTGGTCGCTGGAGGAGTTCGCCGCTCAGGCGGGCCTGTCCGTGGACGAAGTCGATGACCTGGAGGATTCCAGTGCCTACCCGGGTCCGGGCGTGCTGATGATGCTGGCCGCCGCGTCCGACGTGGTGGTGCACGGCACGGACGACCCGCGCGACCCGCTCGCGTTCGTGGACCGCGTGGCCTGACTCCGGTTCGCTCCCCGGGGCGGGTCAGGCGCCCCTGAGCAGGCCGCTGACGCGCTCCAGGTCCTCGGCGGTGTCGATGTCCTGCGGGCTGGCGATGTCGTCGCAGGCCACCGCGGTGACCAGGTGCGAGTAGGCGCGCAGGAACGGCCGCGCGCCCGTGTCGCGCACGGCCATGTTGTGCACCGCCGACCAGTGCTCCCGGCCCAGCAGCACCGGGTTGCGCGGGTTGCCCCCGTAGGTGGCCACGGCCGCACGCGCCCCCTGTTCGTGCGCGTCCAGCAGCCGCCGGACCGCCTCGGAGGTGACCAGCGGCTGGTCGGCCAGGGCGATCAGGACGGCGTCCACCGCGTCCGGCAGGGCGTCGATCCCCGCGCGCACGGACGAGCCCATGCCGGTGGCCCAGTCGGCGTTGATCACCGTGTGGGCGCCGCGCACCGGCGTGTCGGCGGCCCCCAGCACCACCATGACCGGGTCGCAGCCGCCCCCGGACAGGGTGCTCACCCCCCGGTCGACCAGGCGTCGGCCGCCCACCTCGATGACGGCCTTGGGCCCCCCGATCCTGCTGCCGCCCCCCGCAGCCAGGAGCAGCCCCGCGACCGGGTCCTTCCGCTGCCGCCCCGTGTTCCCCGTATCCCCAGTAGCCATGCCGAGATGATGTCACGCCCGGGCCCGCTCCACAGGGCACGTGGCGGATTTCGCCCGAACGTGTGTGCCGGACCACCGGGGTGCACTGCCGCGACCAGCGGTTTCAGTGGTGGGCCGGTTCCGGTTCACCCGAAGGCGTGGCCGAATCCGGCCGCGAGGAACCGGGCCGCGCGTCGAGGTGGATCCGCCCGCTCGTCTCCCTTAGGGCGCGTCCGCTGCCGCCCCAGCGGCTCTGCACGAGTTCGGCGGCGATGGACACCGCGGTCTCCTCGGGGGTGCGCGCGCCCAGGTCGAGGCCGATCGGCGAGTGCAGCCGCGCCAGTTCCCCCTCCGCGACCCCGGCCTCGCGCAGCCGCTCCAACCTGTCCTCGTGGGTGCGCCGGGAGCCCATCGCCCCGATGTAGCCCGCCCGGGTGGCGAGCGCGGCCTTGAGGACGGGCACGTCGAACTTGGGGTCGTGTGTGAGCACGCACACCGCCGTGCGCTCGTCGATGTCGTCGGCGATCTCGTCCAGGAACACGTGCGGCCACTTCACGACCACCTCGTCGGCGGTGGGGAACCGCTTGGGGGTGGCGAACACGGGCCGGGCGTCGCAGACCGTCACTCGGTAGCCGAGGAAGGAGCCCAGGTCGGCGACGGCCGCGGCGAAGTCGATGGCGCCGAAGACCAGCATGCGGGGCGCGGGGGCGAAGGACTGGACGAACACCTCCAGCGCGTCGCCGCGCCGCTGGCCGTCCGCGCCGTAGCGGAGCAGCCCCGTGCTGCCCTGCGCGAGCATGCCGCGCACGTCGTCGTCGAGGGCGTCGGCGAGGCGGTCCCCGGCCGCGCCCACGTCACCGGTGGCCCGGTTGGGCCACACCACGCGGCGGCGCCCCAGGCGGCCGGCGCCGGAGGGGTCGGAGACGACGGTGGCGACGGCGACCGGCCGGTGCTCCTCGACTGCGCCGAGCACCTCGCCCAGTTCGGGGAAGCCCGCGCGGCTCACCGGTTCGACGAACACGTGCAGGGTGCCGCCGCAGGTGAGTCCGACGCTGAACGCCTCCTCGTCGCTGACGCCGTAGGTCCTGCGCACCGGCACCCCGGTACGGATGACCTCCAGCGCCTCCTCGTAGACGGCGCCCTCCACACACCCGCCAGAGATGCTGCCGACGACCTCGCCGTCGGCGCCCACGGCCATGGCCGCCCCGGGCCCCCGGGGCGCGCTCTTGTCGGTGTCGATCACCGTGGCCAGGGCGAACGTGTCACCCGAGGCGTAGAGACCTGCCGCCGCCGCACGAATATCCCGCACTCGTTTGCCCCTTCCGCGTCCACACCTATGATCCTCGCTTCCAACGTATGTGAGCGAGGTAACGGAAGAAGTCCTCCGTTTCGTTGGGGAACGGGGGCCGGGTGTCCGCGTGCGGGGCTACGCTCCGCCGGGTTCGGCGGCCTCACCCCGTTCGCGCAGCAGCCGCCGGAACTCGTCCAGGCCGCGACGGGCCAGGTCGCCGTCGGTGCTCTGGATCCCCATCACCGCCAGGGTGGTGCCGTCGGACAGGTCCACCGTGGGCCAGGGCTCTCCGACCGGCATGCGCACGTCGACGATCTCCTCCCACTCCAGTACGTGGGTGCGGATGCCGTTGACCACGGTCACGCCGCCCTCGTCGGCCACGAGCCGGGGGCGGCCGAGCAGGTGCAGCCCGGCCGCGATCGCCAGTCCCAGGGCGATGAGCAGGAACCTGTCGAAGGGCCGCCAGTCGGGCGGCAGGACTACCGCGAGCACCGCCATGGTCGCCACGACCAGCAGACCCATCCCGTAGGCGACCAGCCGCGCCGCCCGGGGCCGCCACGTCCTGGGCAGCGTCGGCCTGTCCGCCGTCTCGTCCACGGGTCGTTCCTTCGTCCGCACCGAATCTCCAGAGTCCTCCCCGCGCGGGGGATCGCCGTTCCTAGCGCCGTAGACCGCGCAGGACGACGGCCGCGTCCAGGGCGGCCCACGCCGCCTCTGCGCCCTTGTCCTCGGCGCTGTCGGGCAGTCCGGCGCGGTCGAGCGCCTGTTCCAGGGTGTCACAGGTGAGTACACCGTTACCCACGGGGGTGGACTGGCGCAACGCCACCTCGGTCAGCCCGTGGGTCACCGACTGGCACACGTAGTCGAAGTGGGGGGTCCCGCCGCGGACCACCGCGCCCAGGGCGACGACCGCGTCGTGGCAGCGGGCGAGTTCCTGGGCGACCACGGGGAGCTCCACCGCCCCGGCCACCCGGACCACGGCGGGCGCCGCGGCCCCCGAGGCGGACACCACGGCGGTGGCGCGTTCGAGCATCGGATCGACGATACGGGCGTTCCAACGGGTGACGACGATGCCCACCGACATCCCCGAGGCGTCGAGGCCCCGGGCGTCGGGGCGACCTTCACCGCTCATGTGCGCTTCTCCTGATCGTGTTCGGTTGCGGGTGCCCGGTCTCCGGGCTACTCGGAGACCACGGCCAGCTCGTGGCCCATCCGGTCGCGCTTGGTGCGCAGGTAGGCGATGTTGTCGTCGGTGACGAAGGAGGGCATCGCCACCCGCTCGCACACCCGCAGGCCGTGTTCGGCCAGCCCCTCGGCCTTGGCGGGGTTGTTGGACAGCAGCCGCACCGAGGAGACCCCCAGTTCGGTGAGGATGCGCGCACCGGCCCCGAACTCGCGGGCGTCGGCGGGCAGACCCAGCCTCAGGTTGGCGTCGACGGTGTCCACCCCCTGGTCCTGGAGGCTGTAGGCGCGCAGCTTGTGCAGCAGCCCGATCCCCCGGCCCTCGTGCCCGCCCAGGTAGACGACGACCCCGCGCCCCTCGTGCGCGATGGCGGCCATGGCGGCGTCGAGCTGGGCGCCGCAGTCGCAGCGGTGGGAGCCGAAGGCGTCGCCGGTGAGGCACTCCGAGTGCAGGCGGACCAGGACGTCCTCGCCGTCGGTGAGGTCGCCGTGGACGAGGGCGACGTGCTCGGCGCCGTCGGCGGTGCCCTTGAAACCGACCGCCCGCCACTCGCCGTACTCGTTGGGCAGGCGGGTCTCCACCATGCGTGTGACCAGGGGCGGCGCCTGCTGTTCCGGGGTGAGGACCTCACCGCGGGCGAGGCGGTGGGCGGCCAACTGCTCGACCGACACCAGCTTCAGGCCGTGCTCGTCGGCGAACGCGCGCAGGCGCGGCAGGCGTGCCATGGTGCCGTCGTCGTTGACCACCTCGGCCAGGACCCCGGCGGGGCGCAGCCCGGCCAGGCGCGCGAAGTCCACGGAGGCCTCGGTGTGGCCGCGGCGGGCCAGGACACCGCCCGGGCGGGCGCGCAGCGGCAGGATGTGCCCGGGTCGGACGAAGTCGGTGGGACGGCTCCCGGCGGCGGCCAGCAGGCGGATGGTGCGGGCCCGGTCGGCGGCGGAGATGCCCGTGGTGACGCCCTCGCGCGCGTCGACGGTCACGGTGTAGGCGGTGCGCAGGCTCTCCTCGTTGCGCGCGGTCATCAGCGGCAGGTCGAGGCGGTCCAGGTCGGGGCCCTCCATCGGTACGCACACCACACCGGAGGTGTAGCGGATCATGAACGCCAGGAGTTCTGGGGTGGCGAGTTCGGCGGCGAAGATGATGTCGCCCTCGTTCTCGCGGTCCTCGTCGTCGACGACGACGACGGCGCGGCCCGCGGCGAAGTCGGCGATCGCGTCGTCGATGGGGTCGAGGACCACGGTCGGCTCGCCGTCGGCCGTGTCCGGTGTGGTGTCGATGAGTGTCATGACCGCTCCCTTGGATGGTGGGTGGTGTGGCTCCGGGCGCCGGGGTCAGCCGCGTCCGGCGGCGGCGACGGCCGCGATGCGCTCGACGTACTTGGCGATGACGTCGGCCTCGACGTTCACGGCGGCCCCGACGGCGAGGGCGCCCAGAGTGGTGGCGCGCAGGGTCTCGGGGATGAGGCTGACCTCGAAGTACTCCTCGGCGGCGCCGGGCGCGCTGACGGCGGACACGGTCAGGCTGGTGCCGTCCAGCGTCACCGAGCCCTTCTCCACCAGGTACGGGGAGAGCCGCGCGGGCAGGCCGAAGCGTAGAACGTCCCAGTTGTCACCGGGATTCCGGGAGATCAGGGGTGCCGTGCCGTCGACGTGGCCCTGGACGATGTGGCCGCCCAGGCGGCCGTCGGCGCGGGCGGCGCGTTCGAGGTTGACCGGCGACCCCGGGACGAGGGCGCCCAGACAGGAACGGTCCAGGGACTCCTTCATGACGTCGGCGGTGAAGGTGTCCTCACCGCGGTCGACGACGGTCAGGCACACGCCGTTGACCGCGATGGAGTCGCCGTGGCCCGCGTCGGAGGACACGCGGGGGCCGCGCACGGTCAGTAGGAGGGACTCGCCTGTGTCTGTGGCGGGCCGGAGGGAGACGACCTCGCCCAGCTCTTCCACGATTCCGGTGAACACGCCCTGTGCATCCCTTCGCCTGGGGCTCCGGGGTGCACTGGGGGCTGTGGACCGGATGGTCCACGACGGGTACGGGTTCGGCCCCGGAGCGCCGAAGGGCGCACGGAAAGGGGCGGGACCCGTCCCAACGCGTGCCGCCTCCCATCCGGACTCTCACCGTCGGTACCGGAATTCCACCGGTTCAACCGGCCGATGGATTCGGCCGGGTCGCGGACTGTCACCGCCGGTTCGGACTTTCACCGACCCCGGAGCACACGTTCGACTGCTGTCTCGGTCAGGATCCTACCCGCTCGTCCTCCGGCGCGAGCGCCCGGGTGAGATCTATCACCGCACGCCAGAGGCTTGACCGGCACTGGAACGCTGTGCGAGGCCGCTGCGCACGAACGTCTCGGGGGCACCGAAGGACGCCCAGAGGGCGACGAGCGCGTAGACGGCGAACTCGGCCACCGCCAGGGCCAGCCCCGCCAGGTCCCCGAACAGGACGTCCTGGAGCACCAGTACGAGGACGATCACGGAGAGGCCGAGCACGAACCGGGCCGCGCGGGCGGTCAGGGCCCCCTCGGCGCTGTACCAGCCGCGGCCCGCGAGCAGGGTGAACCCGACCAGGCCGCCGAGCAGCGCGCCGCACACGGAGAAAAGCCCGGCGAGTGTGGCACCGGCCGGGTCCGGGGGCACGGCACCCATCCAGTCGGGGGAGGCCGACCAGTCGCCGAGCACCAGGTGCTGCCACAGGGCGGCGGACACGCACGGCAGCACCGAGACGGTCACGGCCAGACCCGCCCAGCGCGCGGTGGGCAGGCCCCGCCACCACCGCACGGCACGGTCCTCCCACCGCAGGACCGCCCACAGCAGCACGGCCCCGACGAGCAGACCGGCGAGGACGTCTCTGACGAAGTGCACACCCAGGTAGACACGGGACACACAGATCAGGGCGATCAGCACGGCGGCCGCCCACAGCCACGGGCGCCGCCCCGACCGCACCCCCAGGTAGCCCCACAGGACGGTCGCGTTCTGGGCGTGGCCGGAGGGCATCGCGAAGCTGGACTCGGCCGCGTGCGCGACCACCCGGTGGCTGACCCAGGAGGGGCGCGGCGCGTAGAGCACCGCCTTGAGCAGGTAGTTCAGACCGGCGGAGGCGATGACGGCGACGAAGAGGCGCGCCCCCGTGCCCGCGTGCACGCACCAGAAGACCAGTGCGAGCACGAGGACGACGGCGCTCTGCGACGCCAGTTCGGTGATGAGGGCGAAGGGGACGGCCGCCCAGTCCCCCAGTCCCTGTACCCAGAGGACGGGTGCGGTCTGCGCCTCGCGAAAGGCGTCCATGGCAGCGTGCAACGCGAAACTCCCCGCTCGCGCCTGGCAACGCACTCACGCCGCGCCGCTCCCCCGGATTCGGTGCCCACGCGGGGAGTACGGAGCCGCGACCAAGCTGAATCGACGACTACGGTCCGCCACTCTAGGGGGCGCGGCCCCGTGTGGCCAGGAGCACACCCGAGGCCGCGCCTGGATCGTTACGCGAGCGGGCTCGCCTTGGCGGCCAGGGCGCGCAGGGAGTCCACCGCCGAGGCGGGGTCCTGCGCGCCGTAGACCGCGGAGCCCGCGACGAAGACGTCGGCGCCGGCCTCGGCGGCGCGTTCGATGGTCTCGGCGCTCACACCGCCGTCGACCTGGAGCCACACGGAGGACTGGCGGCTGTCGAGGAGTTCACGCGCCCGGCGGATCTTGGGCAGGACCATGTCCAGGAACCTCTGCCCACCGAACCCGGGTTCGACGGTCATGAGCAGGAGCATGTCCATCTCGCCGATGAGGTCGGCGTAGGGGTCGACCGCCTCCGCGGGGTTGAGGGCCAGCCCGGCGCGGGCGCCCAGGCGGCGGATCTCCCGCAGGGTGCGCACGGGGGCGCCCGCGGCCTTGGCGTGGATGGTGACGCTGCCCGCGCCCGCCTCGGCGTAGGCGGGGGCCCACCGGTCGGGGTCCTCGATCATCAGGTGGCAGTCCAGGGGGGTGGTCGCCGCCTTGCGCAGGGACTCCACCACCGGAAGGCCGAGCGTCAGGTTCGGGACGAAGTGGTTGTCCATCACGTCGACGTGGAGCCAGTCGGCGGAGGGGGACACGGCCGCCGCCTCGTCGGCGAGGTGCGCGAAGTCGGCGCTGAGGATGCTGGGTGAGATCTGGATTGCCACGCCCGCAGTGTAGCCGTATCCAGGTCAGCCGCTCACGGTGCGGGCCATCGCCAGGCGGGGCCGGACGCGGATCGGCGCTTCGGACTCCCACAGCCGGGCCAGCTCCGGCCCCCACTCCCCCGGTGCCAGCGGCACGAAGGCGCGCCGCGCGTACCAGGGGCCGTTCCACGCCAGGTCGCGGAAGGTGGTGAGGGTGACCCGGCCGCGCCCCTGCCGCGCCGCCTGGGCGCACACCGCCTCCAGCAGGGCCGAACCGATCCCCCGGCGTCCGTGGCCGGGGTGGACGGCGAGCTGCTCCAGGTGGGTGCGGCCGTCCACGGCCGCGGTCGCCGCGAGGCCGCACACGGCGCCGCCGTCGAGGGCGACCAGCACCCGCTCGGCGCCGGCGAGCATCGGCCGGGGGTCGTCGGGCGGCAAGACCACCCCGGCGTCGGCGAACAGCGTGTCGGCGGCCAGCGACACCTCGACCAGGGCGGGCACGTCCCGCTCGGCCATGGGCCGGATCACCGGGTCCACGAGCACTCTCCGTTCACTCCTGCGCCAGGAGGGCCAGGCCCTCCCGCCGGTCGGCCAGGGCCTCATCACGGGTCCTCCCGTGGCCGAGGCCGACACCGGCCCCACCGGCGTCGGCCTCGGCACACCAGATTCCGTCCTCGTCCCGGACGACCGTGTACGGCACGGTCCAGGGGTCTCCCTCAGCCGGTTCCCGGTCCGGAGCGGTCCCGCTCACCCCTCGTCCCGGCGCAGCAGGGCCAGGAACATGGCGTCGGTGCCGTGCCGGTGCGGCCAGAACTGGGCATAGCGCCCCTCCGGGCCCGCCGCCAGTCCGGGCACCTCGTCCAGGTAGTCGGGAGCCCGCAGCAGGGTGAGGTCCCCGCGCCCGTCGAGGACCTCCCGCACGACGGCGTCGGTCTCCTCCAGCAGCGGCGAGCACGTCACGTAGGCCACTACGCCGCCGGGGCGCACGGACTCCACGGCGCTGGTGAGCAGGTCGCGCTGGAGCGGCACCAGCTCCTCCACCGACTGCGGGGTGCGGCGCCAGCGGGCCTCGGGGCGGCGGCGCAGAGCGCCCAGCCCGGTGCAGGGCACGTCCACCAGGACGCGGTCGAACGTCCCCGGCCGCCACGCGGGCGCGGTCCCGTCGGCGGCGATCGCCCTCCCCGCGTCGCGCGGGGCGCGGTGCACCGCGGTGGCCACCAGCCCGGCGCGGCCCGGCTGGGCCTCCGACGCCAGCAGTCGCGCCTCGCGCTGCCCGGCCAGGCAGGCCAGCAGCCCGGCCTTGCCCCCCGGCCCGGCGCACATGTCCAGCCACAGGGCGTCCCGGCCCCGGGCGTCCACCCGGGTCAGCGCGAGCGCGACCATCTGGCTGGCCTCGTCCTGCACGGCCGCCCGGTGCTGGCGCACCTCGCGCACGGCCGAGGGGTCGCCCTCGGCCAGGTAGGCGGCGTAGGGCGAGTAGCGTGCCTGCTCGGCACCGGCAGCGACCAGGTCGGCGGCGCGGGCACGGCCGGGCTTGGCCACCAGCGTCACCCTGGGCCGCTCGTTCTGGGCGGCCAGCAGCCGCTCGGTCTCCACCAGGCCGGTGGAGGAGTGCTCCCCCAGGGTGCGGGCCAGCGCCTTGACCACCCAGCGCGGGTGGCTGTGCACCACCGACAGGTACCCGCTGGGGTCGGTGCCGCGGTCGGGGGCGACCACGGAGATCCACGCCTGGAGGTCGCGCGCCGACACCTTGCGCAGGACGGCGTTGACGAACCTCGCGCGGTGGTGGCCGACCACCTTCCGGGCCAGGTCGACGGTGGCGCTGACCGCGGCGTGGGAGGGGACGTTCGTGGACAGCAGTTGGTGGGCGCCCAGCCGCAGCACGGGCAGCGCCTCGCGGTCCACCGACGCTAGCGTGCGGTCCACGCACATCTGGAGGACGGCGTCGTAGGTGCCCTGGTGGCGCAGCGTCCCATAGGTCAGCTCGGTGGCCAGGGCGGCGTCGCGTCCGCCGATCCCCCGCTCCCTGAGCAGGGCGGGCAGCAGCAGGTTGGCGTAGGCGTCGCGCTGCTCGACGGCGAGCAGCACGTCGTAGGCGGTGCGGCGCGCCGGGTCGCGGGGCCGGGGCGGCTGCCCGGACGGGCCGCTGCCGCCGCCCCTACCGGGCCGGTGGCCCCGCCGGGGCCGACGGTGCGGGGATCGGGACTGCTCGCTCAACGGTGCTCTGCCTCAACGAAAGCCGGGGACGGGGTCCGGTGCGGGGCGGGGCCGAGCCCGTCCACCGCACCGGACCGAGCCTACGGCAGTTCAACGCCCCAGAAGGTCGTCCTCGGTGGGGCGCACCCCGCGCGCCCAGTCGACGGCGTCCATCGCGCGCTTGCCCTGGGGCTGCACGGTGCCCAGCACGACCGGGTTGGTGCTGGTCCCCGCCAGGACACGCTTCTTGTCGACGTGCAGCCGCCCGGGGTCGAGCATGGGGGTGTCGGCGTCGGTCACCGGCCGGACGGGACCCACCTTCAGCCGGGTGCCGCGAAACGTGGTCCACGCGCCGGGGTCGGGGGTGCAGGCGCGGGCGACGCGGTCCACCCGCAGCGCGGGCGCGGTGAAGTCCAGTTCGGCGTCGAGCGTGGTGAGCTTGGACGCGTAGGTGGTCCCGGACGCCTCCTGCGGGACCGGGTGCAGGTCGCCGCGGGCGATGCCGTCGACGGTGCGCACCAGCAGCTCCGCCCCGGCCACGGCCAGGCGGTCGAGCAGCTCGCCGCTGGTGTCGGTGGGCCGCACGGCCTCGGTGAGGGTGCCGTACACCGGCCCGGCGTCGAGCTCCTTGACGATCCGGAACGTCGTGGCCCCCGTGACGTCGTCGCCGTGCATCAGGGCGTGCTGCACCGGCGCCGCGCCACGCCAGGCGGGCAGCAGCGAGAAGTGCAGGTTCACCCATCCGTGCTCGGGCACGTCCAGGGTGCGCTGGGGCAGCAGGGCGCCGTAGGCGACGACCGGGCAGCAGTCCGGGGCGATCTCGGCGAGCCGTTCGAGAAACTCGGGGGCCCCGGCCTTCTCCGGTTTGAGGACCTCGATCCCCTCGGCCCCGGCGAGCTCGGCCACGGGGCTGGCGGACATGCGGCGGCCCCGGCCGGAGCGGGCGTCGGGCCGGGTGACCACCGCGGCGACCTCGTGGCCGGAGTCGATCAGCGCGCGCAGCGACGGCACCGCCGCCTCCGGTGTTCCGGCAAAGACGAGCTTCAACGGTGTCCCCTCCCCTAGGTACGTCTCTCCGTGCCCCGGCCGCACGCCCGCCACACCCGGCGGACGCCTTCGGCGCGGTCGCGTCCCCCGCGGGCACACGGAGAACGGGAACCCGCGATCCCCGCGGTGCGCCCGGGTCACAGTTCTACCAGCCGACCGGGCCGCAGGCGGCCGAGCCCTGTGGACGGCCCCGGCCGGTGTCGGAGCGTTCTGGTAGACCGGGGGGTGATGACCGAGCAGCCCGACGGACCCGAAGGGGTCCTCTTCGACCTTCCGGCCGGGGAGACCCCCCGGTCGGCCGCGGCCCGGGCGCCCCGCCCGAAACCGCGCAGCCCGGCCGAGCGGCTGCCCGTCGCCCGCGTGGCGGTGGACACCCCCCTGCCCCACCTGGACCGCTGCTTCGACTACCGGGTGCCCGCCGACATGGACGAGACAGCCGTCCCCGGCTGCCGGGTCAAGGTGCGCTTCAACAACCGCAAGCTGAGCGGCTTCCTCGTCGAGCGCGCGGAGACCTCCGACTTCCCCGGACGCCTGGCCTACCTGGACTCGGTGGTCTCCCCCGAACCCGTGCTGACCCCGGAGGTCCTGGGCCTGGCACGCGCCGTCGCCGACCGCTACGCCGGCACGCTGAGCGACGTCCTGCGCCTGGCCGTCCCGCCGCGCCACGCCCGCGTGGAGAAGGAGGAGCGGCCCGAGGCACCCCCCTCGCCCGTCCCCGAACCCGTCGACGGCCCGTGGGCGGACTACCCCGAAGGGCCCTCCTACCTGCGGGCCCTGCGGGAGGGCCGGCCCGCACGGGCCGTGTGGAACGCCCTGCCCGGACCGGAGTGGCCCGAGGCCGTGGCCGCCGCCGCGTGGGCGGCCCTGGCCGGCGGGCACGGCACGGTGATCGTGGTGCCCGACGGCCGCGACGTCGCCGCCGTGGACCGCGCGCTGCGCCACCTTCTGGGCGAGGGGCACCACCTGGCCCTGACCGCCGACCTCGGACCCGCGGAGCGCTACCGCCGCTGGCTCGCCGTGCTGCGCGGCAGCGCCCGGATCGTCGTGGGAACACGCGCCGCGGTGTTCGCCCCCGTCCGCGACCTGGGGCTCGTGGTGCTGTGGGACGACGGCGACGACGTGCACGCGGAACCGCACGCCCCCTACCCGCACGCGCGCACCGTCCTGTCGATGCGCGCGCACCGCGCCGACGCCGCCGCGCTGATCGGCGGCCACACCCGCACCACCGACGCCCAGCTCCTCCTCGAATCGGGGTGGGCGCACCCCCTGGCGGCCGACCGCGCCACCCTGCGGCGGAGGGCGCCCCTGGTGCGGACCGCCGGGGACGACCGCGAACTGGCCCGTGACGGCGCCGCGCGGTCGGCGCGGATGCCGAGCCTGGCGCTGCGCGCGGCCCGGGAGGCCTCCCGCACCGGCCCGGTGCTCTTCCAGGTGCCCCGGCGCGGCTACCTCAACACGCTGGCGTGCGCGGGGTGCCGCGAGCCCGCGCGCTGCGACGCCTGCCGGGGACCGCTGGCGGTGCGCGGCTCGCACGCGGTGCCCTCCTGCGGCTGGTGTGGTCGGTTGGCGGGGCAGTGGGCGTGCCCGGAGTGCGGGGTCTCGCGGATGCGCGCGGTGGTGGTGGGTGCCCGGCGCACCGCCGAGGAACTGGGGCGCGCCTTCCCGTACCTGACGGTGCGCACCTCCGGCCGGGGCGAGGTGCTCGCCTCGGTGGCCGACGAGCCGTCGATCGTGGTGGCCACCCCGGGCGCCGAGCCCGTGGCCGAGAAGGGGTACGCGGCCGCCGTGCTGCTGGACGGCTGGGCGCTGCTCAACCGGATGGACCTGCGGGCGTCGGAGGAGGCGCTGCGCCGGTGGCTCAACGCCGCCGCGCTGGTCCGTCCCGGCGCGACGGTGGTGGTCTGTGCCGAGGCCTCGCTGCCGGTGGTCCAGTCGCTGGTGCGGTGGGACCCGGGCGGTTTCGCCGAACGCGAACTGGCCGAGCGCCGCGAACTGGGCTTCCCCCCGGCCGTGGCGATGGCCTCCGTCACCGGGGCTCCCGAGCACGTGCGCGAACTGGTCGACCGGCTGGAACTGCCGGAGGGCACCGATCTGCTGGGGCCGGTCCCGGTGGCGCCCTCGGGTCCGGGGCCGGTTCCGAAGGAGGCCGAACCCGTCGAACGCGCCCTGCTGCGGGTGCCCCGCGGCGGGGTGGGGGCACTGTCCCGCGCGCTCAAGGCCGCGGCGGCCAACCGCAGCGCGCACCGGGACGAGCACCTGGCCCAGGTCCGCGTCGACCCGGTGCACGTGGTCTGACGGCGCGGGCCGGACGGCGGGTCAGTTCCGGGCCCGGTACAGGTCGCGCAGCAGGGCGACCTCCGCACCGTGGTGGATGATCTCGCGGTTGAGGTGCAGCACCAGCGCCACCATCGGGAAACCGGACCACTGGGAGCTCTCCGCGGCGCCCACCGGGGCGGCCATCGCCTCGTCGTCCAGGGCGGCGAGGTGGCCGGTCCAGGACCGGTAGGCCCGGCGCAGCCGCTCCCGGGCCTCGTCGGCGCCGAAGGGCCAGTCGGCGTCGGCCCGCGTGGCGGTGCGGTCGCCGAAGTGCCAGTCGTCCCGCAGTTCCAGGACCTCCACGGTGATGTGCCCGAGCCGCCAGGCGATCGTCGTCACCGGCGGCGGGTCCGGTTCGGGGACGGCGTAGTCGGGCGTGTGCCTGCCGTCAGGCCGCTCGCGGACGGTCCACGCCCCCGGCACCGGCTCCCAGAAGAACTCGTCGTCGGTGAGCCCCTCCAGCCGCGGCCAGAGGGAGTAGTCCCAGTGGAACCGCGACTGCGCCAGGATCTCCCCGGTCCAGTTCACCGCCATCGGCGCGGCCTCCCCTGTCTCGTGTTCACCGTGCCCGGCGCACGGGCCAGCCCGCCCAGGGTCCCGGTCCCGGGCAGGGACACGTCCTCGTCCGGGTAGGGCCACCATCCGATGTCGGCGACACCCGGCTCCAGCGGCACGAAGGGGGAGAAGGCGGCCTCCACCGCCGCGTGCGGCGCGGTCCCGGCCAGGGCGAGGTAGCCGCCGCCGGACATCCGGGTGTGCAGGTCGCCGATCCACGCGGGGGGCGCCTGCGCGGTGAAGGGGCGGGTCATGAGGACGGCGAGGGGCTCGCCGAAGTCGACGAGCCCGGAGGCGGACATGCGGTCCAGGAGGGCGGCCGGAGCGGCGTCCGCGCGGGAGAGGGCGGGCACGCCCGGCTCGGCGACCACCCCCGCCACTCCGGCGGGCGCGACACGCACGACGGCCGCCTCCGGATCGCGCTGACGGACCCGGGCCGCGGTCCCGGGGGCCGGGCACCCCCAGTCGACGAACTGGCGCACCCCGGCGTCGACGGCCAGGTAGTCGATCACCCTGTCCAGGAAGCGCCGGTGCAGGCGGACGTCCTCGTCGGCCCCGGGCGGGGCCTGCCTGGCCAGGGAGACGACGTCCCGGCGCCGCCGGGAGAGCCGCGCGGACCCGCGCCTCCAGAGGGCGCGTGGGAACG
The DNA here is from genome assembly GCF_048060475.1 of Nocardiopsis sp. LOL_012. Lineage (NCBI taxonomy): Bacteria > Bacillati > Actinomycetota > Actinomycetes > Streptosporangiales > Nocardiopsidaceae > Nocardiopsis > Nocardiopsis sp. LOL_012. The sequence continues at coordinate 28,048 of NZ_JBHMIV010000019.1, read as the reverse complement.
GGCTCTCCTCGGGTCGTCGGACTTCCGTCACGGTCACGCTCCCCCAGCCGGTTCGCTCATGGGAGGCACGGCGCTCGGGAACGCACCGGTCGGGTCCGCCTGCTCACGCCCTGCCGTGTTCGTTTCTGTTCGGGCGCCCGGAGAACGGGAACCTTCGGCGTGTTCACTCGTTTCTCGCGAACCCGCCTTCGGCACCCCCGCCAGCCCCGTGGGTGCCCGAACTGTGTTCGTTGTGGACCTTCCGATGGTATCCCCTGGAGGGGTGATCCCCGACACACCCCCTGGTAACACAGATCTCCCCTGGTCAGGTCATCCGACCAGCGGATCGGCGATCGGCCGCGGATCACACGACTACGCCCGACCCCGGGCGCACACCCGCGCGGGGCTCCGGCCATGATCGGATGTCAACGCAGACGACCGCGAGCCGATGAGGTGTGCCCAGACGTGACCGACGCCGAACCCACCGCATCCCTGCCGCTGGCCGGGGTGCGCGTCGCCGACCTGTCCCGCGTCCTGGCGGGCCCCTACGCCACCATGCTGCTCGCCGACATGGGCGCCGAGGTCGTCAAGGTCGAACAGCCCGGACGCGGCGACGACACCCGCGCCTGGGGACCCCCCTGGGCGGCCCCCGCGGGCGACGCCGACACGCAGGGCGAGTCCGCCTACTTCCTGTCGGTGAACCGCAACAAGCGCAGTCTGGCGGTGGACCTGAAGGACCCCGAGGGGCTGGCCGCGGTCCAGGACCTGTGCGCCTCCTCCGACGTGGTCGTCCAGAACTTCCGCCCCGGCGTCGCCGACCGCCTCGGCCTGGGCCACGCCGACGTGAGCGCCCGCAACCCCGCCGTCGTCTACTGCTCGGTGAGCGGCTTCGGCCCCGAGCACGCGCCCGACACCCGCCCCGGCTTCGACCTCATCGTCCAGGCCGAGAGCGGTCTGATGGCCACCACCGGGCCGGTGGAGGGCCCGCCCAGCAAGGCGGGCGTGGCCATCACCGACGTGCTCACCGGCCTCAACGCCGCCGTCGGGATCCTCGGGGCGCTGATGCGCGCCCGCGCCACCGGCCGGGGCGAGCACGTGAGCGTCTCCCTCATCAACTCGACCCTGTCCGGCCTGGTCAACCTCACCCAGCAGGCCCTGACCAGCGGCGCCGAGCCGCCGCGCATGGGCAATGCCCACACCACGATCGTGCCCTACCAGGCCTTCCCCACCGCCGACGCCGAACTGGTCCTCGCCGTGGGCAACGACTCCCTCTACCAGCGCCTGTGCACCGCCCTGGACCGCCCCGACCTGGCCGAGGACCCCCGCTACGCCACCAACCCCGACCGCGTCGCCCACCGCGAGGAACTGGTGGGACAAATCTCCGACGTGCTGCGCACCCGCTCCGCCGACCACTGGATGGAGGTGCTCACCGGGGCCGGGGTCCCCGTCGGTCGCGTCCGCGGCGTCCTGGACGCGCTGCGCACCGCCGAGGTCGCGGGGGACGACGTGCTGCGCACCGTGGACCACCCCTCCCTGGGACCCCTGGAACAGGTGCGCACGGGCTTCCGTATGGACGGCACGCCCGTCCCGCTGACCGCCCCGCCGCTGCTGGGCCAGCACTCCCGGGCCCTGCTCACCGAACTCGGCCTGGACAAGGACGCCATCGACGCGATGGTCGAACGCGGCGCCGTCCAGCAGCCCGACCCGTCCTGACCGCACTACGCGCACTACGAAAGGCACCCCGATGAGCGACACACAGCACCGGCCCGCCGCCCCCGACCCCCGCGACTTCCTCGCGGTGGACGCCGACCTGTCCGACACCGAACGCGACGTGCGCGACGCCGTCCGCGACTTCGCCCGCCGCGAGCTGCTGCCCGGCGTCGCCGACTGGTTCGAGGCCGGCACCCTGCCCGACCCCCGCGGCCTGGCCAAGGCCTTCGGCGACCTCGGCGTGCTGGGCATGCACCTGGAGGGGTACGGCTGCGGGGGCTCCAGCGCCGTCGCCTACGGCCTGGCCTGCCGCGAACTGGAGGCCGTCGACTCGGGGCTGCGCAGCTTCGTGTCCGTACAGGGCTCCCTCGCCATGGCGGCGATCCACAAGTTCGGCTCCGAGGAGCACAAGCAGGAGTGGCTGCCCCGCATGGCGGCGGGCGAGGCCATCGGCTGTTTCGGCCTGACCGAGCCCGACTCCGGCTCCGACCCCGGCTCCATGCGCACCCGCGCCCGCAGGGACGGCTCCGACTGGGTGCTCAACGGCACGAAGATGTGGATCACCAACGGCTCCGTCGCCGACGTGGCCGTGGTGTGGGCCGCCACCGACGACGGCGTCCGCGGGTTCGTGGTGCCCGCCTCCACCCCGGGCTTCACCGCCAACACCATCCACAAGAAGCTGTCGCTGCGCGCCTCCATCACCTCCGAACTGGTGTTGGAGGACGTGCGCCTGCCCGCCGAGGCGCTCCTGCCCGGATCCCGGGGGCTGGGCTCACCGCTGTCGTGCCTCAACGAGGCCCGCTACGGCATCGTGTGGGGCGTGGCGGGGGCCGCCCGCGCCTGCTATGAGGCCGCCCTGGACTACGCCGTGACCCGCGAGCAGTTCGGCCGCCCCATCGGCGGGTTCCAGCTCACCCAGCGCAAGCTCGCCGACATGGTCGTGGACGTCAACCAGGCCAACATGACGGCGCTGCGCATCGGGCGGCTCAAGGACGGGGGGAACTGCCACCACAACCACGTCAGCTTCGGCAAGTTCGCGTGCGTGGCCGCCGCCCAGCGGGTGGCGCGCACCGCCCGATCGATCCACGGCGCCAACGGCATCACCCTGGAGTACCCGGTGATGCGGCACATGGTGAACCTGGAGACGGTCGCCACCTACGAGGGAACCGAGGAGATCCACGCACTGAGCCTCGGCCAGTCCGTGACGGGCCTCTCCGCGTTCCGGTGAGGCGCGGCCCCGCCGGGGTGGCCGTCGGTCCGGGGGGACCGACAGAATGGGGGCATCCGATCGAGGGAGTTGCCGATCATGGTGAACGAACCGACCAAGCGGTTCGAGATGACGCGGGTGCGGCGGACCGCCAACGCCTTCGTCAGCGGCTTCGTCAAGTACGGGGTGTGCCCGACGGAGGTGCACCTGCTGACGACGCGCGGCCGCACGTCCGGTTTCCTCCGGACCACCCCGGTCAGTGTCCTGGACAGTGACCGGGGGCGGTTCCTGGTCGCCCCCTACGGGGCGGTCGACTGGGTGCGCAACCTCCGCAAGGACGGCTTCGCCACGCTGCGCCGGGGCGGCTGGATCGAGCTGGTCAGCGTGCGCGAACTGGGGGCCGCCGACGCCGCCCCCGTGCTGCGCGAGTACGTGAACCACCCGCGCGCTCTGGTGGTGGCCCCCTACTTCGCGTCCCCTCCGGAGGCCCCCGAGGAGTCCTTCGAGGCGGAGGCCGACCTGCACCCGGTGTTCGAGATCGTGCGGTCCACCACCGTGCGCATCTAGGACGGGCGGGGGTCGGGGCGCGTCCGCGAGATCGAGCGCCGAGGTTCTCCCCAGGGCGAAGACCGGCGTCGTTCTTCGCCCTGGGGAGAACCTCGGCCGCAAAGGCGGACCCGGCTAGTTCCTCACGCGGTACACGTCGTAGACCCCGTCCACGTTACGGACCGACCTCAGGACGCTCCCCAGGTGGGCGGGGTCGGCCATCTCGAAGGTGAACCGGCTCTGGGCCACCCGGTCCCGGCTGGTCTGCACGGTGGCCGACAGGATGTTGACGTGCTGGTCGGAGAGCACGCGTGTGATGTCCGACAGCAGCCGGGACCGGTCCAGGGCCTCCACGTGCAGCGCCACCAGGAACATGGAGTCGTCGGTGATCGACCACTCCACCTTGACCATGCGCTCGGTGTCCAGGGTCTTGGCGTTCACACACGTGGCGCGGTGCACCGAGACCCCGTTGCCGCGCGTCACGAACCCGACGATCTCGTCGCCGGGCACCGGCGTACAGCACCTGGACAGCCGGGCCCACACGTCGGCGTCGCCCTCCACCACCACACCCGGGTTCCCGGCCTGGGCGCGGCGCGTGGCGGCCTTCGTGGGCAGCGACGACTCGGCGATGTCCTCGGTGTGGCTCTCCAGCCCGCCCAGGGAGTCGACGAGCTTGCCGACCACGCTCTGCGCGCTGACCTGGCGCTCCCCCACTGCCGCGTACAGCGAGTCCACGTCCGGATAGCGCATGTCCCGGGCCAGGGCGATGATCGCCTCACCGCTGAACAGGCGCTTGACGGGCAGCTCCTGTTTGCGCATGACCTTGGCGATCTCGTCCTTGCCCTGCTCGATCGCGGCCTCTCGGCGCTCCTTGGTGAACCAGTGCCGGATCTTGTTGCGGGCGCGGGCGCTCTTGACGAAGTCGAGCCAGTCCCGACTGGGTCCGGCGTTGGGGTCCTTGGAGGTGAGGATCTCCACGGTCTCGCCGTTGTGCAGCTCGCTCTCCAACGGCACCAGGCGTCCGTTGACGCGCGCGCCGACCGTGCGGTGGCCGACCTCGGTGTGCACGGCGTAGGAGAAGTCGACCGCGGTGGCGCCCTGGGGCAGGGCGATCACGTCGCCCTGCGGGGTGAAGACGAACACCTCCTGCACCGACAGGTCGAAGCGCAGCGACTCCAGGAACTCGCCGGGGTCCTTGGTCTCCTGCTGCCAGTCGATGAGCTGGCGCAGCCACTGCATGTCGGAGGTGCCCCTGGCCTTGCCCTCGCCCCCGGCGGAGCGGTCCTCCTTGTACTTCCAGTGCGCGGCGATGCCGTACTCGGCGCGCCGGTGCATCGCGCGGGTGCGGATCTGCAGCTCGACCGGGTTTCCCGAGGGACCGATGACCGTGGTGTGCAGCGACTGGTACATGTTGAACTTGGGCATCGCGATATAGTCCTTGAACCGCCCCGGCACCGGGTTCCACCGTGCGTGGATGGTCCCCAGGGCCGCGTAGCAGTCGCGGACGCTGTCCACCAGGACCCGCACGGCGATGAGGTCGTAGATCTCGTCGAAGCCGCAGTTGCGGGCGATCATCTTCTGGTAGATCGAGTAGTAGTGCTTGGGCCGCCCGCGCACGGTCGCCTTCAGCTTGGCCTCGCGCAGGTCCCCCGAGACCGCCTCGATGACCTCCTGGAGGTAGACGTCGCGCCGGGGCGCGCGCTCGGACACCAGGCGGGCGATCTCGTCGAAGCGCTTGGGGTAGAGGGTGGCGAAGGCCAGGTCCTCCAGCTCCCACTTGATGGTGTTCATGCCCAATCGGTGGGCGAGCGGCGCAAAGATCTCCAGGGTCTCGCGGGCCTTCTTCTCCCGTTTGGCCTTGGAGGGCAGGTAGCGCAGCGTGCGCATGTTGTGCAGCCGGTCGCACAGCTTGATGACCAGCACGCGGATGTCGCGGGCCATGGCCACGACCATCTTGCGCACCGTCTCGGCCTGGGTGGCCTCGCCGTACTTGACCTTGTCCAGCTTGGTGACGCCGTCGACCAGTTCGGTGATCTCGTCGCCGAAGTCGGCGCGCAGCTCGTCCAGGGAGTACTCGGTGTCCTCGACCGTGTCGTGCAGCAGCGCGGCGGCCAGCGTGGCCTCCTGCATCCCCAGTTCGGCGAGGATCGTGGCCACGGCGAGCGGGTGGGTGATGTAGGGGTCGCCGCTCTTGCGCTTCTGGTCGCGGTGGTGGTGCGCCGCCACCTCGTAGGCGCGCTCGATCAGCCGGACGTCCACCTTGGGATGGGTGGCCCGCACGGTCTTGATCAGCGGTTCGAGCACCGGGTTCATCGTCACTCCCCGTTGGGCGCCGAGTCGGGCGAGCCTCCTGCGGACTCGCACTGTGGAGGGCGTGGTGGAGGCGGGCGGCGTTCGGGGAGGGGCGCCGCCGTCCTCCGGGGCGGGGGAGACGCCGGAGGGCGCCGCTTCCTTCGCGACGCCCTCCCGGCGGTCCCCTCGCGGTCTGTGCGCGGCAGACGCACCGCTGCCGTCCGCGTGTCCTCGCGGCATACCGCCCCCACTCTCGACAGAGGCGTTCGGGAGCTCGTCGCGGGCCGTTACCGCCCCGGTCGAGACCACTTCGCTCGGCATGCCTACCTCCCGCGGATCCGCCCGGCCGCTCGGGTGTCGTCGTCGACGCCCGGCCGGTGCACGTGCGTGTTGTCAGGGCCAGTCGCGGAACGTGGCCGCCGCGGTACCTCTTCCCCCAGTTTAGGGGTAGCCATCCAGCTTACACGGGCTGACGCGGGTGGCGTCGGCCCAGGTGGGCCGGACCGCCCGCGGGTACGGATGCGACGGAGCCCACCGGACGCGCCGCGCCCGGCGTGCGGAATCCGCGCTGGTGAGGAGTGCTCCCGCGGCGGGGACTCATCGCGCGCGGAGCGCGGGTGCGCTCACACGGGCGCGGGGCCCGTTCAGACCGACAGGAGGGTGTGCAGCTCCACGTCCGACAGCTTCTCGCGTCCGGCGAGGACCGAAAGCTCCATCAGGACCGAGAATCCCACGACCGTACCACCCGCCCGGCGGACGAGGTCCACCGCGGCCCTGCCGGTGCCGCCCGTGGCGAGGACGTCGTCGACGACGAGCACACGGCCGCCCCGGGGAATCGCGTCGGAGTGGATCTCGACGGTCGCGGTGCCGTACTCCAGATCATAGGCCTGACCGAGGGTCTCCGAGGGGAGTTTCCCGGGTTTGCGCGCGGGAACGAACCCGGCGCCCAGGGCGAGCGCCACCGGCGCGCCGAAGATGAACCCCCGCGCCTCCAGGCCGAGCACGCGGTCCACACCCGCGTCGCGGAAGGGCTCGGTGAGTTGGCGCACGGCGGCCCCGAAGGCCTCCCGGTCGCCGAGCAGCGGGGTGATGTCCTTGAACACGATGCCGGGCTTGGGGAAGTCGGGCACGTCGCGCACGCGTGACCGGATCAGGTCGGACACGGGGATCGTCGAATCATGGGGCATGCGGGGTCGGGCTCTCTTCCACGTGCTCGCGTGTCCGGGCACGGTGCCCACACACGGCGGTACCGGCCCCTGCGCGGGGCCGGTACCGAAGCGTCCTGCCGGGGCCGGTCAGCTTCCCGGCTTGTCGTCGTCGCCGAAATCGGGGCGGTCCTCCACCGGGGTATCGTCCTCGGCGGGGGTGATGACCTCGCCCACGCCGGCCTTGAGCATGCGGATGCGGGTGCCCGGGGAGATCTCCAGGACCACGTCCTGCTCGTGGATCTCGACGACCGTGGCGTAGATGCCCGCCTTGGTCATGACCTCGACCCCGGGGACCAGGGCGTTGACCATCTGCTGCTCCTGCTGGCGGCGCTTCTGGTTCGGCCGCCAGAACAGCAGCCAGAACACCAGAAGGATCAGCACGAACGGGAACAGCATGCCCAGGAGGCCGCCCGTGGGCTCTCCTTCGGCGGCGAGAGTGTACATGCCCTGCACTGGGGCGTCCTTCCTGACGTTTCGTCGTGTGGCCGACGGCTGTCGGCTCACGACCGCGACGACCACCTGGTCCGTGTCGGCCCGGGCCTTCACGCCGCGGGCCGCACCCGCTGGGGACAACGCCGACGGAGGCCGAAGCGTTCCACCCGAGGGTAAAGAACACACCGCCGCCGTCTGGTGCCTCGTCCCGAACGGCCGTACCCCTCCAGCTTACGTGGCACCGGTCACCGCCGGTCGACGGCCCGGGAACGGTCGGGCAACGGGGACCTCGGCCCGCTCAGGGCTGGGAGGGGTTCGCGGCGCCGAAGGCGGCGTCGGGCGGGGGCGTCAGCCCCATGTGCGCCCATGCCTGCGGGGTGGCCACCCGCCCGCGCGGGGTGCGGGCCAGGAAGCCGGACCGGACGAGGAAGGGCTCGGCGACCACCTCCACGGTCTCGGCCTCCTCCCCCACCGACACCGCCAGGGTGGACAGCCCCACCGGGCCGCCGCGGAACCGGCGCAGCAGCACGTCGAGGATGGCGCGGTCCAGGCGGTCCATGCCCAGGGCGTCCACCTCGTACAGCTCCAGGGCGGCCATGGCCGTGTCCAGGGACAGGGTGCCGTCCCCGCGCACCTCGGCGTAGTCGCGCACCCGGCGCAGCAGGCGGTTGGCGATCCGGGGGGTGCCGCGCGAGCGCCCCGCGATCTCCCTGGCGGCGTCCTCGTCCAGCGGCGCCCCGAGCAGGCCCGCCGAGCGGTAGAGGATGAGCTCCAGCTCGTCGGGGGTGTAGAAGTCCATGTGCGCGGTGAACCCGAAGCGGTCGCGCAGCGGAGCGGGCAGCATCCCGGCCCGGGTGGTGGCCCCGACCAGGGTGAACGGGGCGATGTCGAGGGGGATCGCGGTGGCGCCGGGGCCCTTGCCCACCACGACGTCCACGCGGAAGTCCTCCATGGCGACGTAGAGCATCTCCTCGGCGGGGCGGGCCATGCGGTGGATCTCGTCCAGGAAGAGCACCTCGCCCTCCTGGAGGGTGGAGAGCACGGCCGCCAGGTCGCCGGAGCGCTCGATGGCCGGGCCGGAGGTGATGCGCAGCGGGGCACCGAGCTCGGCGGCGATGATCATGGCCAGGGTGGTCTTGCCCAGCCCGGGGCCACCGGACATGAGGATGTGGTCGGGAGCCCGGCCGCGCCGCTGGGCACTGTGCAGGACCAGGGAGAGCTGTTCGCGCACCCGCTCCTGGCCCACGAACTCGTCGAGCCCGCGCGGTCGCAGGGCGCCCTCGATCCGGCGTTCGTCGCCCTCGGCCTCGGGTGAGACGGCGTCGCGTTCGTGCATGGAAGGCTCCTACGCTCGGCTGAGCTTGCGCAGGGCGCTGCGCAGCAGGACGGAGACGTCGGCGGTGTCCTCGGCCTCGGCGGCGACGGAGGCCGCGGCGGCCTCGGCGTCCTTGGCCGACCAGCCGAGGTTGACCAGGCCGGAGACCACCTGGCCCTTCCACGCACCGCTGGGCTCTGTGGCGGCGGCCATCCCGGGCAGGGGGCCGTCGTCGGTGATGGGCGCGTCGAGCTTGCCGCGCAGCTCCAGGACGATGCGCTGGGCGCCCTTCTTGCCGATGCCCGGCACCCGGGTCAGCGCGGCGGTGTCCTCGGTGGCCACCGCCTGGCGCAGGGCGGCGGGGCTGTGGATGGAGAGCATGGCCAGGGCCAGGCGCGGGCCGACGCCGGAGGCGGTCTGGAGCTGCTCGAACAGGTCCCGTTCGTCGGCGTCGGCGAACCCGAACAGCGTGAGGGAGTCCTCGCGGACGATCAGGCTGGTGGCGACCGTGCCGGTCTCGCCCGCGTGCAGGCCGGACAGGGCGGCGGGGGTGCACCGCACGGTCATGCCGACCCCGCCGACGTCGATCACGGCGGTGTCGGCGCCGCGTGCGGCCACCCGGCCGGTGAGGAACGCGATCATCTGGGGCGGACACCGGCGGTGCGGCGTCCTCCTCCTTCCTGGGGGCGGGTCAGCGGCCGCGCGCCTGGCGCGCGAGTTCGACCTTGCGGGCGAAGTCCTGCTTGGCCTGGGCGACGCGGGCGTCGGCTCCGCCGCGCCAGAGGTGGCAGATGGCCAGGGCGACGGCGTCGGCCGCGTCGGCGGGTCTGGGCGGACCGTCGAGCCTGAGGATACGCGCCACCATGGTGCCCACCTGCGCCTTGTCGGCGCGGCCGCTGCCGGTGATGGCGGCCTTGGCCTCGCTGGGGGTGTGCAGGGCCACGGGCAGGCCGCGGCGGGCGGCGCACAGCAGGGCGACGCCGCTGGCCTGGGCGGTGCCCATGACGGTGCTGAGGTTGTGCTGGGCGAAGACGCGCTCGACGGCCACGGCGTCGGGCCGGTGCTCGTCGATCCACTCCTCGATGCCGCGCTCGATGGCGACCAGGCGCTGGGGCAGGTCGGTGTCGGGGCTGGTGCGGACCACGCCCGCGCCCAGGAGGGTGAGCGGGCGGCCGATGGAGCCCTGGACGGCGCCGATGCCGCACCGGGTCAGCCCCGGGTCGATCCCCACCACGCGCACGCGCTCTCGCCCCCGCCTTCTCGTCGATCTCGAACGCCAGTTCGCATCCATGCTAGCGATTCCCGGTGACACGCCACACGCGCACGGACGGGCGTGTCGGGCCGCTACCATCATCGCAGACCTTCCGGAGGTCCCCCGGACACCTCGGGGCGCACTAGGTTCGGCCCATGAGGACGATCACCGAGTGGGAACTGGCCGATCGAACCGTCTCCGTCCTGGACGCCGTGGCGGCCGGGGAGACCTTCCATGTGACGCGCGACGGCGTCGCGATCGCCGAAGTGCGCCCGATCCCCCGCAGGCGCGGGCTCAGCACACGGGAACTCATCGAGCACCATCGTCGGCTGCCGAGGGTCGGCCACTCCGGGACGAGGGCCGAAGCGGAGACATTCTTCGGCGGTGCGGACCGCGTGGGCAGCGATGACTTGACCGGCGAGTGATGGTGCACATTCGATCCGTGCTTGTACATCGTAGATTCTTCGCATCTCCGACATAGGCCAGAAAAAGGTGTGGACGGCGGGGCACCCGCGTGCTAAGTTCTTCTCTAGTTGAGAAAAACTCACACTGAGAACAACTGGAGGGTTCATGGAGACCGGCGGCACACGGGAGCACGGCACGGGTGAGGACGACTTCCTCTCCGGCTACGACCCGCGCGCCTACGCGCCCACCGCCGTCACCGTGGACGTCGTCGCCCTCACCATCCGCCGGGGCACACCGCTGGTCCTGCTCACCCGCAGGTCCGCACCGCCCCAGCAGGGCTGGTGGGCGCTGCCCGGCGGGTTCGTCCGCGCCGAGGACGGCCCCGGCGGCCCCGCCGACCCCGACCTGCCCGACGCCGCGCTGCGCGTGCTGTCGGAGAAGACCTCACTGCCCACCGAACCCCACCTGGAGCAACTGCGCACCTACGGCGCCCTCGGCCGCGACCCGCGCATGCGGATCGTCTCCGTCGGCTACATGCTGCTCGCCCCCGACCTGCCCGACCCCCACGCCGGGCGCGGCACCGACGAGGCGGCGTGGGTGCCCTGGAGCGAACTCGGCCACGGTGACGGCGCCCGCTGCGACCGCCCCCTGGCCTTCGACCACGGGCGGATCATCGCCGACGCCGTCGAACGCGCCCGCTCCAAGCTGGAGTACACCGCGCTGGCCACGGCCTTCCTGCCGCCCGCCTTCACCATCACCGCACTGCGCGAGGTCTACGAGGCCGTGTGGGGCCTGCGCCTGCACGGCGCCAACTTCCACCGCAAGATCCTCGCCACCCCCGGGTTCGTGGAGGACACGGGTGAACTGGCCGAACGCGGCGGCCCCGGCGGCGGGCGCCGCCCCCGCCTCTACCGGGCCGGCGGCGCGGCGCTGCTCCACCCGCCGCTGCTGCGGAGCGCCCCATGACCCCCCTCGCCCACGGAGGCAGCGACATGAGCACCGACGACTTCGACGCCGCGCTGCGGGAACTGGACCTGTCCGACTACCCCATGGCCGTGTTCGGCCCCCTGCCGCGCGAGGGCTCCCCCCTGCCCCGGGCCGCCACCGCCGCCTACCGGCGCCTGGCCCGCCTGCTCCACCCCGACCGCGCCCCGGAGGGCCGCACGGCGGAGGCCACCCGCGCCTTCGCCAAGCTGACCGGGCTCTGGTCCGCCTACCGCGACGCCGCCGAGGGCGGCCTGGGCCTGGACGAGATCACCCTCGCCGCGAAGAGGCACACCTACCACCTGCGGCGGGGCGCCGACCCGCTCGCCTCGGGCGACGTCGCCGACCTGCACCGGGCCCGCTACCGAGACGGCTCCGCCTGGCGGGAGGCGGTGCTCAAACTGCCGCGCTCGCACCACGACAACGACCTCATGAACGCCGAGGCGAGCGCCCTGCGCCGCCTACGCGAGCGGGTCCCCGAGGCGTCCCGCGCGTTCTACCCCGAGCTGGTCGAGCAGATCCGCCACCGCGACGCCGCCAGCGGCGTGGAGCGGCGCGGCAACGTGCTCACCCGGCTGCGCGGGTTCCACAGCCTGGCCGACGTGCGCCGCGCCTACCCCGACGGCATCGACCCGCGCGACGCGGCGTGGATGTGGCGCCGCCTGCTGGTGGCGGTCGGCGGTGCGTCCCGGGCCGGGGCGGTGCACGGCGCCGTGGTGCCCGAGCACGTGCTGATCCACGCCGAACAGCACGGCCTGGTGCTCGTGGACTGGTGCTACTCGGTGACCTCGAACGCCGAGCACACCGCACCCCACATCCCGGCGATGGTGGCCCACCGCAAGGACCTCTACCCCCCGGAGGTGCTGGACCGCGCGCCCGCCGTCCCGGCCACCGACATCCACATGGCGACGCGGTGCATCGAATACGTGACGGCCGGGCGCCTGCCCCGACCACTGAAGGCGTTCGCCCGCGGCTGCACCCTGCCCCTGCCCCAGCGCAGGCCCTCCGACGGCATCCGGCTCCTGGCCGAACTGGACGGGGCGCTGGAGCGGGTGTTCGGCCCGCGCCGGTTCCGCCCCTTCCCCATGCCCGCCACCGCCTGACCCACCACCGACCTCCCCCGGCCACTCCGCGGCCGGAGCAGACCCCCACACGACGAAGGAGGCTTCCCATGGGAAGCAGCAGTTGGTCCACCGACGCCTACCACGCCCGCGCCGCCTACAACGCCGCCGCCGGAGCCAGCAGTTTCGGCTACACCGACGACGTGGCCTCGACCATGCCGCGCAGCCAGTGGAAGACGCACGAGACCCTCGACCCCAAGGGCGTGACCGTCCGCGAGAGCCGCGACTCCGACGCCCACCCCGAGTCGCTGGCCGTCTCGGTGCTCTTCGACGTCACCGGCTCCATGGGGCGCGTGCCCCGCATCCTCCAGAAGAAGCTCCCCGACCTGTTCGGCCTGCTGCTGCGCAAGGGCTACGTGGAGCACCCGCAGATCCTGTTCGGCGGGATCGGCGACGCCACCTGCGACCGCGCCCCGCTCCAGGTCGGGCAGTTCGAGTCCGGCAACGAACTGGAGGACGACCTGGGCAACATCCTGCTGGAGGGCGGCGGTGGCGGCCAGGTCACCGAGTCCTACGAGCTGGCCATGTACTTCATGGCCCGGCACACCGCCATGGACTGCCTGGACAAGCGCGGGCGCAAGGGCTACCTGTTCATCATCGGCGACGAGAAGGCCTACGGCGCGGTCAAGGCGCGGGAGGTGCGCGAGGTCATCGGCGACGACATCGGCGAGAACATCGCGTTCCCGACGATCCTCGCCGAACTCCAGCGCAGGTTCGAGGTCTTCTTCATCATGCCCACCGGCAGCGCCCACTTCCGCAACGACGACGTGCGCGGCTTCTGGGACACTCACCTGAGGCAGAACGTCATCTACCTGGACGACCTGGAAGCGGTGTCGGAGACGATCGCGGTCACGATCGGGATGGGCGAGGAGGCCGTCGACCTCGAACAGGGCCTGGACGACCTCGCCGAGGCCGGCTCGGGGGCGGGAGACGTGGTCGGCAAGGCGCTGCGCCCGCTGACCGGGGCGCGCGGCTCGATCGTGGTCGCGGAGTCGCCCGAGGGCCTGGGCGGCACGGCCGCCGGCGGGGTGGACCGGCTGTGACCGGGACACCGTGGGCCGACGAGCACGCGATCGTCACCGACCTGGGGTTCGGCGACGCGGGCAAGGGCGTGACCGTCGACCTGATGTGCGCGCGGCGGCGCTTCGGCGCCGTCGTGCGCGCCAACGGCGGCGCCCAGGCCGCGCACAACGTGGTCGCCCCCGACTGCCGCCACCACACGTTCTCCCAGTTCGGGGCGGGCACGCTCGCCCCGGACGGGCCGGTGCCCACCCACCTGTCCCGCTTCATGGTGGTGGACCCGTTCGCGCTGGCGGCCGAGGCCGCGCACCTGGCCGCGCTCGGCGTGGCCGACCCGCTGTCCCTGGTGACGGTGGACCGGCGGGCGCTGGTCAGCACCCCCTGGCACCAGGCCCGGGGCCGGGCGCGGGAGCGGGCGCGCGGCGCCGGCCGGCACGGTTCGTGCGGGATGGGGGTGGGCGAGACGATGGCCTACGCCCTCGCCCACCCCGGGGACGCGCCCACGGTGGGCGACTGCGCCGAACCGGCCCGGCTGCGGCGCAAGCTGGCGCTGCTGGCCGAGCACCTGGCGGAGGCGGCCGGGCCGGACCCCGCCGAGCCCTCCCCCGACCCGGAGGAGTGCGTGGCCGCCTACTGGGCGTTCGCCTCAGCGGTGCGCCTGGTGGACGAGGGGTACCTGGCGGACCTGCTGGCCGCCTCCCCCGTGGTGTTCGAGGGGGCGCAGGGGGTGCTGCTGGACGAGTGGCACGGCTTCCACCCGCACACCACGTGGTCGACCACCACCACCGCCAACCCGCTCACCCTGCTGGCGGAGGCGGGCCAGGCGGACCGCGCACGGCGGATCGGGGTAGTGCGCACCTACACCACCCGGCACGGCGCGGGGCCGCTGGTGGCCGAGGACCCCGCCCTGGGCGCGGTGCTCGCCGAGCGGCACAACGGCACCCACCCCTGGCAGGGGCCGTTCCGGGTCGGCCCCTTCGACCTGGTGGCGCACCGCTACGCGCTGGCCGCCACGGGAGGCGCGGACACGCTGGTGGTGACGCACGCCGACGCCCCGGACCGGATCCGGGAGGCGACCGGTGCCGGGCCGCGCTGGTGCACGGGTTACACGGACGCGGGCGGCGCGCCACTGGAGATCGCTCCGCCGGAGGTGCCGGACCTGGCCCGCCAGGAGCGGGTGACCGCCGCGCTCACGCAGGCCCGGCCGGCGCTGGAGACGATGCCGGACGATCCGGTGGCGGCGATCGGCGGGGCGCTGGGCCTGCCGGTGGAGGCGGTGTTCTCCGGCCCCACCCGGGAGGACGCGCGCGTGCCGTCCCGGGTCTGACCGTTCGCGGCGGCGGCCCGTGGCGGTCGCGGCCGGGAGGTGCCGTCGGGCTCAGACCACGGTCAGGTGGTAGGTGGTGTCCACCCAGAAGCCCTGGCCGGTGTCGGCCTTGATCTCCAGGACGTACCCGCCGGGGGTCAGCGGGGCGATCGCGCCCCACGCACCCCAGGTGTACCAGCGCGCCCACAGCGAGCCGCGGAACGTGCCGTAGAACTCCTCCAGGGGCAGCGGGACGCCGTTGAGGTGCGCTTCGGCGTAGGTGACCGGCATGCGCACCGGCTCCTTGGCGTGTTTGGCCTTGACCACACAGTTGAGCACCGGGAAGAACAGGGGTCGGTCGGCGGGCACCTCGCACCGGCGCACGACCGTGCCCCCGTAGGTACCGGCGAGGAACCACAGGTCGTCGGGCTGGTTGTGGGCCGCGTGCCGACCGGTGGTGTCCTGGACCGGATCGCTCCCCTTGGGCGCCGACCACACCCACCGCCACCAGCGGCCCGCGAGTTCGGTGCCCTGCTGGGAGCTGATCCGCCACGCACCGTCGTCCGGCACGACCTCACCCATGACGCCTCTTTCCGGTGTCTGAGATGTCCGCCGTGGACATCTTCGCCCCAGGGATCGTACTGACGCGGGGGTCCTCACCGGCACGCGGGCACACCCGGAACCGTGTCCTACGGGAGGAGCGCCGGGTTCGGGGCTAGCGTGACCGCATGGCTGCCATCACCGATCCCGAGGTCCGCGCCTTCCTGCTGGAGGGCACCCGCACCGGCAAACTCGCCTACACCGCCGCCGACGGGCGCCCGCTGGTCGCGCCGGTGTGGTTCACCGTCGAGGACGGGAAGGTCGTCCTCAACACCGGGAGGGACTCGGCCAAGGGCCGGGCGATCCGGAGGGACCCGCGGGTGGCTTTGTGCGTGGACCTGGAGGAGCCGCCGTACGGGTTCGTGCAGGTGCAGGGCGAGGCCGAGGTATCGGAGGACCTCGGCGAGCTGAGGCAGACCGCCACGGCGATCGCCGCCCGGTACATGGGCGCGGAGCGGGCCGAGGAGTTCGGCCGCCGCAACGGGGTGCCCGGCGAACTGGTGGTGCGCATCCGCCCCACCAAGGTCATCGCCGGATTGGACATGACCGGCTGAGGAAGGTGTGGGTGGGTTCGGGGACGTGCTCGGCGCCAGTGGCCACTGCCGCCCGCCTCGCGCGTCGGGCCGAACCCACTCCTGGCGGCGCAGCGAGTCGGCGTAGTCGACGAAGACCCGCGCCAGGCCGTCGCTCCAGGAACTCCTCCAGGAGACGGAAGAACCGGTCGGTGACCTGGGGATCATCCTCACCCAAGTCATAGGGGAACCTTCCGGCGGGAAGGTCGGGCGCGCAGACGTGTGCGGCCAGAGCGGCCCAGGTCAGGTTGTTCCCACCGTCGAGCCGGACGATGAGCCACTCCCGGAACCCGTTGAGGAAAGCTCCGGAGGTCGCAGCATCGAAGCCGAGAACGAACGCCACCGCAGACCCACACGACCCGTCCAATCCGTAGAGAACAGGACGGTTGTGCACAGATCACACCGTCCCCCCGAATCCCACGACAGAATCTGTTCCTTGCATGCTATGAATTCCTACACTCAACCCCCCACTCCCAATAAACAGACTCAAGAGAGTCGATCACCTCCAAAAGCCGATCAGAAAAATCGACATCCGGAACATCAATGGAAACAAAACCCCTACCATTCCATTCATGGGCAAATGAATTGGAAATAAGAGATTCACTGATCCCGAGAGAAATTGATTCGACCATATGGTCTTCCAATGCAGGGTCGACCATAATCCTCACCACACCCCTCCCTGAATTTTCGACCACGGATACCCCCCGAACTTCAAATTCTTCGGGAACCGCAAGGACATCAAAAAGGGAGACTCCGTACAAACAGAAGGGAATTGAGGCAACCCGCACTCTCCCTCCACCGAGGTCTTCACACCAGAGCTCCTCCACCTGGTTGCAAAGTCCGACAGAAGCGAGGTCAATCAAAATTGTTTTTTCATTTTCCAAATTGAACCCGGGTTTCATATGAACGAGATGCGCTTCATATCTTTTATGTGACATTTTTAATACTATCTCTTAATATGCGGAGGCCACCAAGCAGGGGGGTGGTGTCATACCGTCGTAGCAACCCCTGTGACCTGCGGTGTTGCTACGACGGTATGACACCACCCTATCCTCACGCACCGCCACCGTCTCACCGGCATGAGTGTAGTAACGGGTGGCCTCCAACGTCCCCGCAGGCGGATCCCACACCAGCTCCGCACCCGGAAGGTACAGCGTGGTCGCACCATTGGCCCGCCGCAGCAGACGCTCACCATCGGCATCATAGACATAGGAGGTCACCTCCAACCCGTCGGTGACCGAGACCAACTCGCCCTCAGCCCCCCACTCCAACACCTGGTCACGCTCACCCGTACTGCGCGAGACCATATTGCCCGCGGCGTCGTAGTCGTAGACAACCTCGCCTTCCCTGTTCAGCAGCCTACCGGAGCGGCAGCGGACGAGTTTTACATAATCCTCAATTACCATCCTCGAAGCAGACGTTATTTTAGAAGGAACTTGGGGAAGCCCAAATAAAAATAACTGAGGAAGATCCAAGGAAAAAAGAGAAAAATACTATCTGCATTGAGATCGAGAGAGACCTGAAATGCACCTCTTCGCCAAACTTCCGAATCATCTTATTTGCCCTAAAGAATTCAATGACCGATACCGCTCCAACGGACGTGAAATAGGAGAACCCCAAGAGAATTGCCAGTTCAAATCCTCGAGAAAATCCCGAGGGGAGTCGACTTCCGAAAATATAGGAAACAAGCGCCTCAGCCCCTAGAAGGATCAGGGTCCAGATGATTATTTTTACTGGAGCCAGAGCGGAGTCCACCTGAAATACCACTCTCGCCAATCCAGCCTCCACCCGACCAGCGTAGCCTTTAATTCTTGCTTCTACAAAGAAGTCCAAATAGAAGCCACGAATCTTGGGGATCAGCACTCCCAAAATCCAGTCAAAAGTCCATATATACCCCACGCGAGACAAACTCCATTGCCCATCTCGCCTACTGGAATTCACGAGACCCCCTTCAGTTCAAGTAATTTGAAGCACAACTTCCGCATGCGTGGTCTACTGCTCCGAACACCCCGAGCACCGTTCCGGCTTGGGCACTATACCCCTGGACAGTGGACGCGGCATCAATCCTCGAATTCCAGACGCTGGCGATATCGCTCCGAATTCTTCGATTGATGTTTCCCATGTTCGGAATGCCCTTTGGAGCCCTGCTGGCAATTTGTGAATTCCTTAGGAATCCCATACCAGTTTGCACCCCACGAGCTGCCCAGCCAACTGGAATAGGCACGGCTCCAACAATACCCATGATTCCGCTACGTTGACCGTGATACCTGATATCGCGATAACCAAGATACGCTCCCAAGGCAGCGGCACCAATCCCCACCGCCCCGCACACCGGACAACCAAGCATGCCAATAATTCCGCCAACAAATGCGGCATCCTTACCGATTTGAGTCAAATTAACTCCGCTTAGCCCCCCTTGGAGCGAGTCCCAGAATCCGTCACCGTTATTCCAGGCTTCAGAATCCCAGCTCCCCCATCGTTCTTCGAACCAGCTGGCTTCGTTGTTGGCCTGAGTCTGTGGATCCACAGTGACACTGACCGGCTCAGAGTAAGGACTCGGGGAACTGACAGAAGCAGAGGCAGAGGCAGAAACTCCAGCAATGGCACCACCGCTGGAGGAGCCGGAAGATTGGCCACTCGCACCGGATTGGCCATGGTAGCTGGGAATCAATCCCCGCATGTAGTAAGCTACCTGCCATCCATCAACGGAGCTACTCTGATCCGATTCGTCCTTCATATAAATCGACCACGGATCGACGTACTGCAATCCAGTCGGGTCGGTGAAGCTCACCGGGTTGTTGTTCGCATACGCGTACCCGTGCATCTGCTGGTCATCGGTCAGGTCCATCAACGGGTCCACCGAGACGAACCGCCCCAGATCCGCGTCGTAGGCCCGCGCCCCCAACTGCGTCAACCCCGTAGAGGCATCGACCGTGCCGTCCACGAACCCGCGCTCCCCCGGCCACACACCCGACGCCGACCGGGCCTGCCCGAAGGCCGTCGTCCGACGCTGGGCCACATCCCCCCACTCGGCATCCACCGCGATCTGCCCGGTGCCGTGGTGGTCCGCGAACACCCAGTGCAGATCACCGCTATCCTCACGCACCGCCACCGTCTCACCGGCATGAGTGTAGTAACGGGTGGCCTCCAACGTCCCCGCAGGCGGATCCCACACCAGCTCCGCACCCGGAAGGTACAGCGTGGTCGCACCATTGGCCCGCCGCAGCAGACGCTCACCATCGGCATCATAGACATAGGAGGTCACCTCCAACCCGTCGGTGACCGAGACCAACTCGCCCTCAGCCCCCCACTCCAACACCTGGTCACGCTCACCCGTACTGCGCGAGACCATATTGCCCGCGGCGTCGTAGTCGTAGGTGTGCTCGGTGGTGCCCCCGACCCCGTCCTCGGTCACCGAGGCCACCCCGTGCGCCGGCCCCTGACCCTCCTGCGGACCAGCGTAGGAACGCACCGTCTGGCCGCCGCCGATCACGGCGTGCTGGATCTCCTCGACCCGGTTGCCGGTCTCGTCATAGGTGTAGGAGTGCCAGTAGGGATCGGCTCCACCGATCTGCTGCCCCTCGGGCTCGGTGTCGCAGGCCGTCTCACCGACCGCGTCGGGGGTCCACGCCTGGGTGAGGCGGCGCAGATGGTCGTAGTCGAAGCACTGCACGTCGTCGGGTACCTGGGTACTGGTGGGCTCGTCGCTGATGCGCAGCAGGTTGCCCACGTCGTCGTAGTCGTAGGTCTTGGTCGACAGCGACCCGTCGCCGAGCTGGTGGACAACGCTGGCCAGGGACAGGCGGCGGGTGGCCTCCTCGTAGTCGAAGGTCTGCCAGGTGCGCTCCGAGCCCAGGATGCCGCGGTAGAACTCGCGCTGCATCAGGTCGCCGACCTTGGAGTAGACCACGTCGGAGACGATCTCCTCACTGGCGGACAGCGTGGTGAGGTTGCCCAGGTCGTCGTAGTCGTAGACGACCGCTTCGCCGGACAGGCCGCCCATCGGCGGCAGGGCCATGGAGCGCACACTGCCGTCGGGGTTGTACATGGTGCGGAACAGGTAGGCGCCCGCCAGACCCCCTTCCGAGGGCGGGACCACGACCTGTCGGGCGCGCTCGCGTCCCACCGGGTCGTAGCCCAGGATCCTGGTGGTGTAGGCCGAGCCGTTGTCGTAGCGGGTGGCGGAGGAGAGCTTGCCGGTGGCGACCGTGTCGTAGGTCCACGCCGCACGCAGCGGCCCGGTGGCCGAGTCCTCACGCAGGTGGGTGGTGCGGCCCAGCTCGTCGTAGGTGGTGTGCAGGGTCTGACCGAAAGATCAATTTACTCCAAAAAACGTCGAATTCGAGAAATGAGATCGTTGCAAATCTCCGACAGGCTCCCCTGAGAGACTACCTCATGCAGACCCATTTTTCGATTGAAATACTCGACCTCGTATCTATTCTCATCCTCCACCAAAAAGGAAACAACACAGTACCAGGAGTCCGCGTTTCCCGTAGGCTCCACAACCAGGAATGAATTCTCTCCCCCATCAAGTTCTGACAATATCAGATAAAGATGATCCTCAGAAGGTTCGTTGAAAGTTTTTCCGAGCTCATTTTCTGCGAAATACTTACCGGAAACCACTTCGAAAGATCCCCTCAATTTATGAATTCATGTGGCTGACCTACCTCCAAATATACCCCTCTGAACATCCCTCAGGACGTCCTGCCAGCCACCAGAGCCGCCGCCCCTTGAACCGGCATGCGGTTCAAAGTTCTCAGGCCCAGGAACCCTTTCGGTCAAATAACGTTCCGCAGACAGGGCGTCGTCTCGACTGTCAAAATTCCTAAGAATCTGCATCCCGTAGTTCCCTCCATACTGAGCACCCCACGCATCATATTCACTGCGAGTATATCGAACGACAGGATTATCAGAAATTCCCCATTTAAGAATCTTTCCCTGAACTTGATTCACAATTGCATACAGAGAAGTCTGGCCACGATCTGGACGCATCCCACTAACTGGCTTGTTAGTATTACACCAGGCCCCACCAGCGTTATGACTGAGGATATCGATACCTTCAGCGCTTACATGGTAGGTGTGAACACCCTGGATGGTCAGGTTATGGACCGTGGCCGGCTGTGTCCACGCCTGCACGCCCCGGACCTGGACCAGGGTGCCCTCCGAGGACAGCAGCCACATCCCCGGAGCCAGATCGATCGCGTCGACCCACCTCTCCAGCTCGGGAACCCAGAAGGGATGCTCGTCCGTGGCGACGACGACATCCCCCAGCACCGTCGGGCCGGGCAGACCCGCCACCACGTCATCCAGCCCGTCAGGGGTCTCCAGCTCCGAAGCGTCCACCTGCGTGGTGGTGTCCACCGTGACCTCGACCAGGGTCTTGGCCCCCGAGCCGACGATCGTCGCCAGGACCTCCCGCGCACCCTGCTCGCCCGTCTCCGGATCAGTGGCCAGCACCTCATCGCCGACCTCCAGGTCCTCGATCGGCCTGGTGGAACCATCGGCCATCAGCACCAGAGTTCCAGGAATGAAACTGTGGCAGCCACCCCGACGCAGTCGCGAAAGCCAGTTCCCCACCGAACCCGCACCGTTGCGCAACAGCCGGGACGCCGTACCCGCAGGAATCGGACCCGTGGCGATCTCGGTGACGATGTCCGGCACGTAGGTACCGGCCAGATTTCCGTACCCGTACGCGTCCGAGTTCGGATCGATACCGGCGAGCGCGTTCAGATCCTCCATGCCGAGGCCGAAATGGCCCATCGCATAGTCGGTTCCCCACAACAAGATGCTGTGCTGCTTGAGCCCCATCATCATGCCCGCGCCGAACTCCACCGCCCCCGCGTAAGGGGTATCGCGCCATACGGCGGAAGCCTGACTACCCGAGCCCCGGCCACTGCCACGGCCGCCCCGGTTGACCGTCGTACTCACACCGCGCGCCGTCGTAGTAACCCCGCCCCAGTTCACCCGGGAGGGCTGGTTTCTCCTGCCGGAGGCCCCGCTCACTCTCTTCTTGACCTTGGTCCGCGGCCTGCCGATCTTCTTCTTCACCCATCGGCCGTCCGGGTCGCTGAAGGTCACCGGGTTGCTGTTGGCGTACATGTAGCCGTGCATCTGCTGCGGATCGGTCAGGTCCAGCACCGGGTCCACGGAGACGAACCGGCCCAGATCCGCGTCGTAGGCCCGCGCGCCGATCTGGGTCAGCCCGGTGGAAGCATCGATCGTGCCGCCCACGAAGCCCGTTTCGCTGGGCCATTCGTTGACGCCGGTGGACCGGTCCGTACCGAAGGGCGTGAACCGCCGATGAACCGTCTCACCCGTGGTGGCGTCCACCGCCAGTTCCCCGGTGCCGTGGTGGTCGGAGAACAGCCAGTGCACCGAGTGGTCGGAGTCGCGGACCGCGATGGCGTCTCCGTCGTGGGTGTAGAACCGCAGTGCCCGGGAGATGAGGGTGTCCCGCTCGAAGTGGATCTCCATCCCCGGCAGGTACAGGGTGGAGGTGGTGGCGTCCCGACGGATCA
This sequence comes from Nocardiopsis sp. LOL_012, assembly GCF_048060475.1. Lineage (NCBI taxonomy): Bacteria > Bacillati > Actinomycetota > Actinomycetes > Streptosporangiales > Nocardiopsidaceae > Nocardiopsis > Nocardiopsis sp. LOL_012. The sequence continues at coordinate 5,581 of NZ_JBHMIV010000019.1, read as the reverse complement.
ACCGGGTGCCGTCGGCGTCGTAGACGTAGGAGGTCACACCGCGGTCGGTGTCGGCGACCCGGGTCAGGTGCCCTTCGGCGTCCCACTCAAGGACCTGGTCGTGGAGGGGGGTGACACGCGAGACCATGTTCCCCGACTCGTCGAAGTCGTACTGCTCCAGGCGGTCCCCGGCCGGCCCGGTCTCGTACACCTCGGTCACGGCGTGGGGGTGGTCCTGCCCCGCCTGCGGGTGGGTGTAGGTGCGTTCGGTCGCCCCGCCGATGCCGCCGTGCTGGGTCTCGGTGACCCGGTTGCCGACCTCGTCGTAGGTGTAGGTGTGCCAGTAGGAGGCGGGGCCGCCCAGAGAACCGGTGCTGGGGGCGGCGTCGCACGCGCCCGGCCCGGTGGCGTCAGGGGTCCACGCTTCGGTGAGCTGGCGCAGGTGGTCGTAGGTGAAGCACTGGACGTCGGAGGCGTGGTTCTGCTCGGTGGGCTCGTCGCGGATGGACAGGATGTTGCCGGCGTCGTCGTAGTCGTAGAACTGGTGGCGCAGGGAGCCCGACCCGAAGTGGCGCGCCACGAGGCTCTCCGTCAGCCGGTCGGTGGCGGGGTCGTAGTCCCAGTCCTGCCAGGTCAGATCGTCGGTGCTCTCGGTCCGGCCCAGCAGGCGCTGGACGAGGTTGCCGATCTGGGAGTAGTGGGCGTCGCGCAGGTAGGTGCCCTCACCGGCGATCGCGGTGACCTGGCCCAGGTCGTCGCGGGTGTAGTTGACGACTTCCTGGTAGAGGCCTCCCCCGGAGGGCACGACCTGACGGTTGACGCTGCCGTCGACGTTGTAGCGGGTGATGAAGCGGTAGGTCCCGCCGAGCCCGGTCTCCTCTTGGGGGATGGTGACGGTCGAGGCCTCCACCTGGTACAGGTCGTCGTAGGACAGCACCCGGTTGGTGTAGGCGAGCCCGTCGTCATAACGGGTGGAGGAGGTGAGCTGGCCCAGTTCCAGGGTGTCGTAGGTCCATGCGGCGCGCACCGGGCCGTTGAGGGAGTCGTCGTGCAGGGCGACGGTCCGACCGAGGTCGTCGTAGGCGTAGGCCAGGGTCTGCCCGCGCGCGTCGGTGCGCGTGGTCATGCGGTCGAGGCCGTCGTAGGTGTAGGTGGTGGTGCCGCTGTCGGGGTCGGTGGCCGAGACCTTGCGGCTGTTGATGTCGTAGGTGTAGCTCCACTCGTTTCCTGCGGAGTCGGTGACGGTCTCCAGCTCGTTGTTGCGCGTGTAGGTGTAGTGGATCGCGTCGTAGTCGCCGCTGGGCTGGCGGCCGTGGTGGTGGCGCAGTTCGACCGTGTTGCCGTACAGGTCGCTGACGGTGGTGGTTCCGGTTCCGCCCTCAGGTGCGGTCACCTTCGTCTGCTCGCCCACGTACGCGGTGGAGGTGCGGTACACCTCCTCTCCAGCCGACATCTGGATCTCGTGCACGGGCCGTTCCGCGCCGTCGTAGACCGTCTCGGTGTAGCGGGGGATGAGGTCGGTGTTGTTGGCGACGAACAGGTCTCCGCCGGGATCGCCCTCGGCCGGGTAGGCCTGCCTGGTCTGGACCTCCAGACCCCGTGAGTCGTGGAGGACGTCGCTGATGACCCGTCCTTCTCCGGTGTACGAGGGGGACTGTGTCTGGCGCAGGCGCAGCCACCCGTCGTGGATCCGGTAGGTCGTGGTGTAGTCGCCGTGGGGGTTGAGTGTGCTGGTGACGACGTAGGTGGGGGCGTCCTTGGACATGTGGTACTCGAACCGCATGCTCGGCGTGTCCAGGTCGCGGTCACGGTTGGGCAGCCACACGTCGGTGAGGCGGCCGAGCGGGTCATAGGCGAGTTCGGTGCGTTTGCCGTTGGCGTCGGTCTCGGCGAGGGTCGCCGAACGGCCGGGGGCGATCTCGACCGTGTTGGTGTGACCTGCCGGGTTGGTGGTGGTGACCTCTACGGCGTTCCCACCGGGAACGGCGTCGGTGTACTCGGTCGTGGTGGTGTTGTCCTCGGCGTCGGCCTGAGTGAGCTTGCGGCCGTAGGTGTCGAAGCTGGCGGTCCCCGTGGTCTGGTAGACGGGCTCGCCGTTCTCGTAGCCGGTCAGGCGCTGGTGGGAGGTCTCCAGGCCCTGGACCGGCGGTTCACCCATGGCTTGACCGTCGAAGGCGGTACGCAGGTCGCTGACCACGTCATCGGGTCTGGAGGGGGTCTGGCCACAGGGGACGGAGACGATCTCCTCGCGTGAGACCGTCACCAGCAGGTTGTGTGCGGTGTTGCGGTTGAAGGTGGTGCGTGTACAGGTCTCGTCGCCGATGACCGCGGTGTCGCCCCAGTCATCGATCTCGACGGGCAGGGCGTAGGCGTCGTAGGTGGTGTCGACGCGGTGTTGGCGCCACCCTCCGTTCGCCAGGGGTGTGTAGGTGCGTACCGACTGCGCGTCGACCTGGTGGGCGCGCAGCGTTCCCCAGGAGTAGGTGCGCGATCCCGTCTCCCTGCTCCAGGGGACGGTGATCTTCTTCTCCAGGACCTCCCCGCCGGGGCCGTTGAAGGCCGTGGTCTCCAGGGGCCTGCCCGCGTAGTGGTCGTGATCGGTGTGCTCGCCGCCCTCGGAGTCGGTGAGGGTGATGCTGCGTTCTCCGTCGGGCAGGTGGTCGCCGTGCATGCCGCGGAAGAAGCGGTGCTCGGTCACCGACTGCGTGCCGCCTTCGGCCCCGGTGGTGACGCGGACGGTGTCGTATCCGCGCCACTGGGACCAGGTGCGCTTGTCATCTTCGATGAACCCGTCGGCGTCCATGTACCGCCAGGCGGCGTCACCCACGTAGTCGTAATCGGTGATGACGGCTGGTTGATCGGTGACCAGGTCCATTTCCTGGACCTGGACGACGACGTACTTGTGGAACCAGTCGGTGATGTCGTCATCGCCCTGGCCGCTGGGCACCCACTTGACGGGGAAGCAGCGCTGGGTGTTGGTGTGCGGTGTCGGAGCCGAGCCGGCCGTGCACCCTGGGGCGGAGTAGGAGACGTCGAGCTGGCCGCCGGTCTCGGTGTGGACGGAGGTGATGCGCCACTTGTTGAGGGGCGCCACGCCGTCGCTGGTGGCGTCGACCCGGTTGGGCAGTGGTGTGCCGCCAAAGGTCACCGGCGGGGTGGCGAGTGTGCCGTCCACATGGCCGGTGTGGGTGATGGAGTCCAGCCACAGGGTGGGGTCGGTTCCGTCCCCGGGATCGGGGAAGGCATGGGCGAACTCCCAGGAGTCCACGGTGGTGTAGTCGGATCCGTCGTGGACCTGAGTGGAGATCCCGGTCAGCCGCTTCGTGGTGAAGAAGGTGGGCGAGAACTGGTCGGTACACTCGTCTCCGGACTCGCAGACCTGGTCGAGGGGGACGTCGGGCCAGTGGTCGGCGTTGTCCTCGTCGCGGTCGCTCTCGGCGCAGTCGAAGGAATCGGTGGGCACGCACCGCTCGGTGACGTCGAAGTCCACCCGGGCCGGGGCGGTGGCGAACACGTCGTCGCTGCGCAGGCCGTACTCGATCCGGTCCAGATGGCCGCCGCGGTCGTAGCCGGTCGCGTCGTCGGCCTCCATGTTGCGGCCGTAGTGGTTGCGCTCCTCGTCGTAGTACAGGGTCATGACGTTGCCCTGGGCGTCGACGACGTAGTCGAGGTTCCACCGCCAGGCCTGCTGGCACCAGGAGTCGGCGAAGGAGGTGTCGTGGCACGGTTCGGAGGAGTCGTTGCCGAAGACCGGCACGGTCCAGGCCGAGCCGGTCTCGGGGTCGCCGGAGGTCCAGCCGGGCAGGCGGTTGCGGCCGAAGAAGTACTGGGTGCCGTCGGAGGTGGTGACCTTCCAGTACTCGCCGTCGTTGTCGCCGTTGGTGGTCCCGGTCAGCCGCTCCACCGTGGAGTTGTCGTCATCGCGTAGCCGCCAGGTGCCGTCGGAGTCCAGCAGCAGTTCGCTGGACATCCCGTTCAGGGACAGGGTGGCGTTGTGCCGTTTCCAGCACAGGTCACCGGTCTTGTCCGGGTCCTCCTGGCCGTCCTGGGCGCAGCCGATGTAGGAGCGCTCGATAAACCCGGGGTGGTAGTCGAAGCCCTCGCCGATCCAGGATGCCTGGTTGTTGGTGGAGGCGGTGCGGCCGTCGACCGCACCTGAGGAGTAGGCCAACGAGACGTCGGGGGCCAGGTCCGCTGCCACGCCCGGCGCCTGGATCGGGTAGGTCCAGGAGAAGGAGCCCGATTGGAGGCTGACGTCCCAGGCTGCTGAGGGGGCCAGGTCACTGGCCTGGTAGTCGCCGTTGCCGCTGTCAGCGTCGGCGGCGGCCATCAGTGTTACACCCGAAGCGGTAGCGGGTGCCACGACGGTCAGGGTGTCCGCTGCGGGATCGTTGACCGACCCCAGGTCGTAGGCACGGGTACAGTCGTCCGATTCGGTGCCACCACCGGTCTCACAGTCCGCCAGGGCCAGCAGCCTGAGCCGGGAGCCGTAGTCGCCGCCGAACGCGGACGCGAACCCGGAGTAGTCCAGCACGATCTCGACAGGACCGGCCCCGTCGACACCGTCGGTGCGCCGTACCCGCATCAGGACTCCGTCGACCCCGGCTTCCTCGGCGTCAGCACGGCTCAGGAGTTCGACTTCGGCCGACTCCACTACCCGTGGATCGGGCCGGTCCTCGGCCTCAGGTTCTGGGGAGGCGCCGTCGGTCGGCGGCTCTTCGGGACCCCGGTCCGCCTCCGTGCTCTCCTCGGTGGCTTCGTCCGTGCCGGTCTCCCTGTCGGGTGCCGACGGCTCGGCTTCGGACTCGGTTCGCTCCTCGGGGGCTCCCCCGTCCGGTGCCGTGGGTGTGGCCTCCTCCGGTGGGGGTGTGGGCTCGGACGGGAGTCGATACCCCGCCGGAGCCGTCTCCCGTGCCTGGTCTGGGGCTGCCTCATTCGAGGAGAAAGGGGCGTTCCAGTCGTCGAGCACCTTCTGTGAGACGGTGCCGATACCGACGATCGAGTCCTCCTCGGCCATGGACGAGAACGCGCTCGCTTCGGGGGCTCCGGTCCCCCCTAACACCACGGTTTCCGGCTCGGGCCACTGGGCCTGCGGCAGCGTTTCGATCGCCGCGTCGGCGACCGTGCCGTCCTGCACAGCCGTTTCAGCGCCCACCTCATTGCCCTGGATCCAGGGTTCGTACTCCGCCTCGGGCACAGGGTTGAAGGGAAGCGCCTGTGACGTCGTCACGGACAGCAGCGACGCGATGAGAGCGAAGGAGAGGGTGTGGACCATGCCGCGTCCCGCCCGGCGCCGGATACGCCTGACCGGACTGTCGGACTCGTGGCGGGACTGGTTGGTCATCGAGAGGGAGTGCTCGGACACAGGGGGCCTCCGTCCCAGCGGTCATCGTTGCCGCCGGGTTCAGTGAGCTGGCTGAGATCGAAAGAGACGCGTGGCGGGTTCAGGGGGCGCTGGTCGGGATCAGCCCCTCGTAGACCGTGTTGATGTCGTTCTGGGAGAGCACCCCTTGGTAGAGGTGGACGTCGGAGACCTGCCCGGCGAACAGGTCCTCCTCCCCCAACCGCCACGCGCGGCCGATCACCATCCCGTGCGGGGAGT